>NZ_JBHUCX010000035.1:0-214379 GCF_042678105.1 Alicyclobacillus fodiniaquatilis
TATCGAGAACCAATGGTCCCAAGGAGGAATTCGTAGTACCCCGACCACTACGAGAATTTTATCTCAAAACTCTTTGGAGTACGTGACATCAATATACTAGGAGGCGTACCATCCAATGCCTTTACAACGAACAAAATTTGTGACGTCTGCCCTGTTGACAGTCATTACACTGGGCGTTTGCGGCGCTGTCGTATATGCAAAGACAACTGACAAAACTGCCATACATGCCAATGGACAAAAGACCGCAAGCGCCCCTACGGCCGATCCGTCGAAAGGAATAGGCACACTTGCCGTCACTGGCCAAAAACCGGTGACGACAGAGGACATGACTGCGACGACGCCGGACTTCATCGACGCGCAAAACGGGTTCCTTGGCGCAAACCAACAAGTGTTTGCAACGCAGGACGGCGGATCGACCTGGCAGAAAATCGGTCAGTTTGACAGCGACATTGCCGATGTCTCGTTCATCAATGCCAACGAGGGATTTGTCATTCTGAAATCTGGAAAAACACCCAAAGCAAATGCGACCACAGAAACGAATACGTGGTCGATAGAGAAGACGACTGACCGAGGGAAGTCGTGGCAAACTGTGTGGACAAAGACAGAAACGGATCCCACTGACACAACCACCGACAATGTCAAGCTATCGTTGTTCGCCCAAACAGGCTTTGCGCTGATTGGTGGGCACGTATTAGCGTCGAACGATGGCGGAAATACATGGCGTACGTTATCCATAACTGGTCGTGCAACAGACATTCACTTTGTGGACGCGAACACCGGCTGGATCGTCACAAGCACGCCGCAAGCGGCCAACACGACAAACGAACCGCAAGATCCCGAATCTGTCGTCCGACTGCTCAAAACCACGGATGGCGGCCAACAGTTTACTACGTCAATCCAAACAGCGCCGATCCACGTTTGGCAAGCGGAAGTGGCTTTCGGCAATGCAAATCAAGGGATCTTCCTCGTCAAAGACTTGGATGACTGGAATACGACGATGTATTTGACCAACGACGGCGGCACAACCTGGTCAAAGACCACGCCGAATCAATTTACAGGACGCGTTGGTCAAGGTGAACCCGTGGTCACGAACACGGGTTACGCAATGGTGCCGCAAAATCCAGGAGCTGCCCCATTCGCCGGTGGCATGGATGTGGTGAACCTAGCTACCGGCCAAGTGACCCCAGCCAGCAGGCAGAACGAATGGCGAGACGCCTCCATCAGTCAACGCTTCGGCAACACCCTGTACGCGACTGCTTCGCTGAACAGCGGCGGCGCAGCTGTCTTAAAGTCGACCGATGGTGGACACGTCTGGCGGCAAATCTATCCGGAGACATTGCCATCGACAGCGATTGATTTTGTCAATCAGACGGTCGGTTATGGCATTGGCACGGTCGCCAACCAAGATGTCATTTTAAAGACCAGCGATGGCGGTCAGTCGTGGAGTAAAGTGGCCAATCTTGGCCAAAACGCAAAACCACTCGCCGTCTCATTTCAAGATGCGCTCGATGGCGAGATCGTCGTCCAAGGTCAGAACAAACAGAATGGCGAAGCAACCTGGGGCATTGAAGTCACGCATGATGGCGGAAAAACGTGGGCGGTTGAAAAGAATACGACATTCCCTAGCAGCATGCAAACAGACATCAGCCGAGGCGAGGTACAACCCACTTATCTGTACGCGACCTCATCAGGCTATGTCTTAGGTGTGACAGAGGGCGCAAAAGTGGATTTGCTGCAGTCCAAGAATGGCTTGTCTTGGCGATTGTCGAGCAGTGTCAATACCCCGAACGCGCTGAACCAATCGCTCGCTTTCGCAGACAAGAACGATGGTTGGTTGGCGGTCAGCAGCCAACCGAAAGCAGGAAGCGAGCAGTTTACGACAAGTCTGCTCAGTTTCAACAGTCAATCCGGCAAGTTTACGACCCAATGGAAATTGCCGCAGGGGTGGCTGGTCGAGGGGATCGCACATCCGACCCCAAACACGGGGATTCTGTTCGCCCAAAAGCATCCCTGGGATTCAGACGCATCCGCTGCCGTTTTCATCACCACGAATGCTGGAAAGTCATGGCGCAAAGATACACAAAAGGACGGCGGTTTATTTATGCCGCTCATCACGCCTCTTTCGGATACGGCTGTGTCCATGTCGTTTGTCGACGATCACGACGGCTACATGCTGCTTGGCGATGGCATCCTAAAGACAACAGATGGTGGAACAGACTGGCACTGGCTGTCCTGACACCATCACAGGAAAATGAACAAAGGGCTGCAAGCCAGTCACAGTGACTGATTCGCAGCCCTTTCGCAATTGGGCGAACGCTTTCTCACTTTTGCGTTCACCTTGTCACTTTCCTTGTACAGCCTCCACCAACGCTCGAAACAACCCCAGCGTCTTGGTATCTGTCCGCCACAAATTCTCTGGATGCCACTGCACGCCAAGCATAAACGGCCCAGAGGTGGCCTCCACCGCCTCGACCAGATTTTCCGCATCCCATGCCACTGCACGCAGCGGTTCAGCGAGTTTGCGGATGGCCTGATGATGAAAGCTGTTCACTTTCAAGGTTTTTTCCCCATCGAAACAAGCAGCGAGACGACTACCTGGTTCAATCTTTACACGATGGCTGACATGATTGCGAGCCGCTTTCTGGGCGTGTTGAATCTTGCCCTTCCACTGCCTTGGCAAATCCTGATACAATGTGCCGCCGAGCGCGACGTTGAGCATCTGAATACCGCGACAGATGCCCAGCACAGGCTTACCTTGGGCGCGCATCAAGTGAATCAAGGCGATTTCCAATCTGTCTCGTTCCGCGACGACGTTTCCCAGTCCATACATCGGCTCTTCGCCAAACGTGGTCGGATCCACATCCTCACCGCCGCTTAGCAACAATCCGTCCAGCCGAGTCGCGATTTGGGCGAGTGTATCGTCAGACAAAAAGGGGATGACGACTGGCAGTCCTCCTGCCCGTTCGACACCCTCAGTATAATCGTCAGACAGCGCAACCCCTGGCAGTGGCATACCTGGCAAGTTTGTCGCCCGCACATGTCGCATCCCGGTCAAACCAATTAGCGGTCGGACCATCGCCGTCCCTCCAATCAAGTCACTGCCAACTGTGGAGGTACGCGCTTTGCGCTTCTGTCAAAGTATCGATTTCAACCTGCCAACTGGCCAAGCGCATCTGCGCGACTTCCAAGTCGAGTGCTCGAGGGATCATATGCAAGCCAGGCGCATAGGTGTTCGTCATGACTTCGCGCAAACCCAACGCCTGAAGCGCGAACGTCATGTCCATCACTTCAGCAGGATGGCCGTCCCCGGCTGCCAAATTGACCAACCGCCCCTCGGCAATCAGATATAAGCGCCTGCCGTCAGGCAGTCTGTATTCATCAATGTTCGGACGCACCCGTCGCTTCGACGCAGACAGAGCGTCGAGATCCGGCTTGCTGATCTCCACGTCAAAGTGGCCTGCATTGCCAAGTATCGCCCCATCTTTCATGCGCGCCAACGCCGCTTTGTGAATGACCTCTTTGACGCCAGTGACCGTGATAAAATAATCTCCATGCGGCGCCGCTTCGACAATCGGCATCACCGCAAACCCGTCCATCACAGCTTCCACCGCGCGAACCGCATCAACCTCGCAGACAATCACTTTGGCGCCGAGCCCCTTGGCACGCATCGCAACCCCTTTGCCACACCAGCCATATCCGACTACGACTACAGTTTTCCCGGCAATCACCAAATTGGTCGTGCGCATGACACCATCCCAAACCGACTGCCCCGTACCATAGCGATTGTCGAACAAATGCTTACAATCAGCGTCGTTCACACCAATCATCGGATACTGCAGTATCCCCTCGTCACTCATTGCGCGCAAGCGAATGATGCCCGTCGTCGTCTCCTCACAACCGCCGATGATTTCCTTTGCCTGATCAGGCCGCTCCTGATGCAAAATAGTCGCCAAATCGGCTCCATCGTCGATCACGCCCTGCGGATGATGATCCAACACAGCGCGCAAATGCGCTCTATACTCCTCCGGCGTCGCGTCATACCAAGCATGTGTCGTCACACCTCGCTTGACCAGTGCCGCAGCGACATCATCTTGTGTCGAAAGAGGATTGCTGCCCGCCAACGCCACATGTGCGCCCCCCGCCTGCACGACCAACGCCAAGTAGGCAGTCTTTGCCTCCAAATGGAGACAGACGGATATCCGCTTGCCAGCAAACGGTTGTTCCTCACGGAATCGCACTTCAAGTTGCCGCAAAAGTGGCATATGCTCGCGCACCCAATCAATTTTTAACTCACCGGCTTCGGCCAGCGAAAAATCCCGAATTTGCGACGCTTCTCTCACTTGTGACACTGCTCTTCACTCCTCGACATGCTATGTAAAATCAAAGGACACTTCAATTTTCCCAATAAAAAAAGACGGACTTGTCATCCGTCCCCCCAATCCCAAAAATGAGCGGTACTGTTACTGCGCCATCCGCGATGCTGCAATCCATCCACATTTTCATGCTGCTGCTGGCGTGACACACATCACGTATGGCGGTCTATCAAGCGAAATCTTTTGAACGAATCAAAACTCAACCAGACCTAAGCTAATCAGCAAACCGTCGTTGACCATTTTCATCATCGGTTCGTCCAGATGCGTAATTTTGTCTGTCAAACGTTGCTTGTCGAGTGTGCGCAACTGCTCCAAAAGAACGACCGAATCCCGCTCCAAACCATATTTCTGCGCGGGGATTTCAACGTGCGTCGGCAACTTGGCCTTTTGGATTTGGGCAGTAATAGCAGCAACAATCACTGTGGGGCTAAATCGATTTCCGATGTCGTTTTGAATAATCAAAACAGGGCGAAACCCGCCTTGTTCTGAACCGACAACGGGTGACAAATCGGCAAAGAAGATGTCCCCTCGTTTGACATTCAATCAATTACACCCCGCTTACTAAGCGTTCAACCGTGCCTCCTGCTTCTTGTTCCAGGGGAAATGATTCGGAAGCAATACGCAAATTTAAGCGTGCCATTTCCTGATACCCTTGCTGCATCTGTTCACGAATATCGTTTTTGCGATGGCTTGATACATACATACGCAATGCTTCTCGTACAATTTGACTGCGATTTGCGCAGTCGGTTTGTGCGAAGCCATCCACCTGTTCTAGCAATTGCTCCGGAACGTAGACTACCATGCGTTTTTTCCCGGACACGCGCGGCACCTCCACTGCACTGGTGACACTTATCATAACGGCTATTATAACCTCCTTCGGGGGGCAGGTCAAAAACTTCGACAAAATGCGCCGCAAAAAATGTCGATTCTCTTGTTTTAAGGTACCCAATAAGGTACCCAACTACGCTTTGAGAACAGTTTATTGCACATATAATTTTGGCACGCGCGCGCTGATTTGACAGAGCAATTCATATGAAATGGTCCCAGCGAGTGTAGCCAAATGATTGAGCGGAAGCAGTTGTTGCGTCCCTATCTGCTGTTGTGAAAATATGTCTACCAGCCATCGTTCACGCTGTTCCGCAGCAGTTTGTCCCCACGCCTGTGGCGTCAGCGCAGCAGGCGTATCGGCGCCAAAGACCGTGACGAAATCTCCTACCTGGACATCTTCGATGTGCGACACGTCCAACATCAATTGATCCATGCAGACACGACCGACAACCAGCGCCTTTTGACCGCGCACCAACATCGTCCCCTGATTCGACAACACGCGCGGATAGCCATCCGCATAGCCCATTTGCACAGTCGCTACCCGCATTCTCCTGTCTGCCCGATAAGTTGCGCCATATGAGATGGTTTCACCTGAATTGACCGTTTCTATGCGAGAAATGGAACTGTATACATGCATTACCGGACGCAATTCTGGCATTGCAAGCACATCATCATCTGGCGAGTAACCATATGCGGAAATGCCCACCCGGACCATATCAAAATGCCACGCCGGATCTCGCCACGCCCCCGCGCTGTTGGCGGCATGCGCCAACGGAACCTGATATCCATCTTGTTCTAGTTCACGCAACCAAGCGCGAAATTGCCTGATTTGCGCTTGGGCATGCTCATCTGACGACGCGTCTGCACAGGCCAAGTGCGTATACACGCCGCTCCAAATGACATCCGAGCGTGATCGAACCCAATCCAGAAATGCTTTGGTCGATTCTATCGATTTAAATCCGATGCGGTTCATACCTGTGTCTAGCGGAATATGCACTTTCAAGGGAGGATAAAACTGCGGCAAAATTGAATAGTCGTCCCAAGTCGGGATGTAGCTCACCTCGACCTGATGCCTTGCGGCAATTGTCAATTCAAGAGGTCCCAGCGCGCCAAACAACAAGATGGGTATATCGTATCCTGCTTTCCGAATGGCCAGTGCCTCTTCCAGTGTGGCCACTGCCACTTGCGCGACTGGCCCTTGCATAACCACGTTCATCACAGGTTCAAGGCCATGGCCATAAGCATTCGCCTTGACGGCAATCAGAAGTCTTGTGTCCGGCGCCAAACGCCGTTTGAGCACCTGTAAATTATGGGATAATGCCCGTAAATCAATGATGCTGAACGTCCCTCGATACATGTTGCTCACCTCGTCAGTCAAAGTGTATCAAGGAACGCCGATATCTGTACATAGAAAAAACCCGGCCACAGCAAATGTCTGCTGGCCGGGTTTTGTGCTTCGATTTTATTTTCCGATTTGACCGAGTGTCGACAGTGCGACATTTTCGAGCTGATCTAAGTTTAAATCATTGCTCGTCAATGAGAACTCAACGCCATTGTCGATCCAAGTTAAACTGCCCACTTGGTCATTGCCTGAATACATGGCTGGCACGCCGTACATATTCACCAATTGACCGTCAGGCGTCGCTGAAGCGCCTTGTGTCGGTCGCCATTCCTGCAACAAGTAGTTATGCGCTCCAGTGTACCGAAGGAGTGCACTGGTCTCGCTCATTTGCTTGGAACTGGTCAACTTCGCTCCATACATGGCCTTGGCCTCAATTGAACCGAAACTTTGTTCGTCCCCCGTCATGGTCGTTTTTGCTGTCTCCTTATCTGTCACCATGGACTGCGGGTTAAACGCGTTTGCCTGGAACTGCACACCCGTCTTAAAGGACGTATATTTGAGAGAAACCGCTGCCTTCCCATCCTTATCCAAAAGCGATACGGACGTCGGATTCAAGTCCTTGTTCAGAACCACCTGCTGACTGCTGATGGTATCACTCGCAGGTGTGACTGGCACAGTGAACTGATAAGTCCCGCCCGATCTCGTCATCTTCACGTCCTTGCTGCTGATCTGTTTCAGCAACTGATCATAGAGATAAATCTGCCCTTGGTTCTGCGCCCAATTGCCATTGAAACGAAAGACTTTGCCAAGTGATGGGCTGACGATAAACATGCCGTTTTGGTTGTGTACGATGATTTGATGAATCTGTTTATCCTGATTTCCCAATTCAATTTTGTAGACCTCTGGCGATTCATAGGACACCTTCACATAATATGTCTGATTGTTATCGTCCATTTGAACCGTCATCATGGCTTCACTCTGATAGTTCTTTTCATCCAGTTGTTGTGCGTGTGTCTGGATTTTCTGATTGACCGACTGACCTGTCGGGATGCCACAGCCAGCGACAACGCCACTCATCAGTCCGAGTGCCAGTACGACTGTAGTAACCTTTCGCATAGCCACCTCGCCTTTCTCCGACACACACCATCATGAAACATCAAAGTTCCGCTTGCACAATGTCGAAGAACGTCATGATTGCTCGGGAAATATATTTTTCGATGTCGGAAGCTGTCGTGCTCACTGGCGTTAGCGCCGCTCCCGCAAGTTCCCCTGCCCGACCATGCAGCCACGCGCCCAACGAAGCCGCGGCGAATCCATTCAACCCTTGCGCAATCAAACTGCCAATGATGCCAGCCAACAAATCCCCACTGCCACCGACAGCCAGGGATGCATTTCCTGTCGGATTGATTCGTATTTGTCCGTCTGGCCTCGCAATGACCGTTCGATAGCCTTTCAAAAGGACGATGGCGCCTGTTTGGGCAGCAAGTTGGGTGGCCGCCGAGATTCGTTTTGCCTGCACTTGTGCAGTGGTCCAACCGAGCAGAAGCGCACATTCCTTTGGATGCGGCGTCAACACCCATTCATCGCCAATCTGCAACAGTTGACCTTCCTCAATCAAGTCTGCCAGCCCGTCCGCGTCAATGACGCCCCGCCAAGACCGCATCGTGTCAGCCTTAGATGCGGTCAACGCTTTACGGACCAGGGCCTGCCCTTTGCCCAGCCCAGGTCCGATGACGACAGACTGACAATCAGCCAAGGCAACGAGCGGGTCTGCCTCCTTGCGCACGACATAGTCTGGCGCAACAGCAGGGGAAACAAGTTCATCACAAGAGAGAACGACGAGTCCTGCCCCTGCCCGCGCGGCACCTGCCGCAGCGAGCATCGCGGCACCTTGCATCTGGCCGACGACGATACCACATCGGCCGTAGGTTCCTTTGTGGCTCAACACGCCGCGTTCGCCCCATCCTTGCCCGTGCGAACGAGGATCAACGTATACAGCCATTCCCTCCGGCAACGGCGCTGTGATCCCGATATCGACGACGCGCACCTGACCGGCATGGTTTGCTCCAGGTGTCACAGCGGTCCCCAGCTTTTCAAACGCCATGGCGATCGTTTCAGTCGCCTGTACAGCCACATCGTACACTTCACCTGTCGATGCATTGACGCCTGTGGGGATATCCACAGCGACAATGGGCGCTTTGGTTTCGTTCATTTCACGAACCATACTCGCCCATTTTCCCGCCAAGGCCCTTGTACACCCTGTGCCAAGCAGCGCATCCACATACACGGCTGGCTTCATTTCGGCCAGACACCCTTCTGTGTAGCACTGCCACGGAACGCCGACTGCCACGGCCATCTCAAAAGCTCGGTGCGCATCATTGGACAACTCGGTGTCCGGGTCGACTGCGGACACCACACGCACGGCGTAACCCATGTGGCGCAACCACCGAGCCGCCAGCCAACCATCGCCACCATTGTTGCCTTTGCCACAGGCGATCACAATGGATGACACGCCATATTCAGCTACAGCTTCCGCCACACTTTTCCCAGCGTGGTCCATCAACACAATTGCAGGAACTTTGCATGTTTCGATGGTGTGGTGATCGAAACACCGCATTTGTTCACTCGTGACCAGATACACACAGTACCCTCCTCGAGGATTGATATATGGATATTCGGCCCGTCCATACAATATGTACAAACTTGACAAGCCTGTGCGCAGTAACTGCGCCTATCGTTGCTTTTTGTCGCTGTGCTCGCTTTGCGCACAGCCATCACGGACTTTACAACCGTTCCCAAATCGCGGTTGCAAATGCAATTTGTTCCGTATGACTGATACTGACGTGGAGTCGATCACGCGCCCCCAACCGCTGCAACGCAGAGCGAGCTTCCCACATCACGTGCAATCCGTCATCAGTGACCATCAGCGAAACGCTGGCCATGGACAATTTCGCCAAACCACATCCGACAGCCTTGGCCAACGCCTCCTTCGCCGCAAATCGACCTGCGACGAATTCCGCCAAGCGCACAGGGCCGTACTGCGCACACTGTTTCTGTTCCGCCGCACCGAGCACCCGGCGCAAAAAAGGCTGTCCATGCCGCTCGATGGCCTGACGAATCCGCGTCGTTTCAGCAATGTCGCTGCCGATGCCCAAAATCATCACAAGCGCCCCCTTCATCTCGTTGGCATCATTTTAGCCCATCCTGGGACAAACTGCATGATGAAGGGATGCCTCGATTGATTGACATTTTCATGATGCTGCTGGTGCGGGACGCATCACGCATGGCGGTCTACTTGGGGACAATCGAAAATCCAATCGGCGATTTACGTGCAAAGTAGGGGGCATTTGTGGCACAATCAAAGTCGACCACTACCGGAGAGGCGGCGCGCATTTGCATACATTACTCGAACTCGTTCTCGTCATTGTCATAGGTGTTTTGTTCACGTTGCTCGTACGTTATCGCCCTGGCGGCGAACATCTCAGCATAAAGAAGACCGCATGCCTGTTTGTCGTTGGCGTTGTCATCGGTGTAATTTTCTTGTCCACGCACGTTGTCAGCGCGCCGACAGGCTTGTAACCACAATCTATCCAAGAACCTACACAACGTAGATTGAAGACGTTTGGAGGCATCACCATCGTGATCGTACTGAAAAGCAAGCATGAAATTCATTTGATGAAGGAAGCAGGCAAAGTGGTTGCAGGTTGCCACGAAGGTCTGCGCACGTTTATTCGACCAGGCATCACCACCATGGAGATTGACGCGTTTGTCGAATCGTTTATGCGCAAATACAACATGGAGCCGGCGCAAAAGGGGTACAAAGGTTATCCGTATGCCTCCTGCACCTCTCTGAACGATGTCGTGTGCCACGGGTTTCCAAGCGACCAAGTGTTACAAGAAGGGGATATCATCACCGTGGACATGGTCGCGCTCCACAAAGGCCTTCATGCGGATTCTGCGTGGAGTTATGCCGTTGGTGAAGTGAGCCCTGTGGCGAAAAAGCTGCTTGAAGTCACCGAGGCAGCGCTGTACAAGGGGATCGAAGTTTCAGTCATCGGCAACCAGATCTCCGACATCGGCCACGCGATTCAGACGTACGTCGAAGCGGAAGGGCTCTCCGTCGTCCGCGACTATATCGGCCACGGCATCGGTCGGCAAATGCACGAGAGCCCCGAAGTGCTCCATTTTGGCCCGCCCCACCGCGGCGCCCGCATCAAGAAGGGCATGGCTTTCACCATCGAACCGATGGTCAACGTCGGCACATACGAGTGCACTTTGGATGACGACGGCTGGACGGCGCGCACAGCTGATGGGCAACTGAGCACGCAGTACGAGCATACGCTCGTGATCACCGAAAACGGCCCAGACATCATCACCGCCCAGAACTGAGTAGGTGATTTACGCAAATGAACCACACACCGTGAGGCGTGCGGTTCATTTGTTTTGGCATCTCACAGCCAACCCCTGTGCTCGCGAAAGCCAAGGTACCTAAAACGAGATGTCAAAATGAATGAGCGTTCTTTGCAAAAGAGTGCAGCAGCGTCTCATCGACTTCGAAGTAAGCATCCGAGAAAATCTTAGCCAAATATTCCAAGGGTGTTCTGGCTACTTCGCGATAAGATTTGCGCGTGTATAAATCAATGGCATTCGGCAGTTCATGTCTGAGTTGTTTGCGAAGGTGATTTCCCGGCGCGTCGGCATCGACAAGGATGTATACCTCATCTTTTTGCAACGGAACAATTTCATTTTCCACTTGTTCGTAACTAAGCGTGCCTTTCGTGCAGACCACCTGTACCTCCTCACGAAGTACACGCAAAATCCGCGCTTTGTCAGTCTTCCCTTCCACGATAATCACCTTGCGTGAAGTCGGTCGTATCTGCATATCGCTCAACTTCCTTCCATGGAGATGATCACCGCTGTGACCCTACTTTCATGATATGTCAAAGCAGCAAACTCCCCACCCCCATTTTATCACGCATAGCGTGCGAACATTCATTGTAAACCGCCCGGTCAATTTCCGTGCGTGGCCATACGCTGTACGAAAGGGGGCAAATCTATGAAACGCCGGACACAAGTCGACGCTACACCGTGTTTTCTACCCATGTTCCTTTTATTCGGAGGGCTCGCAGCCAACAGAGGAGCAAGAGCAAGACGTTACGGGTATCCTGGCTATGGCGCGCCTGGTTTCGGCATGCCTTATGGTGCCATGCCTGGCAACGGCTATCCTCCACAAATGTATGGAGGCTATGGAGGCGCACCAACTCATCCATCCTTATACTCGCCCTGGGCCATCCAACATCCCCAGATTGGCGCGCAACCGGGCATGCCTGTCAATCGACCACTGCCCTATTGACCGAATCGATAATGGAGCGAAGAATGTTCATGAGTTCAACCACAAGGCGCGTGCCAAAGTTGGCGCAGGAGGAGGCGCGCGCCCGTGGCAGACGTTTACTGGACAAGCTCAATGAAAAAAAGAACGGCTTCACGGCATGAAACCATTCTTTTCTGATTTTTTTTAGGTGAGTTTTTAGGTGAGTTAAAGAACAGGTGTGGTCGTGGTCGTACAGGTGGTTGTGCTGGTATAACCAGGTACAAGCAGGAAGAATAAAACGAAGATGATCAAGAACACAACCGCCCAACGAGTGTAACCGCCAAATACGCCGTACATGGAAATCCCTCCTCCTCAATTTGTGCGACCATGGCACACTCCCATACAATGCATATAGGTGAATGTGAGCCCCGGATATTCGTCTAGATACAGAGAATTAGGCTTGCCTAGGCAATGTAAGCAATGGCACACGTACAAAACCATGAGGAGGAGAAGCGACGTGCTGCAGGAAATTCGGATGGATGACATCAAACCGTTGGCCCGGTGGCAAAACCGTCAAGTCATTTACTTTTACACGCCGATGTGCGGCACTTGTAAAGTGGCTCGCAAGATGCTGGAAGTGGTCGACGCCACAATGAACGACGTGATCATTTACACCTGTGATGCGAATTTTGCTGGTCCTCTACTTCAGCGTTGGCGGGTACAAAGCATTCCCGCGCTGGCCTACATAGAAAGCGGCGAATTGGTGGATCTCCAATTCGCGTTTCACGATGTGGAGACACTATATCACCGATTGCGTAATTTTCTGAACAGATAAACATGATATGATTCCATTTGTTTGACCGCAATGCTCGATCACGCCTTTGGATGGAGGTTAAAACACATGTGGAAAGAATTTAAAGAATTTGCGCTACGGGGAAACCTAGTCGATTTGACCATCGGGTTTGTCATCGGCTCGGCTTTCAGCAAAGTCGCTACTTCTATTGTCAACGATATCATCATGCCGCCCATCGGGCTGGTCATCGGGCGCGTTGACTTCTCGAATTTGTATATCAATTTAAGCGGCAAACACTACAACTCATTTCAAGCTGCTCAAGCAGCCGGAGCGCCAACCATCAACATTGGCCAATTCCTCAACACAGTCATCAATTTTATCATCATTGCCATCGTCATGTTCATCGTGGTCAAACAGCTCAACCGTTTGTCCAACCGCAAGAAGCAAGAAGAAGCAGCGCCAGCGAAGCCGCACTGTCCCTATTGTCTATCGGAAATTGACCCACAGGCCACGCGCTGTCCTGCATGCACATCCCATTTGCCCCAAGCCGATGCTTCTAGCTCTTCTTGACGACAAAAGTGGAGGCGCCGCTCAAACCGAGCGCGCATCTCCACTTTCTCATACCATGAAATCATCATTTGTCTCTTCAATCGTCATGTCGATCCGCTTTTCTACGCAACCATCTGTCCCCCAGCACAATGCCGTACCCAAACAACAAAATCACAAAAATACCGACAAGTATGTACATAATCATTTCATGGACATTCACGGTTCTCACCTACCGCATCAGACTTGTAGTTCACACCCAGGGCGGTCTGTGATTAACGTTTGTCTCATCTGAAAAAACTATACGCGACGCGTTGACGCCCTTTCTGAATGACCGGGGTTTATACACGCCCTGCGCCAATGCTCAAAGCCGTCTCCAATTCTGCCCATGTCAAGTATTTTCGTACGATGTCCTCTTCCGTCAATTCACTGCCTCGTTGGACCTCGATAAATTTTAAACCCGTCTCTGTGCGAATCGCATGCCACTGATCCGCATAGACTCGCACCACATCGCCAGGCCCAATCAACGCGCGCCCAGAATCGAGGATGACCTCTCCATCCCCTTCGATGATGGTCCAGACTTCACTGCGCTTCATATGTTTGTGATAGCTGATGTTCATATTCGGGTACAGTTCGATGTTTTTGGTCAAAACCTCTGTGCCATCGGCCAGCTTTTGATAATCCAGGACGCGATATGTCCCCCAGATCTTTTCCTCGTACATCGGTCGGTTTTGCAAATCACCGACGACATCCTTCAAACACGCACTGACATCTTTATCGGCTGCCAAAATGCCATCTGGCGTCGCAACGATAATCGTATCTTTCAAGCCCATGCCCACAACGGGAATCCCTAGTTCGTTGATGATCTGCGTACCTTCACATGCATGCTCAATCCCTTGGCCGACAATGGGCGATGACATGTGGCTCGAAAGCGCCGCCCATGTGCCGAGATCATTCCATTCGCCTCGATAAGGATGGACGACGATGGATTTTGCCCGCTCTACCACTTCATAGTCAAAGCTACGTTTGGGCAAGGTCGCAAACGTCTTGAGGCATTCTGCATATGTCATCGGCCAACCACGTTCAGCCAAGACATCTAAAATCGTGGCTGCGCGAAAACAAAATACACCACAGTTCCACAGTGCGCCTCGCTCGATTAACTTGACTGCCTTCGGTTCATCAGGTTTTTCAACAAACGACTCCACCCGCAGACCCGCATGTTGCTGATACGCTTTTTGTCCAGTCACAATATAGCCGAATTTGCTCGTAGGTGATGTCGGTTCAACACCCATTAAAGCCAACTCCGCTGCAGCGTCAGTTAATAGTGCTCCGAGTTTTTGTATTTCGCAAAAGTAGTGATCGTCGACATAGTGATCCACAGGACAGATTGCAATCGGTTCCTCAGCGGACATCCCTTCTACATCCAGCAAGTACAACGTGGATAGCGCAATCGCTGGAAAGGTGTCCCGCCGCATGGGTTCTTGAATCAATGGCACATTGCCAATCTGACTCTGAATCATTTCGGCCTGCGATTTTGAAGCGCAGACGTATGTGTCTTGCTGCAATCCGCAGATGTTCAACTGATGCCACACACGTTGCAGCATAGACTGGGGCCTTGGCGAGTGAGCACTAGGCAGCACACGCAGAAACTGCTTAGAACGAATATCATTCGACATTGGCCATAATCGCTTGCCTGATCCACCACTTAACAAAACGAGCTTCAAACCGCATTCCCCCCAAAATATGTGCGCCTGTTTAAACATTGCGCTCCCTGTTTGATCTCTTCTCTTTTTAAGTCGGACAACGCTCTCTTTATTTGGCCCTTTAAAATACTTATTTTAAAGCAGAATTACATCGACATTCCATATAAAATAAGCCTGCAAAGCGAAATTTATTTCGTTAGCGCTTCTCTGAACAAAATGTGAGGAGATGAATGCCGACAGCAGGCAAAACGCCAACCATTTCAACGTGACGCGGAATTTACACCCGACGTGACTTTGGGTGTGGGCAAAACGACAATTTTTAAATGCTGGGCTTCCAATCCTTGCAGAATCTCTGGCAAAGCCGCTAGTGTAAGAGCTTTGTCGTGCAAATCAAATACCCCGCCTGACGGATTGTCATCGACGACTGCATGTACAATCTCATCAGCGCTCTCTGCAGCCCAATCGCGTGGATCTCGATTCCACAGCGCCAGGGCCATGCCATCCCGTTTTAAAATCTGCTCTGTCACGTTGTTAAAATTTTCGTAAGGGGGGCGAAATAACCGAACAGGCTGCCCTGTGAGCCCGGATATCAGCTGTGCGTCATCATCAATTTGAGCCATTTGTTCCGCTGGTGAAATGGTGAAGAAATCTGGGTGGCTCATGGAATGGTCTTCCACCAAGTCCCCACTGGCCGCCGCGTTTTTAACCACCTGTGGATATCGCTTGACATTGGTGCCGACAAAAAAGAACGTGGCATGCGCGTGATACTGGTTGAACACATTGATGATTTGCTGCGTATATGGTGATGGCCCGTCATCAATGCTCAGTCCAACCTCGCCTGCTGGGAGATGATATACCTCCGGCACAAGCATTTTTTGGGCAATATGATGATAGTCGGTCGTGTCCCAGTGCGTGATGGCGGGCAACTTGGTCGATGCTGACGACTTGTCCCTGGCCGAAGAAGTTTGATTGCCAGTTTGCTGTGCCTTCGATTGAACCGCTGTCTTTGCTTTTGCTTTGTTCATCGCCGCAGCGGTTGTATTATTTTGTTTCGCTTTTTGACTTTTCAAATGATTGGGGGGTGTCTTAGCAGTGGCGCTCGTCAGTTTCGTGATTGACCTAGGGGACGGTAGCCCAGCAACTCCTGCACACCCCACCATTGCGGCACAACAGAATAACGTGCCTGCAGATACCCAAACTCTTTTTTTCATGTGTTTTGCCTTCCCCTCGTCATCGATGAACAAGGAACACATGCGCGCCTCAGTGACCGAAATACGCCTCTGAGCCTGTCACTGTCAAACCTTGTCGAATATGAGACGAAGCTGGGCAAAAAATTGTTACTCTTTAGGTTTTCTCAAATCGCATGGTCAGTGGCGAGATCGCGCGGCAGGCCCATCTGACCATGCGTCATCCCAGCTACATCGCGCCCTGGATGTCATTTAGCACGGCGCGAATCAGCTCATCCAATTCCATGTCCTCCTGCGTCAAATCCCCATCAACGGTGGCTGCCACGTGGCTTGCTGACAGATCAGACGGCAGGGAGAGATCATGTAAGACAGACTGCATCAATTGTTCTGCATCCTGCTTTGCACCGTCGGTTTTACGCTTATTTACCCCCGCAGAACTGGGGTTGACCTGCTCGGCCAGTTGGCGCATCAGCGCCAGCAGCTTGCCGTCAAGCGAGTTGGATTCCTCCGCCACGCCGGGATGAAGCGCCAGCTCTTTGCGCACCAGTGTGGTCAACAACTGCGATAACTCTTCTTCAGATTGTAGCCGATTTGATGTAGACAAGTTTCTCGCTTCCTTTACTGTTGAGGTAATGCGTTTTTGCGGCGGCGGCTGACCTGTTCCAATAGAGCGACTGCCCTGTTCAAGCGAGCGCGCTCTTCTGCTGTCGCATCTTCACGCAGACCATTGCGCGCCTGAAATGCCGCAATCAAACCAAGCAATTCCAAGTTGCGCAAGTCCTCTGTTTTCTGCTCCTCATCCTGATAGACGAAATGTTTGCCACGCAAGATCGACGCTGCTGCTGCCGCTAACAGGAGAACGACGGAAATGATGAAAGCCAACGCCAACCCGTGATGAAACGGCCCCTCAATGATATGTGGGAAAAATTTCTTCCCTGTAATGGTATTCGCTTGGTCTGATGGCAGCGTATGCAAAATATTGGCCCCATCCGGCCCAAGCAAACTTTGAAACGGATTGTATCCTAGCAATGCCGCAAACAAGGAGCTTGTCGGTGGTAAATTGGCGATGGAATGAGCTACCTGGGCAGGTACGTCGTGCTGTTTCAACCCACTGTACATCGCTTGCGGCAATGTCTGGGACAGTCCCGCGATGACGATGGAAAAGAACAAACCCATGCTCATCATCTGGCCAGCGTTCATGAACGTCGCACGCATACCTGAGGCGACGCCCCGATATTTGGCAGGGACCGCATTCATGATCGCCGCGCTGTTCGGAGAAGAAAACAGACCCAAGCCCAAACCAATGATGAAAATATAGATCCAGAACAGCCAATGGTTAAAATCCGTTGGCAGTGTAACAAGCATCACAAAACCGAATGCGGAAATCAGGAGACCCACCGTAGCAAACATTTTTGCACCGAATCGATCCGACAAGTACCCGCTGACAGGTCCGGCCAGCAAAAAACCAACCATTTGCGGAATTGTATACAGCCCTGCAATCAAAGGCGTGTGTTCATACGAGACGCCATGCATTGGCAAATAGATGCCTTGCAGCCAGATAATCAGCATGAACTGTAGGCCACCGCGCGCTAAAGCAGACATGAAGGACGCGATATTGCCTGCGCTAAATGGCCGGCTTTTGAATAATGATAGATGAAATAGCGGATTTTTGACCTTTGACTCCACGAAAACAAACAAGACCAGCATCACCACGCCGCCGACAATCGCGAAGATGACCCAAGGATTCAACCAGCCCATATTGTGTGACCCGTAGGGCATAATGCCATAAGTCAGTCCAATCATGATGCCCAAAATCCCCAATGCCAACGTGATGTTGCCAAGGACATCAAGATGTTGGTGTTTCTGGCGATCTCCCACTTCCTTCAAGGCGATATACGCCCAGATGGTCCCAAACAGTCCGACCGGAACGTTGACGAGAAATACAAAGCGCCATTCGCCGGTTGCAGCCAGCAATCCACCCACGACCAGCCCGACGACACTGCCGCCGACCGCGGCAATTTGGTTCAGCCCCAATGCTAGGCCGCGTTGGTTTTGCGGGAACGCATCTGTCAGAATTGCCGCGCTGTTGGAGAACAAAAACGCGCCGCCGATGCCTTGCACAAGCCGGAAGATAATCAACTCAATTTCGCCATTCAAACCTTTCGACCATGTGATGGCACACAGCACCGATCCGATGGTAAAGATGAGGAACCCTAAATTGTACAGTCGGACACGACCAAACATATCGGACAATCGCCCAAAGGTCACTAAAAATACGGTCGTCGCCACATTAAACCCAAGCATCACCCACAACAGCAAACTCGTCTGATTTGACTTCAAGGGATTCACATGCAGCCCATCGAAAATGACCGGCAGCGCAATAATGAGAATTGTCCCGTTGATGGCCGCCATCAAGATACCCAATGTGGTATTTGACAAGGCGATCCACTTGTATGCCGCGCTTCTTTGCAGTTTCTGTTCCATCGACTCCGCTCCCTGTCTCTATGGTCGTGAACGGCCGCATCTATTTTTGCCCATCAAGCGACTGTCGCACGCGTTGCAAACGCTCCTGATAGTTGGCGCGCAAATGCATCAATCCTTCGATTTTCGAATCTATCTTTTTGACGACATCCTCCAACAAATGCAGCGAGTCATCCAGAATGGCCAGCCGCTCCTCTGGTGTCGGTGTCGAATGAAGACTCCGGCGATGTTTATCCAACAACTCTTCCACACATATCAACTGCTTGATGTCCTGCAATCTGTATCCAAGCATGCCTTTGAGACGCAAAATGCGCTCCAGGCGTTGAACTGTGGCCTCATCATACAGTCGATGCCCTCCAGCCGTCCGCCGCACATCTGGAATGAGCCCCAGTTCCTCATAATAGTGAAGTGTACGTGGTGTCACTCCCAGCCTTTGCACCACCATTTCAACTGTCATGTCCATTTGGGCCATCTGCAGCGATTCAACTCCTCTTATCGACATCTAAATCTAGGGGGCATATGAAATCCTTGAATCTTCAGTCTGATGAATCTCGACTGTCTCTAGCGCGTGCAAACAAAACATCTCGGGCACCCGAAGTCACCCGAGATGTTTTAGCAGTTTTCACCCAGACAAGCCGCTGACAATTTCTCGCGCAGAGCGAATCCGCCCCATACGCGGCATCAGGTATTTCAATGGATGTTCGTGCTGTTCCGCGGACAAAGACGTCATCGCATCCTCGACAAACACCTGGTTGTACCCATGCTGATAAGCTTCCCTCGCAGTCGTTTCGACACCAATGTCTGTGGCGATTCCACACAAGACAATCGTATCTATGCCGCGGCGGCGCAGTTGCAAATCCAAATCAGTGCCAAAAAACGCGCCCCACTGGCGCTTAGTGACAAGCAAGTCCGTCGCCTTTGGGCCCAGCTCAGGCACAATCGCACTCCAGTCCGCTGGACGCTCTCCCCTGGCAGCAGGCGCCTCATCCGTGATGGGATGGAGCGCGTCTTGTCCATCGTGGAAGTCGACGTTCACGAGAACGACAAACCCTCCCTTTGCACGAAACGCGTTGGCCAATTCAACCGTCTTCTCCAGCACTTCCCCAGACGTATAAGGCGCGCATGGCAAAGACATAATCCCTTTTTGCATGTCGATCACGACGAGTGCTGTCTTTGTAACATCAAGTTCAATCGCGGACACGTGGCATCCCTTTCCTTCGCTAAATATACCGATGATTTCTCTGCACAAGTTTACGCTCTGAACAACCTCACGTCAACGTAAGGATCCGGTTTCTAGCCATTGACAACAAAAACGCCGCACATTTCTGTGCGGCGCTCAAAGCAATCATCCGATTCAAAAAGCATGCTTGACTAATGGTGATGCCCGCGTCTGTTTGCATCAGTCCCCGGCGGTACAAACAGTGTCGTGGCCGAACCAGTGCCGGACGATGAATCACCAGGCGTGGTTTGGGTTTGCCCTGGCCCTGACGGAGAACCTGAACCAGACGTCCCGCCAGTCGTGTTACCACCCGTAGTGTCGTTTCCTGGCGTTGTGCCATTGTCGTCGCCTGTTCCACCCGCGCCATTGTCAAACGGCGGGGTCGTTCCATTGTCACCTGTGCCGTTGTCAAACGGTGGCGTTGTGCCGTTGTCGTCACCAGGCGTCGTCCCGTTGCCAACACCTGCGCCAGGCGGCGGGGTCGTATTCCCCGTCTGGACCGTGACCGTAACTGGCGAACCGACAGCCTGGCCAGAGTTCGGATCCGTCGCCTGAACGGTATATTGATACGTCTGACCAACCTGCACGTTTGTATCTGTCAAAGTGGTGCCTGTGACTTCACCGACTGGAACCGCTTCTCCAGATCCACCAGCGCTGATCTGCGTGCGTGTGACCGAGTAATTCACGGCCGTGGGAAAATACGCTTGCCAGGACAGCTTGACCTGGTTGTCACTGGCATCATACGTACCAGTGAAGTTCTTGATGCCCGCCTGCTGTGTCTGGGTCGTCTGTGTCTGTTGGCTCACATAGTTGACGCCGTCGGCCGTCCCCGTCTCATACGGATAGGGGCCTTCTGAAAACTGCTGTGGCGTTTGATTGGCCAGTGCCAACGCAATGACGTCCTGAAATATCTTGGCGGCATTGCCGGAAGGATCTTCCGGTGTCATGGTCATATGGTGACTTGCGTCGGTTTGGTCATAACTGATATGGATGCTGCCAAGAATGGTCGGCGTATATCCGTCAAACCAACCGTCGCGAATCCAGTTGGGATGATCCCCATTCAAGCCCGTATCATATTGTACAGTACCCGTCTTGCCAGCAACGCCCCAGCCGTTCAACTTCGCATACTGTCCTGTGCCATAATCGACGACATCCTGCATCAACCGCGTCATGTCCGTGGCCGTTTGCGCCGTCATCACTTGCGTCTGCGACGGTTTATCAGCATAGATCTGCTGACCGCTCGCGTTGATGATTTTATTGATGAGATACGGCGTAGATCGTACCCCGTTATTGTCAAACGCCGAATACGCGCCAGCCATATCCATCGGTGTGACACCGTTGGTCAAACCACCAATGGCTATCCCCAAATGTTGATAATCCGCACTCACAAGTGGAATGCCGTCATTTTTGGCAAAATCGGCCCCGGTCTTGATGCCAATTTGCTGCAGCAGCCAAACCGACGCAATGTTTTGCGACTCTTCCAACGCGTACTGCAAAGTGACCTTTGACGGACCCCCGACCTCCCAGTTGCGCGGCTCATAGCCGCCGCCAAAATCCTGCGGTTCGTTGTCCAATACAGAGGTATATGTCCAGTTGCCAGATTGAAGCGCAGGTGCGTACTCCATAACCGGCTTGATGGAAGACCCAGGTGAGCTGGACTGATAAATGCGATCCAGTCCCAACGCCGTGTAACCTTGTTGTCTGGAGCCTGCAGCCCCGAGGATTCCCCCGGTCTTTGGATCTATGAACAAACCTGCGCCCTGCACAACTGTGCCAGATGTAGGTCCGGGGAAATCGCTGTTGTACTTCCCACTCCAGAACACTTGATTGACCGCGCTTTGCACAGTCGGACTGATGGTCGTGTAAATCTTCAGCCCACCTTGCTGGACCTCTTCTGGTGTAAGTCCCTTTTTACTCAGGTAATCTAGCAAAAAGTTTGTGAGCAGTGGTTGACTGCTCCAGCCATCGTCACCCGGGAAGTTGTGAAACTTGACGCCCAACTTCGTTTTTTCTGCTTTTTTTGCTTGCGTTTCGGTGATGTAACCCCAATGCGCCATATTCTCCAACACCTGATTGCGGCGCTCAAGCGCCGCCTGTGGGTGCGCAATCGGATCGTAAGCGGAAGGGGCCTGACCCAGACCTGCCAACAACGCTGCCTGCGGCAATGTCAGCTTGTTCCCTTCCGTTTTCAAATTCAGGCCAAAATAGCGAAGGGCGCCCTGCTCCACGCCGACACTACTCTGCCCGAGCGGTACGCGATTTAAATAGTCTGCCAAGATTTCTTGCTTCGTAAAGTTTCGTTCAATCTGCATCCCGAGAATAACCTGCTGAAACTTGCGGACAAACGTCTTTTTATCTGTCAGGTAAACCATCTTCGCCAACTGCTCGGGAATCGTGCTGCCACCCTGAGCCAAACTCCTGGAGAACAAATCAACCGTCATGGATCTGACAATCGATTTGACATCGATGCCAGAATTCGTCCAGAAAGTGTGATCTTCCGTAGCAACGATGGCGTTTTGCAACGTCTTCGGAATCTGTTGATAGGTTAAATCCGTATTTTGCGACCCCAGTGTCATCAACTTTGACCCATCATTCGCATATACGATGGTGGGTTGATGCACCTTTTCCAGTTCGGCTGACTGGAATGGCATAAACCGAACCGCGAGATAGAAAACAAGGGCAATCAACACCACTAAGGCAATGACCGATGCAGCCACAATCGAAATTAAGCGCCGTACCAGTGTTGGCACCTCCTAAATTTTGCAAAGCCAGATTCAGATCCGTTTCAAGCGCCACAAATAACTAGGCCCTTCAATGGCCGTCACGGTCTTGAGTGGGATCTTTTTCGTTTGATTCCCAACGGTGACCGTCATTGTCCCGACTGCCGCCCCCGCCGCAACGTGATTTTTCAACGTTGGATCCGTCGCCATTTTTGTCTCGACATGGATACCGTCCCAGCCGATCATCTGCACGGGTGCAGATGCCTGCAATGTCTGTTCGTCCATCCACGGCGCCGTCACCTGGGCGAGCGGCTCTGCATTCTGAACGACAGTCACAGAATGCACTGCCGCACGAGCCTCAGTGGATAAGGTCACACCTACGTTTAGCACTTTTGTCAAGATAGATTCGGCATTTTTTTGTCCAAGAATGGCGCCAACAATCATGACATCCTGATTGTTCACCTGCTTTTGCGTCGCAAACACCAAACAACCGCCGGCCTCTGATGTACTGCCTGTCTTACCGCCAATAATACCACCGTGACCAAGGTCTGCATTGACGTTGTAGACGATCCCGGCTACAGGTAATGTCGCCTGTGCTTCTCCAACCACCTCTTTGAAAGTGGCGTTCTGCATCGCAACCCCAAACAAGTTCGCTTGGTCTACCGCCGTGCTCGAACTGCCAGGATCATAACCGCTGGCGTCCACATATTGAGTATGGGTCATCCCCATTGATTTCGCAGTTTGATTCATCTCTTTAACGAACTTGCTGACACTGCCGTCACACCAGTTAGCTAACATGGTTGCCACATTGTTGCCGGATGGCAAAAGCAACCCTTCAAGCGCTTGTCGCTCAGTGAGCTTTTCGCCTGTTTGGACTTTGAGGCAAGACTCCCCTTTTGCCTTATCATCCAGATACGTTTGGTAATCTGCTTTTGTGACCGTGATGCTCGGGCCCTGCTGCCCTTCTTGCAGGGGGTGCTTCTTCAAAACCAGATATGCTGTCATGACCTTCGTCACACTAGCAATCGGCACGGATGTTTGCGTTCCTGATTGCCCCAACTCACCTACACCAACGACATCCAGCGCTGCTTCTCCCTCACTGGGCCAGTTGATAGCTGGTTGATGCCCAGAGATCGTTTGATCTGGCGCAACATCGGCCTGAACCGTTAAATGAGAAACTGGACGAACAAGCTGAACGACAGGAATTGCAATAATCACGAGAGCAATAATAATCCACTTGAGGCTGCGCACGAAAATCCTCCTATTGTTGTTTGAGTGGCAAATTCGCAAAATGGCGTTCTGCCAAACAGGCAGATAAACCCATCAAATCTGATTGCGTCAGGTGGCCTTTTTATACAGAAGGCTGCACTGGTTTTCTCTCTTGTACAAGTCGCCGATAGCGCATGAACATCGCCATACGCCAAGGAACCAACATACCAAAGGCGAGATCGAAAAAGAGCGAACCGGTTTGATATACGTCGACATACTGCTCCACCACGCTATGAAGACCAATACGCACCACGAGCAGGCCGAGAAGAATGTAGATGAACCCTTTTGATCGCTGTAAAAAGACACCCTGCTCATTCCGGTAGAATTTGGAAGTCAAAATCAGCGGATAGCTCAGTATACATCCTACAAGGAACGCAATAATCCCATATTCCAGTGATTCATGCGTAAACGGAAAGATATACATCAAGAAGCCTGTGCTCATCATGACCGGCGGAAGCAGAATTTTGCGCGCACTCGTTGGTTTGCGCCCCGCGCGTATTCGTACCACGATGACGCTCAGCGCAAACACGACCGTGATGACCATCGCAACGATAGTCGCGACCGAGTTGCTCATACGTACCCCTCACTTTCAGACGACCCTTTTCCGATGACATCATCGTCGATGTACATACTACTGCCAGTGAGTATACCACCAAATGTATGTCATGTTTTTGAACTGAGTCCCACAAAATTGCGACATATGCTTTTTAGCACAATCAGATCATTCCTCAATTGGATATCAGATCCGTCAGAGAGAAATTGGCACAGTTGGACAGCAGATTTTAAAGCATAGAATGCGCATCCACAAGCATGCTAAGACGGTAACAGCTACTGCCAAGCGTGAGAAATGAGGGAGGTTGGAAGTTTTGCCGCAGAACCAAGCATCGACTGCTACGTCAACAGCGCCTGCTTCGCAATATCCGACACAGTTTCCGCCACAACACCAGAATGTCCAACCAGGTATGGAAAAAGACATGAATCCACGCCCGATCTGCGATGATTTAAAATATCGCGGAAGTGGGAAATTGACCGGAAAATACGCCATCATCACTGGTGGAGACAGTGGCATTGGGCGAGCCGTGGCCATCGCTTTTGCAAAAGAGGGAGCCGATGTCGCGATTGTCTATTACAACGAACACGAAGACGCCGATGAGACGGCGCGCCATGTGGCGCAGTACGGACGTCGTTGCCTGACACTTCCCATCGATGTTCGCAACCAGCAATTGTGCCAAAAAGCCATCAGTGACACACTGGCGACATTTAGCAAAATTGACATCCTGGTGAACAATGCTGCAGAGCAGCACCCGCAAAACAGCATTGCCGATATCACTGCTGAACAGTTGCGAAACACGTTTACGACAAATGTGTTCGGTTATTTCTATATGATCCAAGCCGCTTTGCCCCATTTAAAGCCTGGTGCCTGTATCGTCAATACGACCTCAGTGACTGCATACGAAGGCAATGAAACACTGATTGATTACTCTGCCACCAAAGGGGCCATCGTATCCCTGACACGCTCATTGTCCAAGTCACTGTGCGACCAAGGCATACGCGTGAACGCAGTGGCACCAGGGCCTATCTGGACACCGTTTATCCCTTCGACGGCACCAGCGGATCAAGTGGCTAAATTCGGTAGCGATACGCCGATGAAACGCGCAGGGCAGCCGTGTGAGTTGGCACCAGCGTACGTTTATCTTGCAAGCGATGACAGCTCTTATGTTTCAGGCCAAGTCATGCATGTCAATGGCGGGCATATCGTCAACGGATAGCAGAACAGGCTGCAAGCTGGAACCGCATGCACGTAAAATACAAGGTTGCCGCAAGGTCAGCTTCATGGCTTTGCGGCAACCTAAAAGTAACTCACTCTTCAAGGTCATTCATTGCTGCGCCGTCAGCGTGGCGTTTTGCGTTGAAATATAACCAGTCATCAAGGTACCCGGCGCTTTGCCGCCACTCGTGCCAGCGGTTTGTGCGGCAAATTGAATTTGAATCATACCGTTCACTGGTGTAGGAGACTTCGACACCACGAAATCGCCACTGTGCAGTGTCAGCAGCGCTGTACCGCCACTCGCCGAACCGTAGACCGGTACAGATGTGGACGTCCCGGCCGGATTCGCAACGGTGATGCGGTAGACATTGCTGAACTTGACATATTGGGAATCAACCCATCCCTTATTCGGGATGTGGAACCAAGGAACCACATATCCATTCGCCATTCCCTGTTCAATTTCATCCACATTCACGGTCTGACCAGCAGGAATGGTCGGTGTCGTACTCTCTGGCTCGATATACGTCTGCCACATCGCATAACTCCATACGCCTGCCGTCGACGTGATATTGTTCATGGTTTGAAACTGCTTTACAGCGGCAGTGGTGGCAGGGCCGTATTGGCCATCCACTGTCAGACCAGCATTCATATGGTTATTCAGATACGTCTGAACTTCGCTCACCGGTTCACCTGAACTGCCGTTTTGCAGGGGGCCAAAGAACATATCATCCACACCCGCGCCCATACTTGCATAATAAGGCACACCATTGTTGTAGTACGTGCTGCCTTGCGTGACCGCAGTGGCACCATTGAGATAGTAGACTGGCTCCGTCGTGCTGGAAGGCTGCGGCGCATTGTCATTCGCGGAGTACTGCTGGTAGTCACTCACACTAGATCCAACTGAAGTCGCAAATTGGCTCATTAATCCACCAATGCTGGTTGCCCACTGTGGATCCGTCGCATAGTGAACGTTCATCCCGTTCAATGTCGGCGAGACATACTCGCTGCCGCCAGGGTTGAGGTAATTATTGCGCACCTCCCACGCCTGAAAGCGGATGGCGTAATCATTGCTCGGAAATAGTCCGGCGTCACTGCCCGGATTCGAATCATATGCGCCGTAGCCAAACAGGTTGTTTTTCGCCAGCGCGATTTGGCTCTGCCCCCAGTAACTCTCCAAAATCGCATGGGAGACCAAATAGTTTGCATCGACGCCATATGTGCTTTGAGCTTCCATAAACGACTCACCAAGCCCATTCATCGGCGAGTCGTGATTGGTCAGATACTGGTTTATCGTCTGCGCGTTCACATCAGCTGGTGCAGGGAAGCGCAGATCTACATTATTAAACGATCCGCCAGTCGATCCCGTCGTACTGCCCGTACCACCGCTGCTCCCAGTCGATCCCGTCGTACTGCCCGTACCGCCGCTGCTTCCAGTCGATCCCGTCGTACTGCCCGTATCGCCGCTGCTCCCAGTCGATCCCGTCGTACTGCCCGTATCGCCGCTACTCCCGGTCGATCCCGTCGTGCTGCCCGTATCACCGCTGCTTCCGGTCGACCCCGTTGACGGAGGCGCTGTCATCTTCCAGACGGTCCCCTGCCAATTTGACTGGATACCAATCCGGTTGAGCGCTTGTTCGACATACCAAATTGGTAGAAATGTGGTTTGGCTCTTGGAAGCCGGATCTACATGGACCACCCCATCAACACGCTCAACCACGGTGCCGTTGATGGCGATACACGTGCTGCCTTTGCCATACTTGATATTGCTATAATCGATGTTCGCGGCTACACTTTTCGGCACGGTGATATTCCAGACACCGTTTGACCAAGTGTGCGAAAGCCCTTCTTGATCCAGCGTGTGCATGACATACCATATCGGCATGTAATCTGTGTTCTGATAGGTGAACCCGTATGGAGAAGTGATCAACTTGTTATTGTAGTAAATCTGTTTTGTTTCGAGATCTTTCACAGCCGTGCTGGATGCGCCAAGTGTAATTGGCTGCGACGCAAACGCAGCCATCGCTGTATCAAGCGCACTCCAGGTGGATGGGCCTACCACGCCATCCACCTGTAATTTGCGCGCCTTTTGAAACGCCTCTGTTTGAGTGAGCGTTTCCGGGCCAAAGTCACCATCCGCTTGGCCAACCGTATAGCCAAGCGCGTTTAAGTCATTTTGCAATTGCGTGACACTTGCACCCTCTGATCCGGACTGCACAGTTGTCTCTGTCGACGACTGCGCATGTGCAATGACGGGTACTGTAATGGTGAGAAGTGCCGGCAACGTCATTACAGCAAGCAAGCGTTGAGTCTTCAATGCGGATCCTCCACTTCTCTCTTCCCTGATCGGTTTTGCAGATGCTGTTCATTCAAAAATCAGTGCTTGGGCGGCATCCGCAGCGGTTCAAATTGCACCAGCGTGTTCGCGGTTTTTCGATGCGTGGAAGCACAGCGGCAGGTTATTCAGCAACATCAATTCTCTGCACTTGAAGACCATTTGCGTTCGATGACACCTCTAAATCGCCAAGCGAGACAGTGCCTCCGATCTGCGGCAACATCTCGTTGACGGAGATGGTCAATCCGCTGTCGTCTGGCACTTTGATTTGCAATGATGTATTTGCGGCAGCCCCCAACTCCCGACTGTCGAGCACATCGGCGGTCTGCCATGTGCTGTCACCGGGCAACTGGTACTGAATATCGCCCAAAGCCGTACTGTAGCTGAACCATTCTGTCCCTCCCAGACTTGGCATCGTCAAAGTGAGCATTCCGTTCTCATCCGTCACTTGAATTGCATCATAGAACTGGTAGGTTTGCAAAATGGCGTCTTGAACTTCCTGATTACTGGTGAAAAAAGGTTGCCCATTGATGCTGTCCCCGTTAAACGTGGCAGTTGCTTCGTCTTCAATGGGGTAGCTAATTTGATACTGGTTGTCCCCTAGCGCATGATATCCGCGCTTGTTGTCTGCAAGGTTCGACACCATCTGCGATAATTCCTGCGGTGTCAACAAGTCTGTCGCCTGAACGCCCTGTGGATTTAAGCCAACCGCATTTGCCCAAGCGAACGGCGCGCCTCCAGGTTGGTAGTCCGCGTTCTGAATGCCGTATGCATGCCATAACATCGTATCGACGGTCTGTACGTCGGCCGCTTCATACGCACCCGAGTGCGTGGTGGAATCAGGTGTCAAGATGCTCTTTTCAATGGCCTCATGCACCACGCCCCACTCAGTGCTTGTGGCCGAAATATCGTCATAACCGCTTGTCCCACTCGTGTCAGGCGACAAGCCAAACGCTGTTAAGATGTCCTTTGCAACTTGCCATTTTGCCACTTCATTGGCAGGCAGCGGCGGTTGCGGTTTCACGGTCGTCGGTGGCTCTAATGTCCACGTTTTTCCGTCCCAGGGCGATGAGATCCCCACCCGCTTGAGCAATTGCTGGGTATACCATATGGGAACAAACGTCGTCGCCTTGCCTGTTGCCGGGTCCGTTGCCACAATCCCGTTCACTTTGTGCATCAGATTCCCGTTGATCTCCAGTTGAATGGCGCCTTTGCCCACCTGAATATCACTTGTGTCAACCGAGAAACTGCTTGGCACCTTCATGTTCCAGATCTGATTTTTCCATGTACTCGTAATGCCCAATTGCTGAAGTGTGTTCATCACATACCAAATTGGCATATACATCGTATTGCCGCTGACAAAGCCATATGGCTGTGTGGCCGTTTTCCCGTTTAAAACAATGGCCGTTTTCACCATTTTGTGCTTAGTCGCCGCAGAAGCCTGTGGAATTGCCCCCAACATGGGTAACAAACTAAGGCACGCGGCCATCCCTATCCCGGCGCTACGAAGCGCTGCTGCTCGTTTCACCCGTGGTCCCCCCTTGAATGAACGCGGCCGTGTCATCATACACTGCACGCTGATTTGGATCCGTCGAATTCGCTGCAGTTACAAGTAGTTTCGATCCGTCATAAAATGCGTGACTCACTTGATTCTGACCAAATCCTTCGACGCCGAGCTTATTCAGGAAGGTATCGTACAACTGCTGATTGCTCGTATCCAATCCATTCAGTTCCACTTCAATGCCCATGCCGCTTTCTTTGGCTGTCTCCATAGCATTGCTGATGCGAATGGTGTTGGCGGCGTTTCCTTGCTCGACGTAATTTGGTTGAATCCACGCTGCATCAAAGCCAAGCTGATTCCACTGGTCACTGCGGTTCGCTCCGTAAAAAGGAATCCAAAAAAGTGGCAGTTGATTCGTATGCGCCAATTGTTCTGCCGCGGTCATTAGATCCTGCTCGCCAGGCGCATTTTCCCGATATTGCTCCTCGTCAAAATAGAGGCCGACCAATTGCAAGTTTTGAAAATTACTTGCTTTCCAACGAGACAAAATCGTATTGACATACCATGTCATCGCTGCGCTGCGCGCATTCACGGCATTGGGATCTGTGCCACTGCCGCCAAAATTGAGACTCTGTCCATTCACGGTGCCAAATGCATGACTGCCAAACGGAGAATACGGTATGCTCAAGACGACTTTTTCTTTGTAACCCGGGCGATTTAATGCTTGATTGGCCAGGGCAACCGCCTGATCTAAGGCGCTTAACTGTTGATTGGCGGTAAACAGATCATTCAAGTAGTTATTCCAGCCTGTTTCCGTGTCAGCGACATTGCCATACGGCAAAAACAGCATCGTATCGAACATCGATCCGGTCATTTTACCAGTCTGATCCGTATAAGCGACCATCGGCTCAAAATCGCTCGTAGACCACGTGCCTTCACTGCCGTGCGCCCCGGTCTCCACCAGGAGCATATTTTGAATCCCCGCTGCGTTCGGCGAGGTAGGCGCCATTGCGCCAGTATCTGAAGAGGTGGATGAAACACTCGGATAGCTATTCGGACTTTCCCCTTGCGCTGTCGTGCTGCCGGACACGTCCAAACCTCTGGCAAACACCCAAACTGCTACTGGGAAGTAAATGCGAATGGCGCTTGTTTCGACACCGGAGGGTAAAGTAATTTGGAAAGTTTGCGTCATGGTTTTTTGCTCGCTTTGCGGAATGCTGGAATACCGCGTGGCTAGAGAATGCCACTGGCCATTCTGCTCCGCTTCAAACTGGACATCGTCAGGGAAATAAATACCACTGCCCGTGTTCTGCTCCATGGTGATTTGAACGTGCTCTACATCGACATTTTGCTTAAATTGGATGGTGATGTTTCGGCCATTTTGGTGGCTAAACCCGCGCCAACCTGTCGAGCTTGTGAGGGGCTGTTGATACTGTTGTTCCTGTTGACTGAAAGTGGAATCTGGCAGACCAGTTACTGCAGTGGCAACGGAACCGAGACTCATCAGGTCTTGCCCGGTCGAGCTCTGTGCGGTGGCTGCCTCTGCTGATGGCGCAACGCCCATGAAACAAGCAGCGGTGGTCGCCATCGCCAAAGCGGTCCATTGTCCGCGATGTTTGTTCATTTTTCATCCTCCAACATTATGTAAATTACACATAGCGACAAGTGCCCAAAAAGCAATCACGCGTATACTTTGTATAGACGACAAAAATACGCAAAATGTTACACGATATGCAACTAATTCTACTAGAAGAAAATGAGGCCACACAAATTGATAATTCAGAACGCGGCTGCTAAAAATTCCTCATATAGTATGACGCCGTGTGAGCACATCTCGCTTGATGCAGCGCTCATAAACGGTAATAACCCCCACCAAATCCATACCCTGCCCGAAAAATATATTTAATATATATCTTGACGATGTGGATCATACCTCATATAATCCAGTTAAATGTTAATATCTTCTGAACGAGTGGACATGATGATCTCAAAATCGGTAATGTGGGCACATAGATTTTGAAGGAGTGTATTGTGCAACCGGCCACCTAATTTATTAGGGTGGCTATTTTGCGTTGTATCCAGGTCTACTGCCGGAACCTACGAAAGCGGGGTGCCACTATGCAACTGCGGCAATTGCATAGTCCCAGTCGTAAAGACCCGGTCATATCAGGGGCAAAGGGTAAATAAATAAAAAAGAGCATTGAAAAGAAAAGCACAAGCTTCACTCATCGGCTGCCAAGGCCGAATCTATTGGTATGATTCATAATTTCGCACGTCCAAAAAGAGGACTGCTCCTTGAGGAACAGCCTCTTTTTGCATTTCAAAATTTTCTTACACTTCATTCACATCTCGCCAGCAAATTCACAGATGGGTAAGGTGATGGTCACCGTTGTCCCTTTCCCCATCTCACTCTCCCAGGCCATGAACCCGTTGTGGGATTCTACGATGCGCTGGCACACCATCACGCCAAGTCCTGTACCGTTCGATTTTGTCGTATAGAATGGCTCCCCAATCCGTCTCAACGTCTCAGGGTCCATTCCCTTGCCGTGATCGACAACAGCGATGTGCAGTTGTTCTTTCACAAGCCAAGTGCGGATGGAAACTTCCCCACCGCCGCGCATGGCGTCCATCGCGTTTTTGAACAGATTGATAAGCACTTGACGCAGTCTATCCGGTTCACAGAGGATGAGTGCGTCTCCATGATTGAAATCGACATGAAACCGAACATTGTGCATCAGGGACTGCGAAGACAAGAGCGAGATGACCCCATCCACCAGCACCTGAATGTTATAGGGCTTAAACTGTGTGACATGCGGCTTCGAGAAGGCGAGCATCTCGTTGGTGATGCTTTCGATCCGCTCAAGTTCGGAATACATAATATCTGCGTAATCCCGCACTTTTTCAGGCTGAACCTTCGCCAATTGAAGAAATCCCTTTAATGCGGTCAAGGGATTGCGGATCTCATGGGCCACACCTGCCGCCAATTGCCCGACAACCGACAGTTTTTCAGAGCGGACGAGCCACTCTTCCGCCTGCCGCTGTTCCGTGACATCCCGAAACACCAAAACGGCACCCGTGACCTTCCCCCGTTCTAGCATGGGTGTGACATGATAATCTACCGGGAAATTCGTTTTGTCTTTGCGCCAGAAAATATCGTTTCGAACTTCTCGTTTCTGGCCGAGATGAATCGCTTTGTGCATCGGACAATCAACAAATGCGCTCTTCGTTCCATCCGCGTGTGTGTGATGTAAAAACAGATGTAGACTTTGTCCGATGATCTCTTCAGCTCGATACCCCGTCATGCGTTCTGCGGCGGCGTTAAAAAAGGTCGTTTTGCCTTGTAAATCGACACCGCAAATCCCATCGCCTACAGATTGCAGTATAGAGGTGTTTTGCACACTTAACCGTTGAATCGTTTCTAACGTATGTTGTTGCGAGGTGATATCGCGGCAGATTGCGTAGATCCCCGTCACTTCGTCATCCACCAAAATGGGGATGGTCTTCACGTGCGCATGAATTTGCTTCCCTTTGCGATGGCGGATACGAACTTCGTATTCCTTGCACAATCCCGTTTTAGCATAGACCAGGGAGCGCCGTATTTTCATGGCGTCATGCGTCGATACGAACACGTCAAACGGCCACCCTGCCAGTTCTGCAGGCGGATAGCCGACAAATTCGGCTGTACGTTCATTTGCGTCCACAATGTTGCCGACCAAATCAAACTGAATAATGGCATCCGTATTTTGTTCGAACAGTGAACGAAACCGCTGTTCACTTTCACGCTGCGCTTGCAATGCGCAATTCCTATCTGTTACATTGCGAATAATACCTCGTATTCCAATCGGAAAACCAGTTTCATTGATCACGCGTGTAGCGGAAGCCTCCAGACACAGTTGTTTGCCATCTGGACGTTCGTACAAAAAATCCTGCGCCTTAATCGGGCGTCCCGTATTGTAAACCATCTGAAACATTCTGCTTAAAGAACGCTCCGCTTTGTCGCTCAAGTATTTCTGATACCCATCCCCAACAAGCTGCGCTTCTGTCAAACCCAGGATCTCGCACAACGAAGCATTAAACAGCACGAGATGCCCTTGCCCATCCACTTCATAATAGCCATCATAGATACTTTCCAAGATATCTCGATTGAACTTTGAGCTATTTATATTCGTAAAAAGGGTAGTCACGCATCTGCCCGCCCCTTGCCCTTCGTTTGTTCTAAACTTTTGTCATATTGTTTCACTGCCGTGGAAAATCGTCAATATAAACAAAAGAAAATTCACTCTATAAACAAACGAAAATGTTATTTATCAATATATGCATCTATATATAGAATATTTTCGCATTTATATATTTATATATCCATAAATCACTCATCAATGCACGCATAGACGCACCTGCGCAAAAATCGCAAACGAATAGATGAAACGCTTATGCTAGAATACAAATTGGAAGGAGCGCGTGATGATTGCGGCCACACACAACCATACTATACTTTGGCATTCAAAAAGGTGGCGCGGCGAAAAGCACCAGTGCTGCAGCCACGGCGCACATACTTGCACAGCGCGGTTTTCACGTGCTCGCCATCGATACAGACTCACAGGGCAACCTGACAAACTTGTTGAGCGGCGTAGATGACATATACGAATTTGCCGGACGCACCACACTGGAAGCCATGAAAGCAGTGGATGCATCAGGAGAGATGCTACTCGAAAATTTTGTGCATTCGGTCGGGCCGCGGATGGACCTCATGCCGAGCGAAGATTTTATGGCCACGCTCTCCCGCTGGCTGTATCGCGAATTCGAGCGGGATCACCCCGGTCAAAACCCCGGTTTGGTCTTGCGCAATGTCGTGCAGCGCATTCTGTCCGTGCGTCCATATGATTTTGTGATCATAGATTCGCCGCCAAGCCTTGGAGATCAGTCCATCAACGGCATGGCTGCAGCGACACATGTCATTTCGCTGTTCGAACCCAGCAAGTTCTGTCTTGACGCATTGCCACGCTTCTTTGAGACCGTTTTTCATGTCCGCAACCAATTGAATCCATCGCTTCGCGTGACTGGCATTTTGGCCACCATGATTGAAAAGCGAAGAGCCGATACGAAATTGCTCATTGAAACTGTACAAGATGACGAAGAATACGGCCCGCTGTTGTTCAAGACACAAATTCATCGGCGCGCAGCGACTGGCAGACTCAATTTGCAAGGGTTTCTAGCCAACCCAGAGCTGCGGCGCGCATTGATCGAATATGCGCAATTTGTCGAGGAGGTGCTCGCGCGCCTATGAGCGATTTAAAAGACCAACTCAAGCAACGCCTTGTTCGCTCGCGAAGTGTTCATCAGGAATTGATCCAAGCCGCGCCCGCCCCGCCCGTCCCCGACGATGGCGCTGTCAATGACGCACCCGCACCCGTTTCGCCAGCGAACAGCCCAGGGCGGCCGCGCAAAGTCAAGCGAAAAATCACCACACTGTATTTCGATGAAGATTTGGACAAGGCACTTGAACTCTTTCTGCTCCAACAATATTTACAAAGCGGATCGAAAATCAGCAAAAGTGAATGGATTCGAAATTTGGTGGAAGAATCTTTGCGTAAAAACGACGCATGGCCCAGAAAGTCCTGACAGGAGGCCCATAGGTGGCAATACTGATATTCGATCTCGACGGAACATTGATCAACACAGCAAGCATCGTTGTGGATGCTTATCATCGTGTCTTAACTGATTTTTCTTACGATAAGGCGGCTTTGCCCAACGAAGAACAGGTGTTAAAAACATTCGGCCTGCCTGACACGGAAATATGGCGTCAATTGATGCCCAAGCACACCCCGGCGCAACAGATGAACGGATTTGAACAGGCAAGTGGTCGGATCCAAAAAGACATGGCTGTGCAAGATATTTTGTTGCCGCACGCCAAAGAAGTGCTCATTGAACTGCATGCGCGCGGTCACGTGCTGACCACCGGCAGCAACTGCAATCAGGCATACCTGGATGTGGTGATGACCACACAGGGCATCGGGCATCTGTTTGACCGCCCCCTGTGTTTGGAGTCGGTCAGCGGCCAGGAGAAAGCAGATATTTTACGGACGCTGAAGGCGCGCTACGAGCCAGACGGCGACTTGTATATGATTGGCGACCGCTATACGGACGCTGAAGCTGCGCGCAAAGTACATATCCCGTTTGTCGCTTGCGATTTCGGTTTCGGAGATCCTTCGGAATTGGCTGGCGCGACACATAAGATTCAATCGCTGCCAGAATTGCTTGCGCTGTTTCAATAAGCTGGAGAATAGTCAGTGAAGACAAAGATGAGCAGCCGCCGGACTGCTCATCTTTGCGCTTTAAATCAGAAGGTGGAACAACGCCGGATCCTTGTTGATGTCAATATACCGAATCCCGTGGCGCTCCATCCGCTCAATGAGAAATTGATACTCCTCTTTGCGCTTCAGTTCGATTCCGACCAGCGCCGGCCCATCTTCCCGATTGTTTTTCTTGGTGTACTCGAAACGCGTGATATCATCGTCCGGTCCCAATACATTGTCGATAAATTCCTTCAAGGCGCCAGAGCGTTGCGGAAAGTGCACGATAAAGTAGTACTTTAATCCCTCGTAAATTAGTGAGCGTTCTTTGATTTCCTGCATGCGGTCAATATCGTTGTTGCCTCCACTCACGATGAAGACCACGTTTTTGCCTTGAATGTGCGCTCTGTAGCTGTCCAGCGCCGCAATGGCCAACGCGCCAGCCGGTTCAGCGACAATGGCATGCTCGTTGTACAATTCCAGAATCGTCGTGCAGACTTTGCCTTCCGGCACAACAACCACATCGTCCAAGACATGCTTGCAGATTTCAAACGACAACTGACCGACCTGTTTTACAGCGGCACCATCGACAAATTTATCGATTTCATCGAGGTGTTCGACTGCATTGTGCGCGAGGGACAGTTTCATAGAAGGCGCGCCTTCAGGTTCGACGCCGATGACCTTCGTCTGCGGAGAAACACTTTTGATGTACGTGCCAACCCCCGAAGCCAAGCCCCCACCGCCGATGGCCAAGAACACATAGTCCACAGGCGCGTCCATGTCGTTGAGAATCTCCATGGCAATCGTGCCCTGCCCCGCGATGATCAGCGGATCGTCAAATGGGTGGACAAACGTCATGCCCGCTTGTTGGCAATATTCCATCGCGGCGTGGTAAGAGTCGTCAAACGTATCCCCGACCAGGCGGATGTCCACAAACTCGCCGCCAAACAGCGACACCTGTGTCACCTTCTGGCGGGGCGTCGTAGCAGGCATGAAAATTGTGCCCATGATTTCGAGATATCGACAGGAGAACGCGACACCCTGGGCGTGATTCCCCGCACTCGCGCACACCACGCCCTTTTTTCGATCCGCCAGAGGAATGTTATGCAGAAAGTTGTATGCGCCCCTGATCTTGAAGGATCTTACATTTTGCAGATCCTCGCGTTTGAGATAGACGTTACAATTGTATTTGTCCGATAACACAGGATTTCTTTGCAGCGGTGTCTTGCGGATGACATCTTTCACGACGTGGCTTGCAAGCGTAATGTCTTCCAAAGTCACATTTATGTTTGATTTTTTGGGATTTGTGTCCGCCACTTCGTCAGCCATCCTTTCTCTATGGGTGCCAGAAACATGCTGTTTCCCGTAGTTTAAAGGATCAGATAGACATCATGTAAGTGGAAGTGTGAACTTTTGCGCGCTTCATCGCTGTCGCCTGCGCGATTGTCGCTCATTTTTCACACCTTGCGGGCTCACCCGAACAAGCCGTATACCAGTTTTGTACAGCCTGTGTCAACTCCGCGACCAAATCGGGTTGTTCTGCTGCTAGATTGTTCCGTTCACCTGGATCTACCAACAGATTAGACAGATGAACATCGTCCACTTCCGCGCGCGAGAAATCCAGTTTCCCATTTAACACGAGCTTCCAGTCACCACGTCGCATCGCCAACTGCCCACTGTATGCCCAATATAGATCTTGATGCGGGGATTCACCTTGATTTTGCACCATCGTCGCCAGTGACACCCCATCCAACTCCGGCGATTCTGGCACCGCCGCGCCGATGAGCTCCAGGATAGTCGGAACGACATCCATCATCATGCCGACTTGATCACAAACCTGTCCGCCGGGAACAGCGCGTGGATAGCTCAAAATGGCTGGTTCCCGAATGCCACCGTCAAACAGACTGCCTTTATGACCTCTAAAAATACCCGCACTGCCACCGTAATAGAGATCTTCCGTACCATCTAAAAAGTTTCTCGATTCCGTTGAAGGACCATTGTCACTCGAAAAGAAAACGATGGTATCCTCCAATTTCCCAATCTCATCAAGCGCTTTCGTAATGCAGCCAACACCATCATCCATCGCGGATATCATCGCTGCCATGATCCGCTGTTCCTTCGGCAAGTCAGGAAATCTATCCAAATACTTCTGCGGCGCATGCATGGGGTAATGCGGTGCATTGTAAGGCACATAGAGAAAGAACGGATCGTCAGTATGGCCGTGAATGAAATCGACAGCGCGCTCTGTAATCAGCTCTGTCATATAACGTCCGTTTTGCCAAACTTCCGCTTTGTTGTGCCACAAATCATGCACTGGATTGACGCCGCCAGCCTGCCCCCAATAAAAGATGTGCGAATAATAGTCCACACACCCCGCGAGAAAACCAAAGAACTCATCAAACCCGTGGCGATTGGGTCCATTTTCTTCTGTCACACCCAGGTGCCACTTGCCGAACAGCCCGGTTTGATATCCCAATTTCTTCAGCCGCGCAGCCAGCGTGGTTCGATTACGCGGTAAGCCGACCGTTCCTCTTTTGCCACCCAGAATCTCCTCTACCCCCGCCCGAGCTGGGTAAAGGCCCGTCAACAAGGACGCGCGGGATGGAGAGCAAACAGGCGAGTTTGAATACCAGTTGGTGAATCGAACACCCTGATTCGCCAAGCGGTCGAGATTCGGTGTGTGAATCGCTTGCGAACCATAGCAACTCAAATCTCCATAACCGAGATCGTCACAATAGATCACCACTATATTCGGTTTCGTATTCAAATTCATTCATCCCTCACTCAATCCGATTGATGCAACGATTTTTCAGCGTGCTATCTCCATGTTACCTTCCAGTAACGCGTGCGCCTAGTGCAAAGCCAGTTCATCCGCGTGATAAATATGATATGATAGCCGTAAATTTCAAAACATTTACACAAGTGTTGATCAAATCTAATTCTTACGAGGAGGCACCGTACAATGTCGGATGCTAAACCTTCAGTAATGGTTCTTGGAAGTGTTCATTTAAATAATCCTGGTCTAGATATGCACAATACGGAGTTTGATGATATGCGCACGGAAAAGCGTCAGGCGCAAATTCAGGAACTCGTGTCTCGACTGCAGAGATTTCAACCAACGCATGTCGCGCTTGAAGCGCCAAGTAAGATACAATGTCAACTCAGCACGGAATACCAGCAGTATCTCGATGGAAAAATGGAGCTTAGTCCCTCCGAGGGCCATCAAATTGGCTTTCGCATCGCAAAAGAACTGGGACACGAATCCGTATATGCAGTGGATTGGATGGAGCACATCGGAAACCGCGCATTGGGTGAAGTTTATGAGTGGGCACGGTCGCACCAGCCCGGCCTGTTGGAAGATGAACCATTCTCTGAAGAGGACGTGACCCAACAAACCATCTTGGACATCTTTCGCAATGTGAATCAACCAGCAGCCGCGCTGGAAAATCATCGATGGTACATACAGAAGATCGCCCGCGTGGGAATGGGCGAGGAGCACATTGGAATCGATTGGCTGCGCTGGTGGTACCAACGGAATCTAATCGTATACGACAAGGTAACACGGCTCATGCAGTCTCCATCTGACAGGGTGTTGGTGATATACGGCGCTGGTCATCTACATCTGCTCACTCAATTTTTCAAAGAGAGCGGACTTTGCCAGGTTGTGAATTCGCTTGACTATCTGTCTGATGGAATCACTGTATCGCAACGCTCATGAAAACCCTTTCTATTCGACAAGGAAAGCTACTCCAAAGTCCTATCACCCCGTGGATCTTCCTAGTGGGCAGATATGGATTCAATTTCGCAATCCAATCAGCGGACATTCTTATATAGTCGCCATTCTCCGTAATCACATGAAGGTCGACCTTCTTTCCCAGAAGAATCCGATGACAGTGACAAGCGGACTTAGAAACTTTATTGAACAAAAGAAATCCAGCGCAAAGACTTCGTAAAGCCGATATACGAAGAAGGTCAATATCATAAAAGGCAATGAGGTTTACTGCGAACGATGTGCTGACATCATTACAAATCGCCCTGAACTCATCATCTGTCTGAAGGGATTTAATGTCGTTGCGTATCATTCTGACTGCTGTGCCAATGCACTGCTAGCGGGCAAGAAAGTGCAATAGTTTGACTACCGTAAAATTTTGTATAACAGTGATATTATATCTGAATGGTAGTGATGTGTTATGAACTTAGTATCCGTTCGCGGTAAGAGATTGTATGTGGAGATTCACGGCCATGCCGATGCTCCACCACTTTTATACTTACATGGTGGACCTGGAGAAAGTTGTTATGAATTCATGTTGCATCAAACGCATCGACTTTCCAAAAAGTTACGTTTAATCGCTATAGATCAACGTGGGGTGTGGCGTTCTGATGCTGTAGAAGAAGATGAACCCCTGAGTTTGCAAGATTTGGTTGAGGACTGTGAGGCGTTACGAAAACAGTTGGCCTTCCTCGGTGGGCTATTTTAGGGCATTCATTTGGTGGATTTCTTGGAGTGTTGTACGCCGCAACTTATCCAGACAGTGTTGCATGTGCCATTTTTGAAGGTCCATCATTCGACCTTGAAAAGTCCTTCAAAAACATGTTAAAGAAAGCCGCTACATTATACGAATCCATCGGGAATACTGAACTAGGAAATGATTGTCTAAGAGTAGTTGCACAACAACAAGACACAGATTTACTATTGGACGAATTTTTTCGATTGTCTCAGGGATTAGGCGAACTGAGGATGAAGATATATACACCAGGCGACGGGAACAACTACTCAGAACAGCGATATACAGAAAGTGAACTCGAGGAATTTGGACGTCGCAGTTACATACATCTGTCAAAGCTGCGTGCGGAAGGTCGTATATATGAATCCATGATTCCGAGGTTTAAGAATTTATCTATGCCAGCTCTTTTAGTCAAAGGCGAGCACGACCCCGTAATATGTGAGGAACAAACTTTGGCGTTTATAAGGTACGTACCGAATAGGGATTTAATCGTGTATAAGAACACGGGGCATCTACCGCATTACGAGCAAGCCGACCAATTTGCTGAGGATGTAATCAAGTTTGTACAAGAGTGGTCCTAAACAAAGTGTTTGATGTTATAGGGTACTCCGCAATTACCCTTGTGGTATTAATGTGGGGAATCTTTAATCGAGCTCTTGCATAACCATACGTACTCCGTACTGGCGCCTTCTTCAGCTCTCGGGCAGAAATACTCAGCAGTGCAAAGAACGTAATGACTCATAGGGGGTATCTATTTGCGAATAGACCGCCATGCGTGATGCGTCCCGCACCAGCAGAATCATGAAAATGCCAGTCAATCGGAGCATCGCGGATGGCGCGTCACCAGGGTATCGACTTTATTTTCAGGATAGAAGGAAAAGCAGTGTCTTTGCGGTCGATCGAGGATAATGACTTATTTCCCTTGTGGGAACTGATATACGGGAAAGAAAATCCAGAATGGAAAAAATGGGATGCTCCGTACTATCCTCATGAACCAATCGGCTTTGAGACATTCAGTGAACAAATCCATAAAAGACTGTCCAGTACAGATGTTCAGTCAATGCTTCTAATTGAGAAGGATGCAGAAATGATCGGTATAGTGACTTATTACTGGGAGCACAAACCGTCGTTATGGTTGGAGATTGGAATCATTATCTACCATCCCGAATTCTGGAGCGGTGGATATGGCACAGAGGCTCTGAACCTATGGATTGATTATCTCTTAGAGTCTATGCCATTGGTTCGTGTTGGACTCACCACATGGTCAGGAAATGCCCGAATGATTCGGGTTGCCGAGAAATTAGGGATGCAAATGGAAGCACGGATACGAAAAGTCCGCTTATATAACGGTGAATTTTATGATTCTATCCGTATGGGCATTTTGCGTGAAGAATGGGCACAGCGTTCTTAAACGATTGGTGGCGTCAGTTCAAGAAGGCTACGTAATAAAGATATCGGACGGTCATAGATTCGGTTACATTTGAAATAGTGTTGCACGAAGGAGAGATCAGCCATAGTTCCAAAACATATTATTGCCGTGTCTGCCTTGGTTCGGGATTCAAAAGGAGACATTTTGTTAGTCAAAACTCATAATCGCTCTGATACATGGGAGCTTCCTGGAGGGCAAGTCGAAGAAGGGGAACCTTTGGATGAGGCTGTTCGTAGGGAAATTTTCGAAGAAACAGGAATAACCATTAGACCGATTGGCATTACGGGTATCTACTATAACGTATCCATGACAATTCTCTCTGTGGTGTTCGTCGGAGCCTATGTAAGCGGTACGATAAAAATCCAGCCAGACGAGATAATGGAATCGAAGTTTGTGACATTGAGCGCGGGAAATATCGGAGAATATATCACTCGCCCCCATATAAGATCGAGAACACTTGATGCTATCAAGAATAAGAGTAACGTCCCATATGAAGCATGGGAAGTTAACCCGTATAACCTCATTAGCAGATTAGAATCGTGAGACGTGCAACAAGGCTACATAATATCTTCTTAAATGATAAGGTTAGCGTCGTGGAGTGAAACGCTATGCGCTGTCGGGTTGGAGCAATGAAACAGCGTCATTGATTGGCGCACAGTTGATTGCTGACGCGTTGGGAAGCAAGGTCGCGGCAAACTCGTCGAAGGAGATTGGCTGGTGGCCTGTTAACTGGACGGATGAGGCCCAGGAAACAGAGCTATTCCGTGGTTTTCCCGACAGGTCGAGCGTTTTTCATTGGCACGGAGATACGTTTGAACTCCCACAGGGTGCGACGCGCATTGCGCAGTAGCCCAGGTTGTCTGGACCAAGGTTTCCTATACGGCGATAGGGTAATTGGTTTACAATTTCACCTGGAGAGTCCTGTTGGAGCGCATGGAGAAGCTGGCGGATCGCTAGTCAGTTCAAAGGACAACACGATGTTATATATTTCTTTGTAATCAACCGGGCTGCACTCAGCGGTTTTCACCACTCGGAACAACACCGTTCCTCTTTGAGTTCCCGAACAAGTGCATTTGTTATTGAACCGTTTTCGTAGCGCACTTCAGCATACGGAGCCGACTCAAAGATTTGGTCAATATGTACGGGTGTCCCGTTATAGGTTACCGTGATATAGTCTGGTGAATTTACAATCTCCTTAGCGCGTTCGATGTCCATATCTGTCACTCCTCATGACCGATTTACAGCGAATATCCGTTATATCTTGGCCAACACGAGGACAGGATATGTACTATGCCAAGCCAGGTCTGCTTAACTGGCAGCTGATCGAAAAGAAATGAAGAGAGGTGTTCCCTGATGACAAACGGCGAAATGAATCCCAAGGTCGATGAATTTATAAGAAAATCCAAAAAATGGAGAAAAGAATATGAACAGTTGAGAAATATCGTTCTTGACTGTGGACTGACCGAAGAATTCAAGTGGATGCATCCTTGTTACACACTTGAGAAAAAAAACATCGTTATCATACATGGATTTAAAGAATATTGTGCGCTCCTGTTTCACAAAGGCGCCTTGTTACAGGATACGCATGGGATTCTCATTCAACAAACGGAAAATGTACAAGCGGCGCGCCAGATTCGCTTCACGAATGTGCAAGAAATCGTTGAAATGGAAGCCATCTTGAAATCTTATATTTATGAAGCCATCGAAGTTGAAAAGTCCGGTTTGGAAGTGAATTTCAAGAAGGCGACAGAATTCATCATTCCTGCGGAATTTCAGAATAAATTTGATGAAATCCCTGCCTTAAAAACGGCTTTTGAAGCATTGACGCCGGGGCGGCAAAGAGCATACCTTCTTTATTTCTCCCAAGCCAAGCAAGCCAAAACTCGAGTGTCAAGAATTGAAAAATACATGCAGCAAATTCTCGATGGAAAGGGATTAAATGATTAGTTTCCATGTCATCAAGCATTAAACGAATTCTTGATGAACTAACTTTGCAAGTCCGGCAAGAACACATTCAAGCTACCGGATCTATTGTTATTTATATCAAGGTGATGAGCGATGGCGCGCGCTCCGCTAAGTTTCTGATATTCGCCAACTAAGTCCTTCATTTTTTTGTGCCGGATTTTCCAATTGGTCAGAATCGCGATACGTTGCTTCTGATTGCAACTTCATGATGTTCATCCTGTTAACGCGCATTGTTCAGCTGTGAGATCGCCTAAAAACCATGACTCAAGTTCATGACAAACAATCCGAACAAGGGTATCAAGTGCCTTAAAAGCGCTCAATTTATAGGTATGGATATTTCCTTAAGCAAAAATACCAAATGCATTATGGCTGATGTCGAATACATCACACATGGCCGTCTGCCTGGCGATCCGCTTCCTTCATCACCTCAATAAAGTTGTACGCTGCCGTAGATAAACGCTCATGTTTGCGCACAAAAATTGCGATGGTATTTTGTAGCTGAACGTCTTCGACAAACACTCTGGCCAACTCCCCGCGTCGGACAGCATCCCGTACGACCAAGGAAGAGACAAAGTTTGCCCCGTAACCAGACATCACCGCACGAACCGTGCTGGAAATCGGCACACTCGGCGGCTACAGCACCATTTGGCTGGCGCGCGCATTGCCCGCCGATGGACGTTTGATCACGCTGGAATACGAAGCCAAACACGCCGACGTCGCACGCGAAAATATCCAGCGCGCAGGGCTGTCCACCGAAGTGGATATCCGCGTGGGCGCTGCATTGGACACACTGCCGGTACTGGCAGAGGAAGACCAAGGGCCATTTGATCTGATTTTCATCGACGCAGACAAACCAAACAATCCTCACTATTTTGAATGGGCGCTAAAACTCGCTCGGCCAGGCACTTTGATTGTCGCTGATAACGTCATCCGGGATGGCGCTGTGATCGACGCAAAAAGCGCTGATCCCAGCGTGCAAGGCGTACGTCAATTTCTTGAATTGCTCGATCACGACACACGCGTCACTGCCACGGCGATTCAAACCGTGGGCAGCAAGGGATATGACGGCTTTGTACTAGCGCTTGTCACAGACACCGATACACGCTAATGCGTGTTCATTGAAATTGCAGAAGCATGCTGGTGGCAATCAGCGACATGTGGGTGGCTATGGCAGTTGGCGGAGGATATCCGGAAGTTCCCTCACGATGTACGCGATGGTTTCTTTGGGATACTGCTCTGGTTCATGGGCGGCATTCGCCAGGAATTCGACAACCGTCCATATCTTCGCCAAATGAATTTGAAAAGCAAGTTCCCCTTCTGTTGGAAGCACGTCATCTTGATATACATCCTGCCATAATCGCCGGTAGTTCGTCGCCAGTTCAGTTTCCTGAGAGAGATCTTGACGCATGGTGGGCATCGTGATCGCCAAATCAATCGCTGGATGACCAAGACAAAATCGTTCCCAATCCAACAGCACCAGTGAACCATCATCCCGGACCCGCCAGTTTGTCGGGTTTGGGTCCCCAGATAAACAGCAGTGCGGCGCAAAGAGAATTTGCGCTTGGTCTTTTGCATTCGCCAACATATGATGTAGCTTGTCCTGCTGCTCAGCGCCGTTAAACCAAGTGTGCGCACGCTGTGTCATCTCATCATCCCATTTTGGCCGATACCAAATATCCTCAGCCTCAGATAAGCGAGTTCCCCAACTGCAGGAATGAAGGTTGCGCAATGTATTGAGTTGGTGAACATTGTTTACCCACTCGTCTCGCGGAAAGGCATGTGGTATTTCCTCCAGCGCTATCCAGTTCAAATTGAGCGCATCCTGACCGGACCAATAAACATCCGGAATGTCGACACCGTTGGCGAGGAGATGACTCGCGTGTCGCTCGTAAAAAACACGCTCCCGCGGACTGGACGATGACTTGACAATGGCTGCTTCGCCCCCAAATTCGAGTCTAAACGCACCTGTTCCAGCGACGCCGCGCAAGAACTTCACGTCAGTCAATGGGCCGAATCTAGCTTCCAAATTACGAATCAGAACATCAGGAAAATCAAATCTTCCATACATGCGCACCCTTCCTTTTTCCAGCACCACTTCAGTGCGTTGCTCAAAAGTGATCTCACTCCGCATCTGCTGTTCCCGAGCGTGCGTCACATGCGTTGGCGAATTCACCGTCCATCCATACCAATGACATTCGCCGATACCATCCAGGGCCACTTGAAGTACGGTATAGGGTCACGTCTAAATTTACGAAGGAGATGACCGCAATGTATGGTGTGTTCGGTGGTTACACGCGTTGGGCTGTTGTGTTTCTAATTATCTTCGTTTTGTTCTTCTTGCTTGTCCCAGCATATGGCGCTACACAAACCTGTTGCACCACGACGCCCGTGTATTAAGCATGATATCAAGCAATTATCCAGGCAAGGGAGGGAAAAGTAAATGGTCCACCCTTTGTACCCAGTTGCATGCCGAATGGTGGGTAAATCGGTCGTTGCCCATCATGTGAACGGAAGGAAATACCCAGGTGTTTTGCAATCAGTGACAACGTCCGGGATTTACTTGCGTCCCTATACAGCAATGGTCGGGTTCAACGACAACGGAGAACATTCAGTGGAACTTTCGCTGCAAACTGACATTCAAGATGCCGAAGCGAGCTTGGTGTATTCACCTGCCGCCTATTTTGGCTTCGGGGCATTGACTGGGCTTACGCTCGGTGGGTTGGCTGGGGGATTCTTTTGGTAACCGGACGTATGAACAGTTGCCCCAGCCCCACATGACCCGACGGCCAACACAATGCATGAGCATGTACTTGGCCTGTGATTGTGCTGATTCCATGATGACATCAGGTACAGTCACGGGCCGATGGTCTTTGTTCGGTATCATCGCTATCGTTTTATCAAACTCCATACATAGCACCCCCATACGATCTCTCATACACATAGCTGAATGTAAATACGATGTCCATTGGCGTATGAAAATAGATTATAATATTCAAATGATTATGACTCACCATCCGTGGGAGGCCTTTGACATTGAAAGCGCTGCAAATTGTCGAATCCGGGAAGTATCAAGTCATTGATATGGAGATCCCGGCCATCGGCCAGAATGAAATTCTGGTCAAAGTGGAGACTGTCGCGACTTGTCCTCGTTGGGATATCAATATGTTCACTGGACACGATATGTTTCAATTGGAAAAAACGCCGGAATATCCGTTGGCGCCTGGCTTTCCAGGGCATGAAGCCGCTGGCTCTATTGTGGCTGTCGGCGCCGAGGTGCGTCATTTCAAAATTGGGGAGCGTGTCGTTGCTTTGGAACACGTGGCGGGAGATGGCGCGTACGCCGAATACGTTCGCTTTCTGCCGACCGATTTGATGAAACTGCCGGATGCCATCACATTTGAGCAAGCCTCATCGTTCGAATTGTTGAAATGCGTCATCATCGGCATGCAACAGTTTGCGGATTTGCGCGGCAAGTCCATGTTGATTGCCGGGCTCGGACCAGCCGGACTGTTGGCCATGCAAGTGGCGACGCGCTGGGGCGCTTCCCGTGTCGTTGGCGTGGATGTCAGTGAAAAACGCTTGGACTATGCGCGACATATCGGCATCGGCGAAGTGATGGATGCGCGTGAATTGGGAGCGCAGACCTTCGATCTCGGCTACGACTGCGTCGGTTTTGCGGCTTCCGTGCAAAACGTGCTGGATCACACCAATGAACATGTGGTCGTGTTTGGCGTCATGCACGGGGAAGTCGTGTATCGCGAACAGTGGTGGGGCAAAGGAAAGCGCCTTGAAACTTACAATTATCGACCGTTCACACAGCGGGACTGCCAATTGATTGTCGACCTGGTGGCAAACAAAGGGTTAAACACAGAATGCCTGTACACACACCGGATTCCATTTACCCGCTATCACGAAGTCGTCGAAACGTTGACTGGGCAGGACGCACTCAAGGTGCTTTTCTATCCCGGACGCGATTTTGGCCAAGCGGAATAATCCAGGGTTGGCCGCCGCATGTCTGCGCAGGTGTGCAGGCGACCTTGACGAGGACGATCACGTTGAAAGGAGCGCTCGCTTTGAAAGGGACAGCGGTCGTGTTTGAGGATCGAGGCAAAGTGCAGGTGCGGGAAGTGGAGATACCTGAACCTACTGCAAGTGATGTCGTGATCGACATTGAATGCTCTTGGATCAGCATCGGAACAGAGTCGTCCTTCCTGCGGGGCGAACGCATCAGCGGAGAGCAAATGTATCAACCGGGGGACCCCTGGCCGTTTCCGCAGGTGGCAGGCTATCAAAAGGTTGGCGTGGTTCGATCCGTCGGCGCCGACGTTCGCGGGCTATCTATCGGTGACAGGGTCTTCGCCAGCGTCAGCGGCGTAGCGAATATGTTCTTTGATCATGGAGGTCACGTATCTCCAGCCGTGACGCCAGCCCATCAAGTGTGGAAATTGCCAGACAACGCGCGAGCAGAAGATTACGCAGGTATGGTCTTGACGCAGGTCGGTTACAACTGTGGTGCACGGCCTTGGATTCGTCCGCGAGATACAGCGGTGGTGATTGGAGACGGACTGGTAGGCCAATGGGCCGCTCAAACCCTGCGCCACAGAAGTGCAGATGTCGTGGTGCTTGGGCGGCACGATGCGCGTCTGGCCCATTTGCCAAGTGGCATTGCTCGTGTAAATACGCGCCGCGTATCGCTCGACGAAGCGTTGTCAACGTGTGAAGGTGTTCATGTGGTCGTGGACACGGTCGGCGACATGAACACGTTTGGTCAGTTGCGGCGATTCATGGTGCGAGACAGCCATCTCGTGTCTGCCGGCTTCCTTGGCGACCGAGGCACAGTCGATATCCAGTCTCTGCGTGAGCAGGAGATCACCCTGCACACGCCGTCAGGCTGGACAAAAAAGCGGATGGATGAGACGCGCTCTGCCATCGAAGCAGGATGGCTGCTCACATCCCCTTTGGTCACGCATCGGTTTCCTGTCAACCAGGCAAAAGCGGCTTGGGATCTGATCCAAACAGCGAAAGCATCGGTGCTTGGCGTCTTGCTCGACTGGGGATGACTGAACGGCCAACGACGTTCCGATTATAAACACAAGCATTCATGCAAATCGTCCATCTGCTTCTCTCGTCACACATCGTCGCCTTCTACATACTTCTGTAGCGCCAACAGTTTGTCATCCCAGTACCGCTCGTAGAAGGAAAGCCACTGTTTTAGCACAATCAATGGTTCTGGCTGGAGCTTGTACCGCGTTTCGCGGCCAATTTTATGGCTCGTCACTAGGCCCGCATCCGCCAGAACCTGCAGATGTTTGTTCACAGCCGTACGTGTAATCGGAAAACACCCGACAATGGCGGCAATCGACATTTCTTCATCCGCAAGCATCTTGAGCATGCGACGCCGAGTATGGTCTGCAATCGCTTGAAACACATCGTGCTTTGGAGCGGGATCAGTCATTGCCCTCAACATATGCGCGCAGCGACTTGAGTTCACCCCAGCCCTTCTCCATCACACCGCGAATCACCGTATGCGGCTGGCCAAACTCGGTGACCGTATCCGCATCCCAGCCTGAATGAATCAAGGTAAACTCCGTTTTGTCGCCCAACGTCCGCAATTCAAACGCGAGATGCCAATCCTTGCCCCAGTCAAAACCAAGCCGATTGGGCGGATCCAGTTCTGTAACCTTACAAGGGGAATCCCCATAGTTTCCGGTATAAAGGAGAAATTCGTGGCCCAACACGGGCTCAAAATTGTTCGGCATCCACCAAGCAGCAATTCCTTCTGCCGTTGCTACGGCGGCCCACACTTTCTCGATTGGCGCATTGAAAACCACTGTTTTACGAATTTCAGGTAATGATCCCACTTGAAACCTCCTAACAGAATATATAACACCAAAAGGTGTTATATCGAAATCTATCATGAAGTTGTTGCTAATGCAACATGCTTACGAGGCAAGTTACACATCAGAAAGCCTTGTTTCCATCAAACATGTGATGAGATGCTGACAAACCACGCCAAGTGATCATTCATCAATACAAAACTGTAGTATGATGGATCGCGGTAAACACCGAAGGTCAATATGACAAGGATGGGTTATGAGTAAAACAGGGTTAGTCCGCAGCACTTCAATCATGGTCGTCTGTATTGGCATCACCAAATTTTTGGGCATCATTTCGCTCGTGCCACTGAATCAATTACTCGGCAACACCGGTCAAGGTTTCTATTCCACCGCTTACAACCTCTATACGATTTTATTGGTTTTGGCGACTAGTGGATTTCCCGTTGCGCTGAGCAAACTCATATCAGAACGCGCCGCCGTAAAACAATACGGAGAAATCGAGGAACTATACCGCTTCACCATGCGACTGGTTGTCTCCTTTGCCGTGTTTGGGGCGCTGCTCGTGTGGTTTGGCGCACCCTATTACGCTGCTCTGGTGGCCATACACGCCAATCGGCACGAAATCAGCCAAATGACGCTGTCCATCCGCGCGCTTGCCCCAGCAATCTTATTCGTGCCGCTGGAAAGCGTCCTGCGCGGTTATTTACAAGGCTTCCAACAGGTGAAAGGGCCCGCCATTTCACAGGCCATCGAACAGTTATTTCGCGTCCTGGTCGCAGTGGGCGGCGCTTTCTTGATGATAAAAATCGGCAGAGGCGTGGCTGAAGGCGCTGCCGCCGCCACTTTTGGGGCGTTTATCGGCGCATTCGCAGGCGTGCTCGTTTTATGGGCCGCCATTGTCCCTGTGCGCCGCCAGCATATCCTACCGTCTGAACGGCAGAGCCACCTTGGCAATCGCCACATGTGGCAGATGCTCTACACCGTCGCACTGCCCGTTTGCCTGGGTTCATTAGTGGTTCCCATTTCCAGCAACATCGATTCGATCACGGTCGTGAACTTGCTCACACACTTCGCTGGGCAGACCTTTCGCCAGGCTGAAGCTGGCTTTGGCGTGTTGTCGCGACAGGCGCAAAACCTCGTCCAGTTGCCGCTTGCATTTGCCATGGCCGTGGGGTTCTCCGTGATGCCAGCCATATCGTCGGCAAAAGCGCTGCGCGACACATCAGCCATTCAGGCAAACATCATTGCGCCGATACGCATGATGTTCTTTGTGACTTTTCCAGCAGCGGCCACCTTTTTTGCGCTCGCTCGTCCGATTGAGTATATTCTCTCAAACGATTACACCGGCGCTGCCATCATTGCGACCATTTCGTTTATGTGCATCTTTTCCAGCCTGGAATTGATGTCGACCTACATCTTGCAAGGACTTGGTCAATTCTACAAGCCGGTTCAGAATATGTTCTACGGAATTGCCCTCAAGGCCATCCTCAATATCGTGCTGATTGTGCTGCTCAAAAACGTGATCGGCGCTGCCATCGCAACCATCATCGGATACATGCTGTCCTCTACGCTCAATATTCGCGCGGTTCGCAAATACAGTGGCGTGAAGTTCTCGATTTTCCGATTGGCCATGCCATTTTTCCTCGCAACGCTTCCATTGTTGATCGAACTATGCATCGTCAATTACGTGCTTGGCGATGTGGGCATGCGCATTTTCCACACATCGACATGGATATGGAATGTGCTGCAACTGATGGTCTCGTGTCTGACAGGCGGCATCCTCTACTTGTTTGTCGCGCTGCGCATGCGGGTCTTGCGCCCAAACCAGTTGCGGGCGCTGCCGTTCATCGGTCAGCGTCTGTCGCGATTTTCGGAGAGAAGATGGGGGTAGTAGATTGGTCAAGGGGTACAGACAATAAGTCTACCATTACAAGGGACTTAGGCGACGATATTATGAAACCCTCGGAGCAACGTCGCCATGTCCTAGAGTCATCTGTCTCGGTAACCCAAACTCCTATTTTTCATCTACGAACGAATGACCACATTGATTACAGAACCATTTTTGTTTCCACTCTTCGTATAGTACCGGCCACCGCTTGGTGTTATAGTTCATTCGCCGAAGGATAGTCAATGCTGGTACTATGGCGCAAGCAAGAAAAAAAAATCCTCCAGTAAGGAGTTTGTCATTTAACATGCCAAACCCAATAAAACACCAAACTATCAAAAAGAAGATGCTACGTCTATAACCTAGTTGCCTGGGTGGATCAGTCAAAGCACCCATTTTTGTTGTGTTGACGCCTCTTGTACGTCCAACACCTAGACCAACCCCACTAGAGCCTATCCCCACACCAACACCTGTTGAATGAGTCATGGATGTACCATATGCATTGATAACTTCGTAACGTTGGCAATGTTCACTGCCACATTCAGGACATTTCATCACCCTTACCTCCAATGCAGTAGAATAAGTACCTACTTCTATCAACATACATATACATCATATAATAAGTCGACCACTATTTTACATGAAAGTGATTCACAGTTGAACGAACGATAAAGGGGTGTTTATTATGAGAATCTTCACATTAAACAAATGCCCTCAAAACCAAACCAAGGCCACCGGTTCCCCGGCGACCTTGGTCTCATAACTTTACTAACCAACCATTCCATTCGTGGTGCTTATTCACCCAGTCCTGATTCAACCAGTTGGCACAACGCAGATAACGCTTCTTCTGCGTCTGCGCCCTCGGTGATGATGGTCAACGTCTGGCCTTTGCTCACACCCAAGGACAACAAGCCAAGAATGCTCTTGGCGTTGATTCGCTTGCCTTCCACTTCAATCAAGACGTCGGATGCAAATTTACCTGCCTCCGCGACAAACACAGAAGCTGGCCGAGCGTGCAAACCTGACGCGTTTCCCAATGTCACTTGTCTCTCCATGGTATCCATCCCATCCTTCGAATCGTTCTTTATCTGTAACTGCCGGATAACCAATTAGGCGGACGCGTACTTTTCGTACATCTGCGCGATCTCCTGCACAATGGTTTCCCCTGTCAAACCTGTCACACGCGTGATGGTGGCTGTGACGCCCTGCTCAGCAATGTCCTGCTGCAATTGCACCGCCGCTGCATCTGCAGCATTGTCGTAGGCCAGTCCCAAAGCGATGGCCGAAGCCAGTCCTTCCGTCGCTGCGCCAGCCGCTTTCGCCAGCAACAGCGGACCGACAAGTCGATCCTGCGCCGACAATTTGCGCAGTGGATCCCGCCCGACGCGGGCGACATCGTCGTGAATATGCGGGTTCAAAAACCGTTCGCGCACCCGCTCGGCATACGCCTCCAGTGCGGGCTGTTCAAACTGTGGATAGCGATGCAACAGCCCCATCATCGCCTCGTGTTGCACCTCTGCCACCAGCGCGGCGATCTCGCTGTCCTGCATGGCCGCCAGCACCGTCTCGCAGCCCTTTTGATATCCAGCGTAAGCAGCGGTAGCGTGCGCGCCGTTGAGCATATACAGCTTGCGCGCCAAATACGGATCCAGTTGCGCGACAAACGTAGCGCCTGGTATAACAAGCGCGCCTTTCAGCGCAGGTTCTTCGATGTCCCATTCAAAAAAGCGCTCCACGACCGCATCCAACGGTTCGGTCGCATACCCTGCCCGGTTGGGCGCAATCCGATCCACCGCGACATCGGCAAATCCCACTTCTTGCTCCACCCAGTCGGCCAAATCTGCATCCACATGGCGCAGGATTTCCTGTTTCAAAGTGGAAGTTGCGCGAATGGCGTTTTCGCAGGCCATGATGTTCAACGCTCGATGTGGCTGCCCATCGCGCCGAAGCTTTAAAGCTTCGGCGATGATTTGACCGACATTGGGCAGATTGCCCACCCCGACCGCCGTGGTAATGAGGTCCGCGTCCACCATTTCCTGTATGCAGTTTGGCGAATCCAGGCGGACAGCCCGAATGTTGTCCACTTGTTCCGTTTGCACCACTTCATCCAAAGTGTGTACCCTGTATGATTTTGCCGCGTTCATTTCATCGACCAGGGCATCCACGACATCGGCAAACACGACCTCATAGCCTGCCTGGTGCAACAGTACGCCAATGAAGCCACGGCCTATATTTCCAGCGCCGAAATGGACCGCTTTTTTCATAGCTCTGCTCCTTGTGAAATGACCTCCATCACTTGCTGCGCCGTGGAGGCATGCACCAGTTTATCGACGTTTTCCTCTTCCTGACAGACAATGGCGATTTGCGAGAGGACCTCCATATGCTCTTCCCCTTTGCCCGCGATCCCGATGACGAGATAAGCGACATTCCCACCGCCAAAATCAACACCCTCTGGATATTGGGCGATGACGATGCCTGAATGTTGGATGTGCTGCACGTACTCTGGCATGCTGTGTGGAATCGCGACACCATTGCCAATGTATGTGGTCATGGATTCCTCGCGCGCCAGCATGCCCTCAATGTACGGCGCTGCGACATAGCCATTGTCGACCAGTTTTTGCCCCACGCGGCGGATCGCTGCCGTCTTGTCTTCGCGCGCTACGTTCAAAATGACATTGGATTCTTGAAGGGTATTCATCTGTTGTCTCACTCCTGTGTTTGATTGATGGCAGCCAACACTGCCTGACGGACATCGTCTATGGCAGCGGATCGCAATATTTCAAGCAAATCCGGCTGCGTGATGAGCGCAGAACTGAGTTTTCCCAGCCGTTCCACGACGGCGGCCGATTCATCCCGGCGCGCCAAAAGTAGGAGGACCGTGTCCACGCGTTCACTGGCCTGGCCCACACCTTGCATGTCGATGGGGCGCAGTAGCCGATACACCGCGATATGCGCGCGTGTGCAACTCGCAGCTCTGGCGTGCAACACAGCAAATCGTTTGCCAGGCAATACGATGCTGCCCAGCCGTTCACGCGCGGTCACCGCTTCGACAACCTCCGCCACATCAGTGGCATCCCCTGCCTCCACCGCACGTTGAGCCGCCTGTTCAATCAAGTCTGCCAGACTTGCCGCACCCACGCTGACAGCAGCCATTCGCCCCGTCAGCGTGGCAGCGTCGTCCGCCTCCCTCTCGACGGTATCGCCAATTGCATGAACTGGTTGTTTGGCAAGTGGGACATGCGTTTGCGCCAATGCCTGTAAAATGGCCTGCACACCAGCGACGTCTTCATCATTTAAAAACGGGGAGACGGTGATGCTCGGCACATGCGGTGCAGTCAGCGGAACCGTTGCGACGATAAAATCACAGTCGCTATCATCCAGCGTGTTCACCGCGTCGACGCTGACCACCTCAACTTGCGGAAATTGGTTGCGCATGCGGCTAGCCAGCAGTTCGGCTGAACTGATGCCATTTGGGCAGACAATTTTCACGCGCCAGACATTGCCCGATTTCCAGCGTTCCAACGCCGCGCCCAAGTGCATCGTGAGATACGCAATTTCCGTATCCGGCACAACCAGTTCATAGGCGCCTAGCACTTGACGGCTGACCGCGCGCATGGCAACGAAGTACGGTTCATACCGCCGCTTGACTTCTTCTAGAAGCGGATTGCGGATGGTCAACCCCGCCTTCATGCGATAAATCGCCGGTTCCAGGTGCTGAGCCAAGCTGACCAGCAAATCCCGATCTTCGCTCAACGGCAACTGCAGCATTTCACTCAATCTTTGTGTCAGTTGAAAGGCCAAATCCATCGTCGTGATGTTCAGTGGCAAAATGCGACTCTCTTCCGTCATTTGCACCTTTGCGCCACGCAGATGTTTGGCCAAATATTGCGCCTCACCCTCTACATGCTGGATGCCCGGAAGCATCTCCTGCAGAATGCGGGCGCAAAGCTCCACCTCCGTAGGCGTGGTTCCGTCTGCGGTGACAGGCTCCAAGTGAACGTGCTCCTCTATACGCAAACAAGTCATGATGACATGTAGCATAAATCCATAAAATGCAGCTTCGTCCAAAGGCGGATTGAAGTCTGCCAACTGATGCGTGAGCACATCGCGCAGCTTTTGCACGCGTTCGGCGCCAAACCAGTTAGCAAGCCAGGAACGCAAAGGCAGTTCGGTTTGTTCGACCGCTTGCCCTCGCAAAACGGACATCAATTCGTACATTGACAGTTGTTCGTGCACCAGTTCCGCGACGGACTCCAGCCGCGCAGTGTCGTCGCCTGTGACTTCCACACCATAGCCCTGCCGTCGAATCAGCTTCAGGCCGCGAGAGCGGAGCCAATCAGAGATCTGATCCAAATCGCGGCTGACGCTCGCACTGGTCACCTGCAGCCGCTTGCCAAGGTAATTCAACTTCAGCGGCCCCTGCGTCAAAAGCAATTCCAAAGCGACGTAGAACATCCTGCCCTTTGGCGTCAAAGCAAGTCGAACCGGCACATTTCCAGCCTGTGCAAGCGCGCGCGCTATGTCGTGGTGTTCGCCCTGGAGATGAATGTTGCCTGCAATCGGGTTCAACAACACGTCAAATTGCGTCAAGTAAGTCTGTAGCACATGGATATCACGCTGAATCGTGCGTCGACTCACTGCGAGTCTGCGCACGATTTCTTCCATGCTCATCCCCTGATGGTCTGCCAGCATGTGCAAAATATATTTCTGTCGCGATGTTAATGCTCTTGTCATCGATTGTCCCCAGCTACCCTGTAAATTAAATCGGCACCTTGGTGCCGCGCGCCATCCGCGATGCCTTGATTGACTGACATCTTCATGATTCTGCTGGTGTGGGACGCATCACGCATGGCGGTCTTAATCGATCTGTTTTAGATCATTTACAAACGCCTCGTACGTACTCTTATCAAGGAAGTTATCGACAATGTAAATTTTCGCTTCCGTAGCCACCTGACGCGCCCTGTCGGACAAACTATGTTGCGTGAACACCACTTTGGCGTCTGACGGCAATTGATTGACTGGCAGGTGGTCCACTGGAATATTATACCCTGCATCTTTCAATCGCTTACGCAGCAAAGACGCACCCATCGCACTGGAACCCATCCCTGCTTCACAGGCGAAGATGACCCTATCCGGGACAGCCGCCAATGAGTTGTCTGCCAACACCGGCGCTCCTGTCACTTCATGTGCAACGGCCTGGCCTTTGCTCTGCGCCTTCATGTCTTTGACGACGCTTTGCGCCATTGCCAACGCGTCTTCACCCATATCTCCTTTAGAGCCACGCAAAAACAGCGACGCAATAATCAAGGAGACAGCAGCGCCGACAAAGATACCAGCCAAAATCGGCAAGTACCCGCCACGTGGGGCCATCATCATTTCCGCGATGATGCTGCCCGGCGAAGCCGTTGCAACCAAGCCCGCATGCAGCAACATGAAGGTGCTATCCGCTGCGATACCACCGCCAATGACCGCCAAAATCAAAATGGGCTTCATCAGGATGTACGGGAAGTAGATTTCGTGAATTCCACCGAAAAACTCAATCAAGATGGCGCCAGGCGCTGATTGTTTGACCGTTCCTTTGCCGAACAGCCAATACGCAATCAACACGCCAAGACCCGGGCCCGGATCTGTTTCCAGCAAGAAGAAGATGGACTTCCCGGCCTGCTTTGCTTGCTGAAGCCCGAGCGGATCCAAAATGCCATGGTTAATGGCGTTATTTAAAAACAACACTTTCCCTGGTTCAATGAAAATCGCGATCAGCGGCAACATGTGAATCGACGTGATCCAAGTTGCAGCATCCCCCAACGCAAGTGATACGTGACTCATGACGGGTTCGACGATCCAAAAGCTCAACAAGGCCAGCCCGCCGCCAATAATACCAGCAGAAAACGTGTTGACGAGCATCTCAAAACCCGCTGGGATTCTGTCCTTGATCATCCTGTCAAACGCTTTCACGCAATAACCGCCCAGCGGCCCCATGATCATCGCGCCAATGAACATCGGTTCTGAAGAACCGACCGCTACACCAGCCGTGGCGATGGCACCGACAACCGCGCCCCTGTCGCCATGAACCAATCTACCCCCTGTCAAACCGATCAACACCGGAATGAGAAAGTTCACAAATGGTGTGACCAATTGCCCGAAATGTGCATTCGGTGTCCAACCTGTCGGAATAAAAAATGCTGTAATAAGTCCCCATGCGATAAACGCAGGAATATTCGGCATCACCATGCCTGCAAGGAATCCGCCGAAGCGCTGGAGTCCTGTTCTCCATTTACCGCTGTTGCCACTGGCACCACCGGAAGCAGTCGCGCCTGATTTTTGTACGACAGCCATACCTGGTCCTCCCTGTCTTAGAAATTCAATCTTAAAATGCCTCGATGCCTACTGTAAAATTGTCAGCAACCTTTCGCAATGCAGAGAAATTCAAGGTTGACGCACGCATGCGCGACAAGATTTGATAGCGCCCGCCCCGCAAGTATTATGCTTCATCGGATTTACTAAAATTCCCGCAAAAGGGCTCTATGGAAACAATCAAATAAAAGAGGGAGAATTGATTTGACAGAATAGTGCAGTAAAATCCGGCATTCAAATTTAAGGCCGTGTCACACTGCGGTTGCTTTTACTGCCTACTGAAATTTTTGGTATCTTTAATTATGAACAAGTGTGACGGATGAAAGGCATGATTCTACATTGAATGTATCTCGTTTTCGCAACAAGGGCCCTGTAACGACCCAGTACGCTTCCATGCACCGCATCCTCTGGCCCATGGTCGGTGTGCAATTCATCATGAGCTCTGCGCTGACCGTGATGAGTCCATTTTTGCCGTTGTATTTGATTCAACTCGGCGTGCATCCGATTGCGCGAGTCGACGTCTGGTCAGGGCTCTTGAGTTCGTGCAGTCCGCTGATTGCAGCGTTTACTTCACCGATTTGGGGAAGTATGGCGGATCGATTTGGCCGAAAAGCCATGGTGCTGCGTTCGAGCATCGCGATTTCCATTTTCACGCTTCTGATGGGGCTGTCACAAAACGTCTGGGAGTTATTCATTTTGCGGACAGCCATGGGGATGTTCAGCGGATTTTCAGCGTCCGCCATCGCTTTGGTTGCGACGCAAGTGGAAGATAAACGCCTTGGCTATGCATTGGGCTGGCTCAGCACAGGCCAACTGGTCGGTTCCCTCATCGGCCCACTGTTTGGCGGCGCTTTGCAGATTGGATTGGCAACTACCGCTTCGTTTTTTCTGGACCTCCGTCATCTCTGCCATCGCCGTTTTCATCATCGCGTGTATCGTCAAAGAAAACCCAAACAAATCCTTGCAAAATTCCCGCCAAAGCAAAGGCCCGATTTGGAAACAACTAGGACAACTTCGCTCCATTCAAGGACTCGGCGCCATGTTTGTCGTGCTCCTGCTGGCGCAATTTGCAACGCGGGCGGTACAACCTGTGGTCACGTTGTTTGTGCGCGACATGGTCGGCAACACGGCCTATTTGGCAACCTTAGCTGGATTTGCTTTTTCTGTGACCGGGATTGGCGATTTGATTGCATCTCCATTTTTGGGGAAGCGCAGTGATCGCATTGGCTATAAACGCGTCTTGACGATCTCGCTGCTCGGAGCTGCGCTGATGAATATCCCGCAGGCATTCGTGCACAACATCTGGGCTTTTCTCTTGGCGCGTTTTGTGATGGGCATGTTTATGGGCGGTATCCTACCGACGGCGAACGCGTTGGTTGGCAGACTCGCGCCCGCCGACCAAAGGGGAAGAGTGTACGGCATCACGGCCAGTGCTACTTTTTTGGGCAGTTTCTTCGGCCCGATGACAGGTGGCCTCGTTTCTGCCGCTTTTGGCATTTCCGTCATGTTTATTGTCACTGCAGCTTTATTAGTGCTCAATTGGATCTGGGTGCAATTCGCCATAAAAGAGGTGGGAGAAGATTAGCGAGCTTGCTTGCTTTTTAGGATAGCCAGTGTATGATGAAGAAAAGAGAGAATATGGCTGGAGAGGGTTTTGAAGGCACAGTTCCCAAGGGGTCTTTTCATATTGAAATGACCCCGATAGAGTAGATAGAAAACTTGCAAAAAAACCTAAATCTAAAACGTTCATCATTGAGTGACCGTTCCGCTAACACCCTCAATGTCAGTCTCTTGACCCTCGCGTGTTTCCAACCAGCTGTGATGGCCGTGTTTCACCCCTGCTGAACCGTGATATCACCCGTACCCGTAGTCGCCTGAAACGTGTTCGTCCCCTTGCCGATGATGGCGTTCGTCTTGCTGTTCATGCGCTGTCCCAACCACCTGATGGAGCCTGTGCCACTTTGCAGTGCATAGTGCACATTTTTGGGCACCTGTTGCAATGTGACTTCAATATCGCCAGTACCCGCCTTCAGATTCGTATGCTGGCCTAGCTGACTCGCTTGCATGGTGATGTCACCCGTTCCTGTGCTGACCGAAAGATCCGAATGAACGTCCGACAGGTGCACGTCGCCAGTGCCATCATGGATGGTGGTTGAAGTTGCATGTGTGCGTCCAAGTGAAACATCTGCGGTTCCTGCATCAACGGCGATGCTCTGATAATTCTTAGCAGGCATCTCCACATCGACATCCACGCTGGTGATGCTTGGCAGAAACAACCCGATACCAAAACGCGCGTGCCGCTGAAAGGAAACAGATACGGAATTTCCTTTTTTGACAACCGTTAGCTTCATCTTCTCCAGTAGTTGCTTCGACATCTCGCCGTGTGCAGAGACAACCAATTGATTGCCGTTGGATGGCGTAATATGGAGATCCCCAACTGACATATCGAACGATAGATTCTGAACATTGGACATGTTGACTGATTTCGTCTCAGAGACGGCTGCCTGGTTGGTGAGATCAGACAATGACCTTCCCTGGCTATATTCATAACCCAATCCGCCGACGCCAATGGCAACCAAACCGCACGAAATGAGAATCAGCTTGTCTATCATGTTGCCTGTCCTCCTTTGACAATGCGCACGTTCAGTCTTAAATAGCGAATCATGGCGCGTCCGAACACTTTTGCGAGCATGATAAAAGCAATAGATAGCAGCATGCCGATGCCTTCCGTGAAACACATCGCAAAAATGATCGTCGTGGGACTGGGGTAATTCTCCCATATCATCGCCAGACCGATGAGCGGCGAAACCACCAACGAAACTGATGCAGCAAACATACCAGCGAGCACGCCGATGCAACCGCAGACTGGTCCAATCACAATGACGAGATTAAAAAAGCCCAAGCTGACTGCCGCGAAGATGGCGCGCATGATATTTGAAACATTCGGTTTTGCACTGGCGGCCTCAATGAACTTGTCAGCGAGAATTTCTTTCGCTATCGTTTTCGGATCTCCAAGTCCCTGAACGGCCTCCAACTCATCTTTGCCGCTCTCCATCGCCATTTGAATATGTTCGCGAAAATCATAGAGCACATCGTCCCGCTCTGACGGCGATAATTTGTGCAAATGGCGTTTGAGTTCATCTAGAAACGACTGTGCGTTCATGGTGCACCCCCCTCCGCAATAATCAGATTCACACTCTGCTCGAATTGCTTCCATTCCTGCAAGATCTCCTTGAGATACTTCTGACCTTCCGCTGTGATTTGATAGTATTTGCGCGGCGGTCCTTCATTCGACTCCATCAGATAAGTGGAGAAATACCCTTCTTTCGTCAGCCTGCGCAAAAGCGGGTAGATGGTTCCCTCCGCAATCTCGAATTTTTCTGAAATGGCGCTGACCAACTCATAACCGTAACGATCCCGATGAGCGGCTAGAACCAATACGCACAGTTCCAGCACGCCTTTTTTAAATTGAACATTCAATGTGCACACCTCTGTCACTGGAACATTGGCAAGACGAATTGCTCGGCCAACTACAGTGTATCACTTTGTACCATTCAAGGAAAGGTATTAAATTGATAACACATATTATTGAGCGAGATCGAATGTACATTTGCTCGACACAGCCAAACCCAGTGACAACCTTCTGTTTCTACTGCAACTACGCTTTTGCGGAACGAACCAATGACAGGCATAAATTTGCTTTTCATAAATACGATGGAATATCCACATGCGGACTGGGGGTGAAATCACGCGAATATGCGGTGAAGATTCGCTATTTACGAAAGCGGTTTCACCCACATCGTAGTTTAAAAGGTCTTTTTCGAAGGGGGAGCTACTGTGTCAAAGAGAAGAAAAATCCGAACTGTATTGGCTTCGTCTACCGTCGTGGTGGCTTTATGCGTGGCTGGGTGCGGGACGACGACGACCAATACCAGCACGCCGACAAAAACGCCGAGTGGCACTTCTGGGACGACTTCAGCGATGGGCAAGTATCCTTTGGTTTTGGCCCAACAAGATGGATCGCCCGGATATACAGAAAACTTCAATCCGTTTTCGGTCAACGACTTGGGCGGCGTCACCTACATGTATGAGCCCATGTATGAAATCAATTCATTGACTGGTCAACAGACACCCTGGTTGGCTACGAGTTACAAGTGGATCGGCACGAAGAAACTACAGTTCACGATTCGGCAAGGCGTGAAGTGGTCGAATGGCAAGCCCTTTACCGCAGCCGACGTCGTATTTACATTTGACTTGCTGAAAAAGTACCCCGCCTTGGATGTGAATGGCATCTGGAGCTATATCAATGGCGTCTCCGCTTCTGGCAATGTGGTGACGTTTACGTTCAAAACTCCCAATGTGCCAGGTTGGCAGTATATTGCACAGCAAGTGATTGTCTATCCGCCACAGTTTCAAAAGGTCAACCCTGTCACGTTTACCAATGACAATCCGGTTGTGACTGGTCCTTATGTCGTCGGCAGCTTCAACTCCAGCCAATATACGCTAAAACTCAATCCACTGTATTGGCAGAAAAGTTTGATCAAGGTGCCGGAAATCACAGAAGTCGCACTGAGCAACAACCAGACCAGCGACTTGCAGATGTCAGAGGGGAAATTTGACCAATCCGTTTTATTCGAACCCGGTATTCAAAAAGCCTACATTGATAAGGACCCTAAAGATTATCACTACTGGTTCCCACTAGATTCGCCAACCGCCTTGTATTTTAATTTGACAGAAGCACCGTTCAACAATGTCAAGTTCCGCCAGGCCATGGCTTACGCCATCGACAAACAAAAGATCTACAAACAGGGTGAATATGGCTATGAACCACCGGCAAACCAGTCGTTGTTGCCGCCGACACTCGATAGCAGTTGGCTAGATCAAAGCTTAGCGAAAAAATACGCTTACAACTATTCGCCGCAAAAAGCCCTGGCTCTGCTGAATTCAATTGGCTATCACAAACAAAACGGCGAGTTGATTGGCCCCGATGGCAAACAGTTGAGCTTTACACTGGAATGTCCAACGGGCTGGACCGACTACATTCAAGACATGCAAATTATTCAGACAGAACTAGGCCAACTCGGCATTAAAGTCAACACCGAGACGCCCTCCGTGACCACGGATACAAATGATGTCGAAACGGGCCATTTTCAGGCGGCTTTGGTCTATGGCTGGAGCGAGTCCAATCCCTACTACATCTATGACTACATCATGTCGTCGTCTGAGTCGGCGCCAGTGGGCCAAACGGCAACCTTCAACGCCAACACAGAGCGCTTCAACGATCCCGAGGCCGATAAGCTGCTCAGCGAATATGCCAAGACGACCAACACAACCAAGCAACATCAGATCATCGATCAACTCGAGCAAATCAGCTTTACGCAAGTGCCGGTTGTCGCTTTGGTTTCGGGTGCCGGGTGGAACGAATACCAGACCAACCATTACGTAGGTTGGCCGACGGCGAGCAACCCTTATACCGCGCCGGGATCGCTCGTGGTGCTGACCCACTTGCGCCCGGTGCAATAAGCAACGGCTGCCTATGAGATGCGCCGGGCAGCTTCCCGCCCGGCGCGTTTCGGCCAGCCGCGTTCTTCTCGCGAACCCACAGAGGAGGTGCCCGATGCGTTACTTTGTGCGGCGATTTATCATCTTACTTTGCACACTCTGGGTTGCCATTACGATTAACTTTCTGATTCCGCGGATGATGCCTGGGAATCCAGTGGAGGCGATGATTGCGCGGTTTCATGAACGCGGCACGATAAGCCCAAGCGCCATGAAGGCCATTGAACTCATGCTGGGCGTTTCGCACGCCAACATCTTTCAACAGTATTTGCAGTATCTCAAAGAGTGCATCCACTTTAATTTTGGCGTGTCCTACACGTATTTCCCATATAGCGTGACCTATATGATTGCGCACGCCCTCCCTTGGACCCTCGGTCTAGTGGGGATTTCCACGTTGATCAGTTTCGTGTTGGGCACGGGCCTCGGCATTACAGCCGCAATGCGGCGGGGAAAAGCAACAGATGGGGTCTTGACGATGATTTCAAGCTTCACCAATACGTTCCCTTATTTTTGGCTCGGGTTGGCCGCCGTATATTTTCTGTCGTTTATTTTGAAATGGTTTCCGCTAAGTGGTTCCTATAATACAGCGTTCCCGGTGAGCTTGAGTTGGAATTTTGTGACCAGCGTGATGGACCATGGATTCTTGCCGGCCTTGACGATAGTGGTCAGTTCCATCGGCGGGTGGCTCTTGGGCATGCGCAACAACATGATCAACACACTGAACGAAGATTACGTGTTGTTGGCCAATGCCAAGGGATTGCGACGCGGCTGGATCTCCTGGATGTATGTCGCCCGCAATGCGCTATTGCCCAATCTGACGGGCTTTGCGATGGCGTTGGGGTTTGTCGTCGGTGGATCGCTGCTCACGGAAATTGTGTTCTCGTATCCGGGCATTGGCTATTTGCTGTATAACGCGGTCATTAACGAAGACTATCCGCTGATGCAGGGGATCTTCCTGATTATCGTGGTCTGTGTGGTCTTGGCCAACTTTTTTGCCGATCTCGCCTACGTGCTGATCGATCCCCGAGTGCGGCGAGGAGGGGCGTCATGAGCAGCGAAATTGTGGCAAAGCGGCCGAAAGCGCAATCTCGGGGCGCAATTCACGAGATTGCCGCTGTGTTGTGGAAGAATCGCAAAGCGCGCATTGGCATCGTGATTCTACTCATCTTTGTGGTGGCGTCGATATTTGGGCCGTTGTTGACGCCGTATAGCCCGAAGGAATCCAATTTCTCAATTATGCATGGCCCATCGCTCCAACACTGGCTGGGGACGACCCAAAACGGGCAGGATGTGATGTCGCAACTCATCTACGGAACGCGCATTTCCGTGATTGTTTCCTTTTCGGTAGGAGCCATCGCGACTTTTTTGGCGATGCTGATTGGGATCACCGCTGGCTATGTGTCAGGTTGGATTGACGAAGTCCTGTCGTTTTTGACGAACGTGTTTTTGGTTTTACCGGGTTTGCCGTTGTTGATTGTGCTGGCCTCGTACGCGCCAGGGAAAGGTATGGCGCTGATTGTGGTCATTATCGGCTTTACGGGTTGGCCCTGGGGAGCGCGGGTGCTCCGCTCGCAGGTGGTGACGCTCCGTTCGCGCGACTTTGTCACGGCGGCGCGACTTGCGGGAGACAGCGTTGGCCGGGTGATTGCGCGTGAAATCGTGCCAAATATGTTGTCTTTGGTGATGGCCAATTTCCTGGGTGCTTCCACAGCCGGTCTCTTGGCGGCGGTCGGACTGGAATTCCTGGGATTTGGCAATCCGAATCAGATCTCCTGGGGGTCCATGCTCTATTGGGCGCAAAACTCCAGCGCGCTGCTGGAAGGGCAATGGGCCTGGATTCTTGCGCCAGGATTGGCAATTGCCCTCTTTGGGATGTCCCTTGTGCTCATCAACTTCGGGTTTGACGCTGTATCCAATCCCCGCCTGCAGGAGGAATCGTGATGAACCCCTTAGTCACCGTGGAAAATTTGTCGATTGACTATGGACGCCAAAACCCTGTTCACGCTGTGCGCAACGTGTCGTTGACCATTCAAGAGGATGAGTTCGTCGGACTGGTCGGAGAATCGGGCTGTGGCAAATCGACCTTAGGCTTTGCCATTGCCCGCCTGGAACGGCCTCCTGCGCAAATCGTATCAGGCCGCATTCAGATTGCTGGACAAGACTGGATGACACTGTCGCCCGAGAAAATGCGCCAAGCGCGCTGGGACACCCTTGCGGTCGTCCTCCAGAGCGGCATGAACGCGCTCAATCCGATTATGACGATTGGCGCCCAATTTCACGATGTGATGGAACAGCACGGAAAAACGGGGCGGGCCGCCATCGAACAGCGCGCGGTTGAAGTGCTGGACATGGTGCAAATCCGCCCTGAGGTGCTGCGACGCTATCCCCATGAATTGTCGGGCGGCATGAAACAGCGGATCGCCATCGCCCTTTCCTTGGTCTTAAATCCGAAGCTGGTCATTATGGACGAACCGACCACTGCGCTCGACATGGTGGTCCAGCGGCAAATTTTGGAGAACCTGAAGGCGCTGCGTCGGCAACAGCCTTTTGCGATGCTCTTCATCAGCCATGATTTGGGGCTCGTCCTGGAGTTGGCGGATGAAGTCGTCGTCATGTACGCAGGCGAGATCGTAGAGCGGCAGCGCTCGCGGACCATGCTTGACCAAGCCTGGCACCCGTACACCCAAGCCCTCATTCGATCCCTGCCGGATCCCGAAAATCCGAAGGGATCCTACGCTGGGATTCCAGGCTCGCCGCCGGATTTGCACACGATTCCAAATGCGTGCATGTATGCGCCGAGATGTCCGCTGGTTCAGGAGGCCTGCAAAAGCAGCCTCCCGCCACTGGAATCACTCGCCGATGTCGATTTGAGATGTTTGGTCATGCAAGAGGAGGTGCCTCATGTCGTTAAAACCAGTACTTGAGGTCGAAGGACTCACGAAAACGTTTCGCGTGCCCGGACGGCGTGCGGAGCCTTTTACGGCGGTGCGCAATGTTTCGTTTACCATCGGAAACGGCGAAGTCGTCGCTTTAGTTGGCGAGAGCGGCAGCGGCAAAACCACGATTGGCCGGATGTTGGCAGGCATCGAAACGCCGACCGCGGGTCGCATTCGCTTTCTGGAATCCCAAGCGAAAAAGGCGCAGAGTTTGCGGCAGCGCGTCCAGATGGTTTTTCAGGATCCCTATTCGGCGCTCAATCCCTTTAACCGGATCAGCTATGCAGTGAGTCGTCCACTGATCAATTTCCAGAAGATGAATAGCGCGGCGGCGCTAGAGCGTGCGCGAGCGATTCTCAGTACGGTGCAATTGACGCCGCCGGACGAATACTTGGGGAAGCGGCCACACCAACTGTCGGGCGGGCAGCGGCAACGTGTCGTGATCGCAAGGGCGTTAGCTGCATCACCTGAGATTGTCATTGCAGATGAGCCTGTCTCGATGCTGGACGTCTCGATTCGCGCGGATGTGTTGAGTCTGTTACGCGATTTGCTCGCGCAAAAACAGGTCACAGCCATGTTGTATATTACGCACGATCTACTGAGTGCGCGGCTATTGGCCCAGCGCATGATGGTGCTGTATCGAGGTCTTGTGGTTGAAATGGGTGATACGGAAACCATATTGGCCAACCCGCAGCACCCTTATACGCAACTCTTATGGTCAGCGATTCCGAATCCGCGGCGCGCGGCGCGAGGAGAACAGATGATCACGCCGACATCGGGGACGAATGAAGTCCCCCGCCATGGCTGCCCATTTGCACCGCGCTGTCCGCTCGTTCAGGACCGCTGCCGGTCCGAGGTGCCGGATTTGTCCGCGCTTAGTCCCCAGCACGATATCGCCTGTCACGTAGTGACTGGGCGACACAGTGTTGACAGATAGGGGGTCAGATGTGCCTGGCTTTACCTGCTAAACAACAAGCTCGCACAAATGACAGAAAAGGGCCGCCCCTGCGCAGTTTCCTGCTTGGGGACGGCCCAACCCGTCATGATTCAATTACAAGTGATATCTCCATCCACAACAATCACATACCCAACCCCGGTCCACCATCGACAATGGATGGTTGGCGTTTTTTGCGGCCACGGTGTTTGCGCCGCGAAATCCGATTGTCGAGCATGACATAGACCACTGGCACCAAGACCAGCGTCACCAGCGTGGAGAACGCGAGTCCAAATGCAATGACCGTCGCCATGGACGCCAAGGTCGCCGCCCCCTTGCCGTAGCCGATGACCAGCGGCATCATCGCAAGAATGGTGGTCAGAGTTGACATGACAATTGGCCGCAGACGAATGGGCCCCGCCTCCACCAGCGCCTCGCGCAACGGCTTGCCCTGTTTGCGCAATTGGTTGGTGTAGTCAATCAAAACGATGGCGTTATTGGCAATCAACCCCATCACCATGATGACGCCAATCGCCGAATCGATGTTCAACGAACGGTGGGTCAAGAATAAGCCCAACGCTGCGCCGATAAACGTCGGCGGCAGACAGAACATGATGACCAACGGCGTGAGCAGCGCTTCAAACAAGCTGGCCATCAGCATGTACAGCAGCAAGATGGAGAACCCGAACGCCGCAGCCAATCCGACAAATGCGCTTGTCAAAAAGGCGCCGTTTTGACCAAACCCGACATAGTACCCCTGTGGCACATGGATGCTCTTCAGTTCCTTGCCGAGTTGCGCTTGAACCCGCCCTGACGTCGCGCCGTATGGTGTGGCGCTGACAGAGACGGATCGGACGCCATCCACATGGGAGATCTGCGGCGGCTCCTGCGATGTTGTCAAGCTGCCCAACTGGGTGACTGGCACAAATTGACCGCTGTTGTTCTCCACTTGAATTTGCGACAAGTTGTTCAGGTTTTGCGAAAAGCTTGCGGGCAATTGAACCACGATATCATACTGCTGGTTGCCCTGGAAAAACGTCGATGCTTTTGTGCCCTGCAGCGCCGTGCTCAACGTGGATTCCACTTGTTGCGCGCTAAGGCCAAATTGCGCCAAGGCCGCCTGATTGATGTTCAACTGATAATCCGGCGTTCCCGTTGACGTTTGGTTGTCCACATATTCCAGGCCCGGTGTCGATTTCATGATTTTTTCCACTTCGTTGCTCAAAATCTGCAACGTCTGATTGTCCGGCCCCTGAATCTGGACGGCAATGCTGTTGGACGCCGGTCCACTATCGCCATTCGCCGAGCCAGGCGTCACCAGAATCTGCGCCCCCGGAATATTGCTGACCTCGTTGCCAAAATCGTGCGCCATCTGATTGACGGCGTCCGTCGACACACTGTTGGCAAACGTCAACGTGAGGGTCGCCGTGTTGGTCGACGCGCCCGAACCATAGGAGGATCCGCCAATTTGTGCATCCACCTGCTGAATGCCCTTCATATCTTTCTTCGCCAGCTTCTCGACTTGTTGCACGACTTGATTCGTCGAATTCAAATCGGTTCCATCGGCGGTTTGCACGGAAATGGAGATTTGGTTGTCCCCTACATTTGGCACCAATTCAAAGCCAATCGACGGCACCAGTGCAATACTCAAGATAAACATCCCAATCGTCCCAAAGAGGATGCTCTTGCGATGGTTTAAGCTCCAATTCAGCACCCTGCGGTAGACCTGTGTCAATTCATGCATGCCGCGGCCGACCCAATCAAACGGCGCCCAAAACCGGAAAGGGGCAGTCTTGCCTGGAATGGTTTCCGCGGTCTCAAAACGGCGTCCCCGCAAGAGGCGCGAAGCGAGCATCGGCGTGAACGTCAAGGCGACGAACAAGGCCGCAATGTGCGAAAAACTCACCGTCAGCGAGAGTGGGCGGAAGAATTGTCCGGCAATCCCCGGCACGAAAATGGAGGGCGCAAAGACACAAATCTGCGCCAGTGCGGCGACGACCACAGCCAGCCCGACTTCTTTGGTCCCCCGCTTCGCGGCCTCGACCGGATCCATCCCCGCCTGTCGGGCTCGGAATATGCTCTCCAAGACGACAATCGAAAAGTCGACAAGCGACCCAAGTCCGACAGCGAGACTCCCTAAGGTGATGGAGTTCAATGACAGTTTGCTGAAGTACATCAAGGCAAACGTCGCCAATGCGGCAATCGGAATCGCAACCGCGACGACAACGGTCGTCTTGATGCTTCGAAGAATCAACAAGATGACCAAAATCCCAAAGATGAAACCCAAAACCGTGTGATTGACCACCGTGTTGATGGTGTCCCGAATCGACTGGGCACTGTCAGAGAAGATGCCTAAATGGACTCCCTGCGGCAACTGTGATTGCAACTCGGTGATTTCTTTGCGAACTTCGTTGGAAACCGTCACAGTATTCGCATCGCTCGCTTGTGAAATATCCAGCGTCACGGCAGGCTGGCCGTTGACCGTGGAAATCATAGTGACCGTCTTGTCGCCATCTACGACATCCGCCACATCTTTCAGGTCGATGGTGCCGCCGCCACTCAGCGGGATCGGCACATTGTTCAGTTGATCCGCCGACGTGAACTGCCCATTTACGCGCAGAGGGATGAGCAAGGAACCTTTTTGCACCTGCCCGGCGTCTGCAGACAAGTTGCTCCCTTGCAGCGCTTGAACGACCTGTTGGATGGACAAGTGATAGAACTGCAGCTTGTCCGGTTTGACGTTGACCGTGATCTGCCGCGTCAACGTGCCAGACGGCGTCACGCCCGCAACCCCATTTAAATGCTGCAGCGCCGGTTTGACGATGTTCGTCGCCACATCGCTGATGGATTGCTGCGACTGCCCACCGTACAGAGACAACGTCATGATGGGGAGACTGCTGGGATCGAACTGTTCCACTCCAGGGGTCCCCGCGTCACTCGGCAATTGTCCCTGCGTCGCGGAAACAATGCTGCGCATCTGGTTGAGCGCCTCATCGATGTTCGTGCCATAATTGAACTCCACGATGACCAAGCTGCTGCCCTGGGTTGACGTCGACGTAATCTGGGATACGCCAGACAGTCCCTGCAGCCCCTGTTCGAGTGGATCTGTCACTTGCTGTTCGACCGCCTCCGGCGATGCCCCTGACCAGGACGTCGCCACAGCAGCTACAGGCAAGTTCAATTTGGGATACAATTCCTCCGGTAACTGAAACACCGCGAAGATGCCGACAATGACGACGGCAATCATAATCATGGTGATGGTCACCGGGCGGCGAATTGAGAGATTGGCTATTTTCACCCGTTCTAATCTCCTAACCTGAAAATAATACGATACCTGTGCGTGCGCTATCCGCGATGCCTCGATTGACTGGTATTTTCATGATTCTGCTGGTGCGGGACGCATCACGCATGGCCGTCTATCTATACAAATAAAATCGATGCCCTGGGCCATGTGAAAAAGCTTCTAGTCATTCAATCTGATGGATTCTCACATATCCCCGACTGTCGCGTCTCTACGCCAACCTCCATGCTTACGATCCCGCTTTCGATCCGTCCTCCGAAACGACCTTGACCTTGTCACCGTCCGAGAGGAGGTTTTGCCCTTGTACGACAATCTTGTCTCCGACTTTCAGCCCACTTGTGATTTGGTACTGTGTGCTCGACATTGCCCCCACCTCCACGATGCGGCTGTGGACCACGCCGTTCTGCTCGACAAAGACTTCCTCTGCGCCGCTTTGCATACTGAGCACCGCATCGGCAGGCACCAAAATGACCTTTTTGCTGCCGGAATCGGTCAATTGGGTCTGTACTTGCAACCCAGGCAAAAGTTGCGAATGCTTGCCTGAAATCGTGACATCCACGGGATACTGGTTCGTCGTCTGATTGAGCTGTGGATGAATGGTCAGCACTTTGCCCACAAAAGTTTGATTCAAACTTGGCACCTGGACGTTGATAGCACTGCCAGTGTGAAACTTGCCGATATCCGATTCCGGCACATTCACAGTCGCCATGATCGGACTCGTGGAAGCAATCGTCAACAGCGTCGTTTGCGGCCCCACCTGCTGACCGACTTGCGCCCCGACGGATTGGACCACCCCAGAAATCGGCGACACCACTTTGCCATCCTGAATTTGCACTTGCAGCGTCTTCTCATCCGCATTCGCCTGCACCTGATCTTGGCGCAGCGCCGAGGACGCATTGTCCAGCGTCTGCTTCGCTTGCGTCTTATCTCCAGCGATTTTTTTCGCCATGTTCAATGAGGTCACTGCAGCGTCATATTGCGCCTGTGCCTGTGTCAACGAATCCTGCGCCGCGGTCACCGCAACTTTCGCTTGCTGTGCTGTATTGCTGTCGCTTGCCGGCGGCGCCGCGTCCGCGACTGACTTCTTGGCATTGGCCAAATTCGCCTGCGCCTGTGACACAGCACTCTGCGCTGAAGCGACGCTCTGTGTGCCGGAATTGTACTGCTGTTGCGCCTGTTGGAGCGTGCTGTACCCGTTGCTCAAATCCTGATAGACGGTTTGATCCGCCGTCATATTCGCCTGATACGGATTTGTGCCCGTGTATCCACCCTGTTGCCAGGATTGGTAGTGTGACAAAGCATCCTGGTACGCTTGCGCGGCTTGCTGGACCTGATCTTCCGTAATGTCCCCATACTGCGCCTGCGCGGTCGCCAAGGACTGCTGCAATATCGTCAAGTTGCTTTGTGCGACGTCCAACTGTTTCTGCGCAGCAGTGAGCGCTTGGTTGTCCGCATCCACCACCGCCTGCAGCGCAGATTCATCCGCTGGCGTCGTCGCTGATCCACTCAGCGTTTGTTGCTCTTGCAATTGTGCCTTCTGCAAGTTCACTTTGGCGGTTTTCAGGGCAGCCGCCTGTTCTGTCACCGCGCTCTGCGCCGAGGAAATCTGTTGCTGCGCATTGATGTTGTCGTTGTACATCGCCTGTGCATCCGCATACTGCTGTTGCGCGCTGATCACAGCGGCATTCGCCTGATTCGCCGCGTTTTCCTGTGGAACGACGGTCGACGGATCGAGCGAGGCCAATGTCTCCCCCGCTTTAATCGTTTGTCCGGCCCGAACGTTCAACTGCGACAGTTCTCCCGAAGCGCTAGGAGCCAAAGTCGTCTGAATGTAAGGTGTAACCGTGCCCAGGTAAGTGTCGCCAATCGACTGCTTGCTCATTTGGATGGTCTCGACGCTCACAGCTTCTGGCGGAATGGGCGTGGCCTTTGCCGCTGTTCCCCCCAAACCACATCCAACTGCCCCACCACTGACAATCAGCGCCACGCCGATGACCAGGGGTGCTTGTTTAACCGCAATTTTCCACATGTCTGTAATCCTCTCTGTTCTGTAAATAGAGTCGCTACTTCTGCGTGCGCCATCCGCAATGCCTCGATTGAATGGCATTCTCATGCTGCTGTTGGTGCGGGACGCATCACGCATCCGCATGGCGGTCTACTTTGGTAATGAAGTTGGCTCTATGTCCGCCCTGCGAAAATGCTTAGATATTAAATTATTTTAGAGACTATATGATCTATCATCAGAGGAAACGACATTTTTCGCAATAGGGATTGTATGGGGGGTTATGAAGAAAATGAAACGATTTTGTCTCGTCTTTGTCACGACGACAGCATCTCGCTGCAAACCGCATGAAAATCAGCGGTCTGCAGCCTTCTGCATAAACGAAATGATGTCACTGCCAATTTGATAAGGAGAATGCTTCACTTTGTTCAACTGTGCTTCCAAAGCCTGTTCATGCGCTGTACTCGGCTGATTGATTTGTGCAAGCGCATCAATCCCGCCTTGGCCTTCTTCGCCCAGCTTCGTCAACCATGGCTGGATCTCGCTCAACAATTCCTTATCCGTAATCGTCGGCGGCAATTTCTGCGGTAAGCTGGCCAACAACTGCAACTGCGCGCGCAACGTATTTTCGGCTTGCTGTTTTTGTGACGCAGAAGAAGCATTCCAATAGGCAGAAATCATGGAACCGATTGGCGCGTAGCCACTCGGATTCAACTCACTTGTCGATGTGTACTCGGCAAACGTTTTGAACAATCCCGGATTGGTGATGCCCGGCATCTGCTTAACGGCTTCATCCCAAGCCGCAAGCGGTTGATATGTGCTTGGGTGTTGCAGATAATCGGCGATGGTTTGCAAAGCCAACTGGGAGGCATCCGGTTGCAACATTGGGTTGCTGATATAACCAGCCACATGCTGAAGCAAGGTCGCGTCCCTTCCCTGAACAGGCCCCATCATCAGTTGGTGGGATTGATTCACATCGTAGGTGTAATCATTGACCGGATAGTTGTCCCACAAAATTGGTTTGCGGCCATAAAGCTGGGTGATCTCCTCCGCTTGCGCCGTGGTGATGGTTTTGTTAATAACCCATTTCCCTGTCCAGATGGCTTGTATGCTCGGATCCAACGTCGAGCGCATCGTCTGCCAGTACGGGCCATCAATTAGGCCATAGTAGGAAGTCGGCGCAAACCACAGCTTGAACTGCGGATCTCGTTTTCGTTCGTCGCGCAAGATTTGATTGGCCAATTGCATTTGCGCCTTCGCGTATTGATTCCCATACACCTTTTGGTCTGCAGGTTTAAGCATCGTTTCGATGTCATCAAAGGACAACATGAACGTGTGCACACCAATAGACTCCATTTGGTTGATTTTCTGCTCTAATTTTTGTTTATCTGCCGCCGAACTGTACGTGATGGACTGGTCAATCATCTGCTGGGTCAACGACTGTCCCGGCAAGGGCGCAGGGATGCCCGGCGAAATGGAATAGACAAACCGCACGCCATTTGCGTTTGCGTTCTCCACCAACGTCTTCATTTGCTTGAACTGCGCTGCGGGATAGCGCACACCCCACTTTGCGCGTTGATAGGGATCATCCTTCGGCGCGTAGACGTACGTGTTCATTTGCTGAGTCTTCATGAAATGAAACATGTTGATTCGTTCCTGCTCTGTCCAAGGCGCGCCATAAAATCCTTCGATCACGCCGCGAATCGGCGTCGTTGACGATGTAGTTGAAGTCAATGGCGTGGTCTGCGCCGCTACCGCTTGTGGATCATAAACGGAGATATGGTCCACTCGATTGGTTTTGGTGTCGATGATAAATTGGATCTGATACGTGTCGTTGACTTGGTAGATCTCATTTATCTGGTTTGTGAGATGATTGATGGTGTTCGGCGCGCCCAACGCATTTTTGACATTCGCCGCCGTCAGTTGCTGGACGCGTTTGCTGTAGGAGCGGACATCAAAAATGATACCGCTCTGGTTGTATCCAAATGCGGCCTGTTTGGCGCTGTACGTGGCATACGTGCCTTCGCCCGCCGCATTGTTTGTATTCGGCTGACCCCAAGCTTGCTCTACCTCGCCAATAGTGGATTTTCCGCTCACAAACGAGCTGTTATCCACCTTGCCTGACTGCGCGAGCGATTTAAGTTGCAAGACGACGGCTTTTGGCGTGATCTGCTGACTGATGCCCGTGGCCTGATTCGCCGTGACGCCAGACGTATGGTTGTCCGCATTCCCGCCGCGTGCGCCAAATGGATTCGCGCAACCGCCGAGTAAAAACAAAGGCGCCATAATCCCGTTGAGCATAACAGCTCTCTTCATGATGTTCACCTCGATGATATAGACGCCGCTCGGCGAAAGAATGTGACATACGGAGCATATTGCGCTCAAAAACGATCGTTTGATAACGTTTCCTCACTTGTTTTTAAACGGCGACGGAATTCTAACGGAGTTTCGCCTACTTCTTTCTTGAAATTGTACGTGTAGAAACTTTGTTGACTATATCCTACTTGATTTGCAATAACCGCTATTGGTAAATCTGTACTGAGTAGGAGTAGCTTGCTTTGATCTACACGATACCTGCGAAGATATTCGCTTGGAGTACATCCAAAAATTCGTTTCATACATCTAGTTATATACGTAGAATGAAAGTTCAATTCTATTGCCAACAATTGGTACGAAATATTCCGATTAAAGTTCCCCCTTATGAAGTTAGCCGCATCGTATGCAACTTTAGACACATTTGAGGTCTCAGTTAGGGCCTGTGTATTATTCAGATCAATCATAATTAATTGAAAGAGAGACTGTTGCCGAAAACGCCCAAAGTTAGTCGAGTTTTTTTCCAATGAAATTAATTCTATAAGCCGTTCGTACACCATCGTTGGTTTGGTTAAGGTACCGAACTCTGGAATATCTATATTGAACGGCTTTATATGGCGTCTTTCATCTTCCGACTGTGCATTAATTAAAATATCACGAGTGAGCCGAATGGAGCTCTTGTGTTCTATCATCTTGTTTTGACGTTGTTCATACCAAGTGTGTGGAACGTAGAAGTGTAACCAATAAAATTGCGTAAGTTCGTCACACGGTTTCCATGGGAAGTGTGGCCTATCTGGTTTTAGAATTAAGAACTCATTGGCAGCAATCGTCCACCGACGTGAAATTTTGGGCAAGTCATCCCCCATAAATAACGTGCCTTTAGATACAAACAGCACATCAAATAGACCTAAACGCTCTCGCGCAACGTGTTGGTCTCCAGGCGCATAGGATACAAATCCACTAGCTAAATAAATCGGAAGTGGTGGCGCGACGAACCTTATCACTGTTCTTCTCCTTTCGACTTATAATAATTGTGATATTGCTAATTTCATGTAATGAAGAAGGACAACACGCATCGACTCTCAACGCGCGTTGCCCTTCTTTCCCTCACTATCTGTTGTTCGCACTTAATCTTTCTGAAAATCCAAGATCCTTGCCTTCGTGAAATGCAACCCCGATTTGTTCTGGAGCACCTCTGCGACCGTTATACCACAGTACCCACCGCTGGCCATCAAAGATGGCATAGGGTTTATAGCATGCATCCCCATCCCATGCACCTTCATCGGGTGCAATGATTGGGTTATGAATGTGCCTCTCCCAATCATCGACCCCATTCTTTGAACGAGCCAGCCCTACTTGTGCATAATGTTCATTGTAGTATCCGATGTAAAACATAAAATACCAGCCATCTATTTTCACAACTTGACATCCAGCCACTTTGTGTTGCTCCCAGGCAACATTCGGATCGCACTCAAAAATGGGGTTTGTAGAAAGTTTATTCCATTGTAGACCGTCTTTGCTGGTGGCATATCCAATTGCGTTCGGCTCATATTGTTCGCCCCCAGAATACCACATCTTCCAGAGCGCTGATGATTCATCCCATATTACATGTGGGCACATAACAGCTACTTTTTCCCACGGTTCTTCGAAAGTTAAAACAGGTTCCAGACTTCTCCGGGTCCATTCGATACCGTCCGGGCTAGTGGCGTAAAATATCCACGAATGTCCATCCGGTTGTCCCGCTTTATATTGGCCTGTGTACCACATATGATACTCATCATTTCTCCTGACAACGACCGGGCGATTCAACTCGTCTTCCCATCCTTTCTTGGTCTCCCTAGGCCCCAAGACGATAATAGGTTCACTCCAATTGATTCCATCTAAACTCTCACTTAAGGCAATGGATTGCTTGGGGCGCCAGGAGAAGTACATCTTATATACCCCATTGTCCTTGAGTACGCTAAGATCAAAGCAAGTACCATGCTCACCTCCAAGAACAGGATTATTCTCGTACTTATTCCACCCGCATGAAGTTCCGCGTTTCTGTCCGATAGTGTTGGCTGTCATAGTAACTCCTCCTAATTTAATAAGCAGATTTCGTAAGGTTGATTTCAATCTTACCTATAGAAGGTGAATATGCTCGTTGTTTTCCGTTCACAAAAACGAATAATCCGGCCCCGTGGCCATACCTTTGTCCTGTCTCATCGTACATTATCGTCAAGTCCAATCCGCGATAGGATACTCTATCTAAGCAAAAGTAATGCCATGTACCTTGTGGGATTAGGGGATTGATGACCAATAGCTCGTCATTATCGGTTGCCCGAAGTCCAATTAATCCAGAAATAATGAGATCGCAGTATGTGGAATGATTATAGTCTTTTCCGCGTTCGTATCCTCCTTTTTCAGTCCTCCATCCCCATCGCTCAAGGATACCGCGGGCTAACCACTCACCTGTAAATGGATGAAGGTTTTCATCAATCCAGCAAATTCGTTTACTGCTGGAAACCTGACGGTAATGCGAGCGAGCGTAAACCTGAAGTTCTTTCAAATAGTCCTGTAGACTGACGACCTTTTGATCATAGTTATTCAATAGATTCGCCATCGCGGTGAGCGTCTGGGATGTACTAAACGGCCAAGAGGGACCGTTCCAAAGGCATTCATGGTTCGAATGCTCGGACATAAATCGTGAATGGCGCCGTTCTGCCGTGGTTGGACCGAACGGAGCAAAAAAACCATTCGGATCTATTAATTGCGTCCACGCATTCTCGTACCCTATGTCAGGTATATTGAAATACCAAGGAATAAAGCCTATTTCTTCGCGAACATTGTGAGATGGATCGACATTGCTAAAGTCCCAACTCGTCAAGGCCGCAGTGTGCGACCCCAAAGGCAATACCTTAAAGAACTCTTCCATTGGATCCCATAGCCTCTCTAGCATTAATTGCTTGATCTCACTGGATTTGTGACTAAATTCCTCCTGAAGACGTGAATCACCAGCGAGTTCAGCAGTTTTAGCAATGGCAACCGCATCAGCAAAGAGGTATGAGTTCAAAGTTGGGCGTAAACCGGACCCGCTGATGGAGTACTCCATAGCGTCTCGATCATCATTGGACCAAAATAGTCCACTTGAATGGAGATTGGACGACTCCCAAGCACGAAAATTCCCCACAAAATCCGCCAAAAGGTCAATCAATAAGTCATACTTTCCAAGCACCGTACAGTAATTCCATATTCCATCTACCAGCCACGTGCTATAGGAGCGGGAGGAACCTCCACGACGAAACCAGAATGTTGCAAAGTCGTAAAAGATCGCCTTGCTTTCTTTTAACCAGCGCCCTTCATAAAAGTGATGACCAGCAGAGCAATTGATGGAATTATGTTTCCCGGCCCAATGAACATTTGGATGAAACTCTGTGATGATAAAACCATCCGGTGTACGCTTTATATGCTTTCGATATGTCCACCAGCGAAAGTAATAAACTTCTTCAATTTCTTGATCTGGACACTCGAAAAAAGGGATGTTTTGTTGAAGCCAAGACCATGAATCTTTATTAGAAATTTCTTGGATGACTGTCTCCTCGTCATCCTCATTGAATTTATCGATGTATTTTCTAAACTTAGCAAGTGGCAAGATCACAAGATGTCCTCCGTTTTTCGAGAAAAATCATACTGCAGGTGTTTAGCTATTCATGATTACTCCTTTACAGCACCAATGGTTACGCTGTTCATGAACTGCTTCTGGAAAATAAGGAATACAAGCATCAGCGGAACAGTTACAATAACACATCCCGCCATCACCGTTGGCCACTCGATAAAAAACTGATTCGCACTTGAATTTAGCGTCGGTAAAATGACCATAATAGGCATTTTTGTTGGGGAATCCACCATCGTGAGCGGCCACAGATAACTATTCCATACTGAAAGAAAAGTAAGAATGAACATCGCTCCAAGAACGGGTCTAGAAATTGGTAGAATAATTCGCGTAAAGGTATACCAGTGTCCGGCTCCGTCCAACCGGCTAGCTTCAATCAGTGAATCCGGAATGTTGAACATGAACTGTCGAATCATAAACATGGTGAATACACTGGCGATTATGGGAACAATCTGCACTTGAAACGTGTTCAACCAATGCAACTTTGCGAACAATAAATATAAGGATGGCAATTCCAACTGTTGTGGCACCATCATAGTGACAAGTAATGCCGTAAACAGTATCTTACTTCCCTTGAATTTATATTTCGCAAAAGCGTATCCAGCCATAGCTGATACAAATACTGTTAGCGTGGTTGATACCACAGCGATCACTATTCCATTAATATAAGTGCGAACTATCAAACCTCCGTTGTAGTGGAATAAGGCAGTGAAATTTTTAAGGGTCGGGTGGAGTGGCCATCCAAGTGGATTACTGGTTAGCTCCCCATACGTCTTTACTGATCCCATTAACATTACGACCACCGGATACAGTGAAATTACCACCATGACCCATAAACATCCGTAAATCCCCCATTTTTGTGCGCGAATGCTTCGGGTCATTGATCATTCCCCCTAAACAATATAAGTTGAAGAACAGATATGATGGCAATGATAAGAAAGGTGAGCCATCCAAACGCACTTGCTAAGCCAAAACTCCCGCCAGTGATGTTTGACTGTACCAAATTCAAAAGTGGCATCGCATCGGCAGGGGCTTGCCCAGACCCTGCAAGCAACACGTTTGGCCCTGTGTAGGATTGAATAGAGCTGATACCATCCATCACAAAAGCAAAGGAAAATATCGGACGCATTAGTGGTATAGTAATCCGAAACATACGATTCCAGCTGGATGCGCCATCAATAGCTGCTGCCTCATACAGTTCCTCACTCACCGTTGTAAGACCGGCAAGAAAAACAATGGTAAACCACCCGATGCTACCCCAGCCCGTAAAAATAACAACTGCCCATCGAGCAAAATCGGGATTTGATAGGACGCTACCGCCTCCACTCCTCGCAAATATGCCAGACGAGAAAATGAACTGGAAAACCAAAGCCGCAGCGATAGTCGGAACGACTTGAGGAAAAAAGACTAAAGGTTTTATCACAGATTTCCATTTGACTAGTTGCGAATGAATTCCAAGCGCCAGCAAAAAAGAGATGACTATAACAGGAACCGCATGTGCAACCCAGTAAAAAATCGTATTTCTAAACGCGACCCAAAAAAACGGATCAGTTAGTGCTGCAGAATAGTTATGGAGCCCTACCCACACTGCGTGCCCGTAACCTGGATAATTATACAGACTCAGTACCAATGAATTGATTCCTGGGTATAGGAAAAAGACGATAAAAGATATGATAAAAGGAGCAATGAATAGATAAGGAACCACTTTCCCCCCAATCCTAGTGCTCATGATGCAATCTCCTTTCAAATGGTGACAAATGAATCGCTCACCTAAAAATTTGTTAAAGTCATTGAGTCCAAGGATTTTGGATTTGAGCTGATGCAGTTGTCTGAGCTCCATTGAGTGCTTGTTGCAAGGTATCCTTGCCACTCAGGTAAAGCTGAAGGTATTGATTTACAATCGTTAACTCATTGGTATATCGTGGATCATATTGCATCTCCTTAAAGCTTTTAAGAGACATGTTGTATTGTTTCGCAAAATTCGCACCATAATAGGCATTCGGAGTCTTCTCCACAGCAGACTGAGCAGATTTCACAAACGTCGATTGACCCATAGCCTTATAGAACGCGATATTGCCCGTCTTCGTTAAAAGCATTTGGCTGAGAACTTTAATAGCCGCAGCTTTATCAGGGGCATTTTGAGGGATTACGAAAACTGATCCGCCGGCTTCGCTACCTCCAACTGATCCAGCGATAACTGGCCATTGGGCAACTCCCCAATTGCCAGCTAACTTAGGTGCATATGATGGCAACATATCTTCCAACCAGCTTGCGCTCAACGTTGAAGCAATGGTACCTTTCGCTAAATCTTTGGTCCATGCAGCAGTGAAATCTGGAGTGTCGGCCACAACGCCCGAGTCATACAGCTGCTTGAGTGCAACGAACGCATTTTTAACGCCAGGATTGGTGTTGATTACAAATTTTCCAGTGCTATTCGTGAATTCTCCGCCATTTCCTGTAAGAATCATGCCGAGATCGTAGCTAGCAACAGGATCACCAAGATTCCAAATATAGCTATTTGGATATTTTTTTTGTAACTTCTTTCCTGCCTGGATAAACTGCCCGAGCGTGTGTACATTGTTTACGTTTATCCCGGCATTCTTAAACATATCAGTGCGGTAGTACCATAATTTTGTCTTGATTTGATAAGGGAATCCCCAATCCTGACCTTTGAATGAAACGAGCAATTTTGTAGCGGTAAACATGTCACTCTCATAAGGCTTAATGGTGGATGTTAAATTGGTTATAGTCTTCGTGTTCCACATAGCAGGTAAATCTGTGGCATTGATCTGAATGATATCAGGCACGGTTTGCCCAGAAGATAGTTCTAGTTTGTATTTAGACACTGTGTCGTCATTAGCTGCAAGAATCGGCTTAAAAGTATACTGCTTAGCCAATTTGGGATTAAGTGTTTTTAGAGTTTGGGACAGATAGTTGGTAGTAGCGTCATTTCCCCATGTCAAAACTGTGAGGGTTGTCTTAGCTCCTGAATTGGATGTAACCGTTTTAGAAGAGGTTACATTCGAAGACTGTTTAGACGAATTTCCAGAAGAACTAGTTCCACACGCGCTCAATCCAACAATGGCTCCCATTGCCACAAAGCTACATGCATACACTGACATTTTTGGGCTCTTCAACATTACTCCTCCGTCCATGTTTTTATGAATAATTAGATAAATAAAGAGAGAATAAATCGAGGACCTTCTCCACTCGAAGTGTCTCAACAAATGGAATCTTATATTAACTTGGACACTCATTAAAGCATGTATTAGTGCTTTTCTTTACGATATATGAGACAAACGATTAATCAGTTATAAGCTTCACTTACCGACTGTTTTTTGCAATTGATTGCGACCTTTATGTTGGACGATACAAAGAACAATAACATCTCTACCAATTCTATCCCCTCCGAGAATCGCTCCACCGTATGTCATATCTTTGTGGTCAACACATCAGCACTCTTCATCTTATTTCCATGCTAGGATTTCTTATGGCCCTTGAGTACTGTAACCCGAGGAAATGTTCGCGGTGTATTGCCACGTGCTACAACTGGGAAACCTTTCTTTATCGAGAACGGTACTCACAGATTTGGGGTAATTAGTGTTTACTAAAAATCAGTGCACCTCATACTGAAAAAACATAGATAAAATATAATCTGCATCCATCCCGGGGCACTTAAATAGATGGTATGGAGATTTGTAAGCTTCACTTCAAAACTTCGCCCTGGTACCAACGCATCATCGCTCTGTATTTCTACCAATATCGGAATCAAACTTAAACTTTTCCCGTCTTTTAATTTCACAATGATTGTGAGGAACTTGTTGATATAGTTTTCCTTCCTTTCTATTGGATCGATTGATCAATGATTTGCTGCCATTCGAACTTCCGATTATGATGCGCTCGATATCTCTAGAAGTAACTTTCGACATCCAGTCTGGTTTGCTTGTACTGTGAGGTTTAACAATTGTGATCGATTGGTTATCTGTTGGAGATTTTGTGCCAGTTGGTGAGCAAGCATCTAATGAAATCGTGGCGAATAACAAACGGTATTCTCGGACATCGTGATGCAACGCAATCCAGTCCTTAAGTTATTGGCACCTGTGTGGTTTGAGGGGATCCAACAAAATTTGACTAAAAAATTTCATAATTACCCCCAGCAATCTATTTCGTCTATCGAATCTTATAGCATAACCGCCAAATTCCACATCGGAAACGGGGGAACCACTTGTGGGGTGAATCATGGCGCAACCATGTAGGGCATCCTTTCAGCCCGAACCCGTCAGCTAACCTCGTAGGCGAATTTGAAAGGAGACGGATATATGCAAACGCAAGAATGGATCGATTTGTATCATGGAAGCGAGTCGGTAGATGCGCAACTTCTCTATGACGCGGACACCAAGTTACGTCGCGCCAATCGTGCAGAGCGGTATTTTCCGTCAAATGGCAAGCGTTTATCGAAATATTACGCCCCTCCGCGCAAAACGGCGCAGGAGGTGGACTGATGAATGGTTGGATTCATCGTCGCAACGGCTTGTATCGGTACCGTTTACACCCTGTTCGTCATACAGGCGCTCAATGCCGCAAAAGAAAACACACAAAGATTGAATCGTTGATCAACATTGAGATGCTGATACACTAGACTTTTCCGCAGTGCCGTAAAACTTTATAACGCATAAGCTTAGTTCCGAAAGGAAGCGGAGGAACCATTCCATTGGGGTGAATCCAGTCTTTGACTGGTAGGGAATCTCTTATCCCGAATCCGACAGCTAACTTCGTCAGCTTTAAGAGAGGCGTATATTTGCCCTTCACCCCAGCCAACTCCGCTCCCCCGCAGGAACACCTGCGGGGTTTTTGTCGTACACCATCTCGATTCTAGATAGTTGGGAGGAGAGAATATGTATAGACGTATACTTGTACCGGTTGACGATGCAGAGACGATGGATGTCATTATGCACGAGGTTTTCCAAATGTGTGAGGAAAATAAAAACCGTGTCATTACGCTTTTCCACGTTCTCCGTCCTGTCAACAGTCTCGGCGTGGGAACAGGGTATGTAGTCAATTCAAGCGACGTTCAAGCGGACCTAGAACAAGAAGGGTATCAGATTCTGGAGCAAGCCCGCAAACGATTATTTACAGTAGGCGTTGAACCGAAGCTGGTTTTAAAATGGGGAGACCCCGCACATGAAATCAGTCAGTATGCAGAGCATGAAAAAATCGACTTAATTGTCGTCGGAAACAAAGACAAAGGCCTGCTAGAGAAACTACTCAGTAGTAGTGTAAGCCAAAAAGTTGTACAAGAAGCATCAACCCACGTTCTTGTTGTGAAATAAAAAAGTACACGAGGTGATTGGTATGATGAAAATGGAGGAAGTGCATGAACAATTGAAGCAATGGGGCGAACTCATCATTACGACGGACGCCGGGGATACATATGAGATTCACCTCGGCGATACCGAATTTGACGGTGAAAACCGCGTGATCCGATTCACCACGCCAGATGCAAAAATCTTTATTGCTGGCGATACCATTGAGAGCGTAAAAATGCACTTTAGTCATAAAGTGATGGAGTAGAAACGCTCCATGAGGAGCCTGATGTAGATATAGATGAAGCGAGAATTTGTATCATTCTAAAGCCGTCCTGCCAAAGGACGGTTTTTCGTTTTACACACCTAATCCTGTCTATCCGGCGCTATTCCCGCCAAGGGAATCCGTCTGGATTGCGCGCAGCGCGCTCCGAGACCAGTTGCGGATCATGACCGTTCACTTGGTCCAAAAAGGGGAAATCATCCGGTGTAACAGCCAGTTTAGCGAGTGGTTTGACTGCAACTGCGCTGGCCCACTGTGTGCTTTCAATCGCTAGACCATTGTATGGCTCCATAATTTGTTGTTCAAACGTATCGCGTGGAAGAAGATAAATCATCCCATTCTGCCAAGGACCTTGTGCGAATGCCGCTTGGTTCACCGAGAAATAGTAATATGTTTCCGCAGCGTGCCCGTCCCCTGAACGCACATGAAAACAAGCATTGACCAGTGAAGTGACAACATCCCGGTTGACAATGGCAAAATACATCGGCCATAAGCCGTCAGATGCCGCATAAATCGCACAACGGTTGCCAAATTCATCGACATCATTCGACTGGCGTGGTTCAAATTCCGCAATTGCCGCGTTCGCGGATCCGTGTAGCAAGAGGTTTTTCTTTTCTGCTAGATAACAAAGAAACTGCCACTTCGGCGCCGTCAGTGTGTAATTGATTTCCGCCGCGCCGTCTTGCGCCATCATGTCATAGTAGATCCGCTCAAAATCGGCAGTGTTTTCATCATTTTGGGCTGGCCTCGTCATATAATAGCCGGGTATTTGCATAGATTTGACCCTCTCTTTTCGGGAGGTACTTAATTTTGATTTCATCATACGCCTTTCGCACTCATCTGAAATCAGTCTTCAGCCTGAGCTGAGTGTAGCTTTCCCCTTTCGCACTACGGCGTCACTTTGTAACTATCATATTCCCGCATCGAGACGGCCATCTGCAACGCATTCATCATTGAGGAAGCGTCACACACGTAAAATGTATTGCCAAACACCCAGCCGATTTGTGTGACAGGATTGCCCGTCAGATTGGGATCCACCAAAATGTGTCCTTCTGTCGGCGGTAGCGCGTTGGTCTTTAGGAAATCATCCAGTTGCTTTGCTGTATTGTTGAGATCGAGCGAAGGCGCGCCAAACACATCAATCGTCCAATCGCCCTCCTGCCACTCAATGACATCCTGCGGCAGTTGGTAGTTCGACGGACTGCCCATATCGTATTCTTTGCCGGTTCTATATTGCTTCATGAAGCCATTCACGGTCCCCGCGCTTTGAATCTTTTTGACCGAGAACTCTGTATTAAAATCACTTTGCGCCTTTGCATTGCTGGAATAATAAGTGGCGCCAAACGTGCCGATAGCTGCAGATGCGGGCAATTGGTCAAGGCTCGCATCATTCAAAGGCACGGCGGTCGATGTGGAAAACAGGCTGATGCTGTAATCCCAATCAGATGCGTACGCTTTGACTCCCACGAATTGGGCGTTTGGCTGAAATGTAGGCTCGGTAGGCGCGAACAGCGCAGGCATCTTCGTCCCCTGCTTGACCGCATTCATCGCCGTCACGATGTAATCTGCAAACTGAAGCCCATTTGTCTGCGGAGTCCCTGTACCCCCTGAATGATTTGTCGTTTGATTGGCCGTTGTTGAATTGCCCCCGCCAGCAGGCGCAGACGAATTGGTCACATCGCTTTTGTTCGATCCGCCCGATGTATTTTCCTGTGTCTGTCCAGTCGCATGATTGGTCTGCTTGCCAGACGAGTGGTTAGATGGCACGGAAGGCGAGGAAGGCGCACAGCCAGCCAACGCGCACACGGTGACAAGCGACGAAAAAAGCGCGAAAATAAGACGGTTCATTGCGCTGCACCTCACTCTCCAGGCGAATATGCCCTTGATGATAGATTTACAAAGATGTGAATGTATAAAACAGCGTCCCGCTCAAAATCATTCTGCCATGACCATACACATCATGGCGATCACGCCACAATGTCACTGCCAACCTCATTCGATATTTGCTCACTGCCGAGGTTTTGCCTATGTTAACATCATTCAACACGATATGTGAATGACCTCTTTGCTTTATATTCATCATTATGGGAAAAGGCGTATGCACGATTGCATTTCACTTGAACGAGAGTAAAATACATGACATCATTCATGTTGTTGAGGGAGGGTGCAATATTGGATCGAACAGAAGAGAACATAGACCCCAAGCAGGCGCTCAATGAGATTCGGCGACTTGAACACAAGGTGCGAACCGAAAGTCGATGGGCTGGATGGCTGTGGTTGATTGTCGGATTTTCAACCGCCGTATTTGGCGTATTTGCCCCACCCATCACACACGGTTGGCAGGAGTATGTCGTGACCATCGGCTTTCCTATCCTAGGGTTTGTCGCGTTGGTCTACGCTTTACAGCAACAAGTGATTAGTCGGGCACAGCAGCATCTCGAATATCCTGTCACCTGGGTGTTTTGTGGATTGGTGCTGGTGAATGTCATGTTTCGCATGATAGCGGATCCGACGCATCTGTCCGCTTTGGTCATCATCTTGGGGACATTGCCAGTATTGCCGTGCTGCTACGGCACTTGGCGGGTGTGGCGCGCATGAACGTTCCAAGAACACATCTTCGCCACCAATTGGACGAAGTGATTCATGTACCAGTCCGGCTGTCCATCATGGCGGCACTGGCCCCCGCAGAACGGGTTGATTTTCGGTTTTTACGCGAGGAACTGGAGGTCAGTGACTCACTTTTGTCAAAACACCTAAGTGTACTTGAAACAGCAGGATACGTAGAAGTGATTAAAGGATACGTGGGCAAACGACCAAGGACGTGGCTTTCCATTACAGAAGTCGGGCGAAAAGCGTTCAGGAATTACGTAGACGTCTTGCAGCAGATTGTGAACACGACACCGAGAACGTCAGAGTGAGCGTCGCGGTGAAACGCCTGTCCACAAACAATCGCGCAGATGACGAGAGAAACAAGGCGCCTCTTCTCTCGTCATTCATTGCTATTTTTCAAATCACAAAGCCGAACGGCAAGGGTCGAAATCCGTAGATGCCGCCGTAGGGAATGAACATGCCAGGGTAGGGGAAGAACTGAGCGGATTGAATGTCCGCATCATCCGTTTGCGGCCGATAGCTTCCGTCCGTAAATTCATCTCCCCTCGTTTTTTGCCCGCTGGCGAGACTTGTCGCATTTGTGATGATCACGCCGTCATGAAGCGCCCTGTGCAAAATCCCGTGGTGCAGTCCATAGACGGAGTGGCACTCTACCCATCTGCCCACATGTACCCGCAGCGTCTCCTTTGAAAATGTGTATGTCGCCATCCATTTTGCCTCCCGCGTATCAGTATCTGCCTATACGATACGCACAGCACGGCGTTTGTTCCTGGACGTTTATCCCGGGAGGGCAAAGAGAAAATGGCGAATGCCCAAGTTTCACAGTACTTTTTGGGCATATGGAATCTTGCAAATCAAGTATGCCACCATGAAGCTTGTGGCGACACTCAACGGTGCAACAATCAGGAACTTCACAAACTCCGGGACAGGTTTCAGATAGACCGAGCAGTACGACAAACACCGGAATGGAGAGTATCGCAATCCACTTCCAAATCCTTGTGAGTTGAAAAGGGATCTGTTCAAGCCAGTGATTTCGAAACGCCACAACCCCCCATGATCATCATGAGAATATAGAGTGGAAAGTAGCCAAGCTGAAGTTCCAGTGGCCCCGTGCCGGTCGGGTACTTTAGACGCACTGCAAATGCGATGAGGCCAAAGATGATGGCCGTCACAAATAGTATTTTCCCATTTGGAAATGCCCGATTGCTCGCATCCACTTGGCGTCGACACGCAGATTATCCAGATAATTCAATCTCTTCAACAGAGGAGCCCTCCTTTGAAAATGAGTGCGTTACCTGTTGGCGAAGGCTGATCTCAGGCACTTTTTGTTGACGACCACGACGATGCCGAGCAGGAACAACCCGCAGATACCCTGTTCGATCTTCATCCACAGCGGAAAGGTGCCTGGAAGCGCGACGATCACCACAACGGCCACCAACATGATCGCGGAAACGAGACGCAGCCGTAGATACGCACGACTGCGGCCACGAGCCATCTGGTAGGCAAAGAAGGTCGTTAGACACGCACTGGCGACAACAATCGTTCCGCGGATCCAGACCGCAGGGGTCACGATTGCAGTGTTATTACGCAACAAAATAATGGCCACGAAGGTAAGCACACTGGTGCCAAGATAGCATAGGGCGAACACCTTTACTCTGTGGAACGCCATCCGACTACGAGGATGATTCAGCTGTCTTTCGTCTAAAATTTGAGTGTTCATGATATCGTCCTTTCTTTTCAATCTCGACATCGCTCGGTGTTGATTCAGCGAACTGGACACGATGGAGATATGACCGATGTCCTCTCCCCTGCGGCAGTTTGCTGTCTGCGACGTATTGAAGTATAGCTGGCACGCTCCGCCCAAAGCTTGTGCCACCTGTCACGGATCGCTGGCCTATTTCTGGCCTACAAGACCTATGGCTCAGGTCATAGGTCTTGTAGGCCACACCCATGACTCCCAACACTGTTGCATGGGAAGACAAGTGAGCTATACTACGGAAAAACAAGTGCATTTCTCAAGGTCGGTGGGTATACAATGACAGGAAAGCAAGAACAGATTATCGATACGCGGCCACTGTCATTAGTATGGTTAATTCGTGTGGCCCCCTATTGTGTTGGCGGAGTTGGATACCTGTTCGGTCTCTTTTTGGAACGACACACGCTGGTTAACTTTCTTCTGCTTACGGGGCTCTATGGTGCCTGGCTCTTGATTTATCACACTGGTAAAAACCGCGCCCATCCCTCATGGGTACTTGCCTTATCCTGTCTGGCTTGCGCAGCGCTATTCATCCCCACTACGAGCAACAATGTGTACTGGCTACCCATCCTGCCGACCATGACCGCTTGTGTGACCACGTCAGCTAAACCACGACTACTTGGTCTACTCACGTCAGGTATTCTTTGGCTGAGTACAAGCATCGCGTTTATCCTTATAACCAGGCAGTTGGATCCCGGCGCCCAGGTAATCATCCTGGTCTCCTTTAGCTGCAACTGTGGATTGACGGCGACCGTCAACAGACTCATGGTGGCCCATACACAACTGCAGGAATATAGCGCTCAAATTGAAGAACTCTCGATCATCCGTGAGCGCAATCGGATTGCCCGTGATATTCACGATACGCTTGGCCACGCACTGACTTTGCTAGCAGTCCAGCTCGAAACAGCAATGCAGCTCGAAATGCGCGGTGATCCCCGTCTGCACGAAGAATTGCTGGCGGCACGACGTGTGGCAAAAGACTGTCTGACAGAAGTCCGTCATTCCGTCGAGGCGCTCCGCCCCGAAGAGGCCTCCGCGAGTCCGTTGCAAGAGCAATTGCGTGGGCTGGTGATGGAATTTGAAACGACCTGTCCTCAAACGACAATCACGCTAGATATGGACGAGGCAACACACCCTTTGCATCCAGAAGTGAGCTTGACGCTGTACCGCTGCGCGCAGGAGGCGCTGACAAATATTCGAAAACATGCGAAAGCAACGAAGGTACTGCTACGTCTCACGACGAGCGGTGGACAGAAGGACCAGGTGGAACTGACCGTGCTAGATAACGGACGAGGTTGCCCATCCGTAAATGAGCACGGACCGTCTGGCTTCGGATTGCTGGGCATGGGTGAACGGGTCGCACTCCTTGATGGGACACTGCGGGCTGGTCCTGAACCCAAGAACGGCTGGCGTATAGAAGTGGTCCTCCCACGAAAGACTCGGTCACAAACTGATGTCATTGCCATGAGGGCACGTAAAACGAGGAGGTAGGTCTAACCATGGGAGAGCGTATCCGCGTTGTCATTGTAGATGACCAGGAGCTGCTACGGGAGGGCTTTCGCAAACTGATCGAGCTGGAGCCGCATTTAGAGGTGGTTGGTATGGCAGGGGACGGAGAGGAAGCGCTGGCCACCGTCGAACTACTCCAAAATCAGCAGACAGCCCCCGATGTTGTGCTGATGGATGTACGCATGCCGCGTATGGATGGCATTGCGGCGACGCTTGCCTTTAAAGAGCGCTGGCCCGAAATTCGCATTGTTATCCTGACGACCTTTGACGATCGAGAACTGATCCAGGCTGGTCTGCAAGCTGGGGCACTGGGTTATGTACTTAAAGATATCACGGCTGAGCAGCTCTCCACGACCATTCGGGTGGTTGCACAAGGTCAGGTCCTCCTACATCCAAACGTCGCAAGCAAGGTCATTGCCTCTTTTTCTTCTTCAACCACCGAGTCTACATTGAAGGCACCTGCCGCCCCTACACTCATTGACGAGAGCAAGGGTGCGTTAACTGAACGGGAACGGGAGATCCTGGCCATGCTGGCGAGCGGGGCATCCAATCGCGAGATCAGTGAGGCGCTCTACATTGCAGGAGGTACCGTCAAGAACCACGTCAGTAACATCCTCGGCAAGCTAGGTGTACGTGATCGGACACAGGCAGCCTTGAAAGCAAAAGAACTCGGTCTGCTGTAACGAAGCCCACTCCCCAAAAGGACAATCAATACTGTAAAACGCTTCAGTAAGTGTTCACTCATACTCTGGGCCAAATCCCATATGGGCTGGCCCGAAAGCGTGATCGAACGTTAAATCGTCGCCCTGGCTATCGGGACTCGACGGATTAGGTGTCGTCTCCAAAATAGGAAGCCCCATTACGCTCCGAACGGTCGCGCTCCAGATTGATCGGCTCCCCGAGAACGACCTGACCCAATTGCAAGAAATGGCGGGCCAATGCCGGAATTTCTTTACCGTGTAGTGTGTTCAAGCCAATCCCCTTGACCCAAGCCTCGGAGAGGGCAGTGTCGGAACGAATCCCCGCAAAGAACTCGAGCGGTGTCAACCTCCGCACGCTGCCAAACATATCGAGCGCATACAGCTTGCCGAAATTGATGCGAGCCGGACCCAAAATTTGAGATTGTAAATAGAATTGCAACGCTTCCACGCGCTCCGCCGCGAGCATCTTGTCGACTTTGTCAGCCATCTCATGGTAGGTGCTAGTAGCATAAGTGAAGGCCGCCCATGCTTGGTCGGTAGCCGAGAGACGCTGGGAACGAGTGGGGCGCATCATTTCGGTTTTTAGTGCTTCGGCCAGCGTATAGTAGCCAGTGATCCCGTCAAAGATTGGTCGAGGCAAGACCTTTCTTGACATCCATTCATCGAAGGGGGCTGGTACGGTCACCATGTCGACCGACGCCGTCGTTAGAGCTGCCACAAAGGTGCTGTCGGTTTCCGTTTCTCCGAGTCCCCGTAACACCTTACCTACCGTCTCAATAAAGTGCGTACTAGAAAATCGCTCGCCTGCAGCTCCAATCAGCGCCAGGGCTGCGGTTTCCAGCGCCATTCTGTTGGCGAGCGCGGCCCGAGGCTCGTCGCCATCACGGTAGGCGGCTGCACTTTCGGCCAAATACTCCGCTGTCAACGACTCAAGCTTGGAGAATCGCTGGAAACGATAGTTCGATTCGCCGAAATTGGCCGCCGCATCATCACGCAAGGCCGCCAAAGTACCGTCACGGTCGCGCAAGATGACACAGTGCACCAGACGTTCCACCCAAGCCCCAGCGCGCACTTGTTCGAAAAACCAGATCTTCGACACCTTGTCAACATCCGCAAACTCGGGACGCACCCTGACTCTACTATCCAAGTTTTTGTCGATGGCTATCCGCGTGACCTCCCGAAAAGGGGGTTCGCGGTCTACCAGAATCATCAGGTCAAGATCGCTGGCCGCGTCTGCATCGTTCCATGCCACGGAGCCAAATAAAAATGCTGCCAAGACCGGCTCTGTTTGGGCAATATCTTCAACCATGGATGACGCGATTCGAATCCAATCACCACGTGTGTTTGATGCCAAAGGACTCATCATGATCTCCTTTTAAATTCGGATTATTCGTACGTTGTACGGTCTTCCTCAACGCCTTAGGAACACGGCGAGAACGCGTCTTATGGAACTAAATTGCCACTTGTACAAGAACATTGAGTGACCTGCAACTGTGTGATTATTCAGGAATCACGGCACAGACTTGTGGGGCTTTCGCCATTCGTCCAAAGCTGAAGCCCGTTCGAATATCTTTCTTTTGCCAATTGAATCATAGACGACCCAATCCCTTGTCCATTCCACTCTGGATTGACGTATAATTGATGATCGACTGAAAACCACTCGCTGTTTCCGAGCGACAAACCGTTGTCACCGCGGTTCCCCTTCTCATCAAACCATGCATTAAAACTGGACCAATTTTGCTACATCCACAGGTTGACCTGTGCGTATTGCAATGTTTGCTGCGATACCCGTGAGGATTGACATCGCTCCATCGACATGTGATGCGGCACGATGAAACGGATCGGGTACTGGGGTTCCGAACAAATCGTTTAGAAGAACCGGATCGCCACCACCGTGCCCGCCTTTTGCCTGTTCAAGTTCAACGCGGTAAGGCGTGCCAAACTGCGGATAAACCCAGATATAAATGCCTTTTACAGCGCCTTCATTCGCCTTGTCGCCCCCAGAATTGACGTAGGACTGTTCCACAACTTTCACTTCCAAACGTCCCTTGGTGCCATTGAACACCACATTGTAGCCTTCCCAAGGCAAATAGGCATTTAGGGAATAGGTCATCATCGTGCGGTTCAGGTAACGGACCATGACAGCCATGGTATCCTCGGCGCTGATTCCATCACCGAATACGCTTTGGTCTCTCTGGTACCCATCCTCGTGTTCTGCATCGAGATAGAGTTTCTTCAAGTGTGGATTATCTTCCAAGTGGATGGCAAATGGATCATTTTTGGCGATCTCGCTGCCATGTGCCCTCTGATAAAACTCGGTTATCCCCCGTTTTTCCGCATTCTCACGTCCATAGAACATCAAATCCCCCATGGCGAATACGGTCTTCGGATGGCTGCCAAGCCAAAAGTTCATCAAGTCAAAATGGTGCGTGGATTTATGAACGAGAAGTCCCCCACTATTGCGCTTATCTCGATGCCACCGTCTGAAGTAGTCAGCACCATGTTGAGTATTGAGCAACCACTCGAAGTGAACAGAATTTACTTGGCCGATGATGTCATTCATGATGAGTTCCCTGATTTTGGTGTTGTGTGGGGCGTAGCGATAGTTGAAGGTCACGCGCAGATTTCGACCCGTGCGCTTAATGGCGTCCAGTATCTCCTGGCATTTGTTTTCGTCAATCGTCATCGGCTTCTCACTGATGACGTCGCAGCCTAGTTCCATCGCACGAATGATATACTTATGATGCGTCCGGTCCATGCTCGTAACAATAACAATGTCGGGCTTTTCATTTTGAATCATTTCATCGAATTTATCAGCTTTATACGTAGGGATAGCATGATAATTGTATTTATTCACCAACAACGCATTGGAGTAATCCATGCGGGTTTGATTCAAGTCACAGAATGCTACCAATTCCGAAGTATCCCGAAAATCACGAGCTAGTGCTCCGTAGTAGAACTCTGCCCGTCCCCCTGTGCCAATCTGTGCGTATCGTTTCATTTGACTCAATGAGAACTCCTCCTAATCAACTGTGTTTATTTTTCGCTCAGTAGGTTACATGGTCTTATCGTAAGCAATGAAGCCGCGTAAAACCGTGCATCTCCAGCTTTTAATTCGCCCCTGAAACGGGCTCACACAAATAGGAAAGATAAACTTGTTGGGATTGAAACTCGACGACCCTAAAATGATCCCATATGTCGCGATCGTCTCAGTGTTCGGCTTTAGCCCTGAAGTTGATTCGTTCAACTTATATAGTACCGTGACATAAGATAAATTTGTTACAGTTAATGAACATAGGGAATTGAGCAAACATTTCGAACGAGAAATCACTTAAATTATAGACCAAAGCAGATGAGTGCGGAACGATTGAAATGGTGCGCAGCGTATAAAGACTTTGTGTTTCTAAAGGACACCAGTTGCAATATTGACAGTATTAAAGCAAAAATCAGCGCCGTCCATGCAACCAATCTCAAGCTATTCAATGTCAATTCCGCTACGCTGTTGGATTCTCTCAAGCTCGGCGCTGCGGGGTTTAGTGGTGTAATGGCAAACATTCATCCAGAATTGTATGTCTGGTTAATCTCCAACTGGCGAGACCAGCCAAAGCGAGCAGAGAAACTCATGGATTTCCTGAGTATGGCTTCCTTACTAGAGACTTCGTGATAACCCTTCAGGTTCCGACCGATCTCTTCGTACTTACGATCAAGCAGTTGATTCCGACGGATCAAGTCAATGGCCCGACGCTTCGCCGTCGTCAACAGCCATGCATCCGGATCGTCGGATACACCCGTCTCTGGCCACTTCTTCAAGGCGATAACAAGCACATTTTGTGCCAAATCTTCCGCCAGACCAATATCACGCACGAACCTGGTGAGGACCGCCATCAGCTTTGCTGACTCAATTCTCCAAACGGCATCCACCATTCGATAAGGAGCAAAGGGTGTCATTGCTTCTCATCATTCGCTTTTCTGATAGTAGTGAATAGGACGAATCTCCATGCGCCACCCAAACTGATCGGCTTCAGCCAGATGCAGGCTCGGGTGCAACTTGGCCACCTCTATGGCTTCCTCCAGGTTCTCCGCTTCGACAATCAGCGCGCTGCCGATCATCTCCTTTGTCTCCATGAAGGGACCATCGGTAACGACTACCTTCCCGTTCGAACGTTGTAGACACGTGACCTCGCCGATGACGCCAGCATCCATCTTTACCTGTCCGGTGTTGTACAATTTGTCCATGTGGGGTTGACACCCGCTCATGATCTCATCTACTTCAGCTTTGGGGTGGGCGTCCATTTTCTCCTGATTGTAATAACCCAAACAGAGGTATTTCATTATCAACTCTCCTTTCCATCGAGGCCAGTTGGATTCGCGCCTCTATCTAGGAAGACGAACAGAAGACGTCAAATTCGACAGACACCGTAAATTTATCTAACTAAGGGATCATACCAGCTATTTTGAGAGGATCCTTATAGGCCTGTCCGATAGTCCAGCAACAGTTCTAAACCAATATTGTATATTTATGTATCGATGTATCCAATTCCTTCTAAGACATATGCGCCCTTATGCGCACCAAGATCGATCCATATATTCCCACAAAAATTGCAGGTCTCGCATTTTTCACGAGACCTGGTGGTAGTATCGGTTTAGCTATTTTGCAGAGTAACTGCCCACGTCGTGCCGTTCCATGTGCTTTGTAGCCCGACACGATTGAGTACCCGCTCCACATACCATATCGGCATGTACGTCGTAGGCCTATTGGTTGATGGGTCAATCTGTGTCTCTGTATCCACTTGTTGTACCAGTGTTCCATTCAAGTAGATGCTCGTGTTTCCAGCGCCAGCTTGGATGTTTGACAGGTCTGGCGTCATCGATGTGGTCATGTTCCAATGGTGACCGTTCCATGTGTTTTCGATCCCCATCGACTTCAGCAGTTGCATCACATACCAGATGGGCATGTAGGTCGTCTGCATTCCGCCATTATTACCTACAATAGCTGGTACATTCTGAATCTGTCCGTTCCACACGATCTCACGTTCGTTCGGCTTCGTCACGTCAATTTGGAATGTCTGTGTGGCGGTCATTCCGTTAGCATCCTTTGATTGTACCGTGATTGTTGACACACCACTCGCTGTCGGGGTGCCTGTGATCTCTCCCGTTTGGGCATCAAGGGCCAGCCCCGATGGCAAAGTTCCCTGTGTCACACTCCATGTATAGGGGGATGTTCCTCCTGTTGCATCAAGCGTTTGGTTATACGGTTGTCCAACCGTATCCGGTGTGAGACTCGTCGTCGTGATCGACGGTAATGAAGTCGGCCCATCCACCGTCAGCGTCAGTTGCCGAGTCTCGCTGAAATTGTTTGAATCGGTGACTTTCACGGTGAACGTGTACTGACCACCCAGGCCGGTAGGTGTTCCGGTGATCTGTCCTTGAGCGTTCAGCGTCAGGCCATTCGGAAGAGAACCGCTTGCGATGCTCCATCGAAACGGTTGTGTGCCACCCGAAGTTACCAATTGAGCCGAATACGGTGTGCCAACTTTGGCATCTTCCATAAAGGACACTGTGTTAATGAACGGTGGAACGGGGCCTCCTCCTACCGCAACATAGTTAAACTGATCATTCACACTCGTTGCGCTCGTTCCGCTCGGTGTTGTCACCGTCACGTCTGTTGCACCTGTTGTTCCAGCAGGTGCTGTTGCCGTAATCGACGTATCCGAGTTCACTTTGCAACTCGATGCAGGTGTGCTTCCAAAATCAACAACGGTTGCTCCCGTAAAGCCTGTCCCCGTGATCGTCACTGAAGTTCCACCTGTCGTGGGACCACTTGATGGACTCACTCCAGTAACCGTCGGTGCCCCTTGTATAACCACATTTGTCGAGGTGCTATTACTGGAATTGCTCCCATCACTAACCTTAAAAGAAATGGTTCTCGTCGATGTATTGGTTGACCCGGTTGAAAACGATATACTTCTAAGTGCAGTCTGATAATTTGCCAGTGAATCTGTACCACTAAGTGTTAGAACTCCTGTTGACAGGTTATAACTGCCTGTAATTTTACCTGTATTCACAAAATTCAGCATATCGTAACTTTGAAAACCTGAAGTGATTGAAATGGTAGCTCCGGCCAAAGTAGAACTGTCGGGGTCGGAAGTAGTCAAAGTAGGAGCAATGAATACACTAGTCCCGTCGTACGTTACAGTACTACCGTTTGTCATAACTACTGGTGGAGAAACGTAGGTAAACTGATCGTTTGCACTCGTTGCGCTCGTTCCGCCCGGTGTTGTCACCGTCACGTCTGTTGAGCCTGTTGTTCCGGCAGGTGCTGTTGCCGTAATCGACGTATCCGAGTTCACTTTGTAACTCGACGCAGGTGTGCTTCCAAAATCAACCACGGTTGCTCCCGTAAAGCCTGTCCCCGTGATCGTCACTGAAGTTCCACCTGTCGTGGGACCACTTGATGGGCTCACTCCAGTAACTGTCGGTGCACTCGCTGGAGCTGGAGTGTCGTTAGTAACCTCAAAATTAGGAAATGGTGCGTAATATTCACCATCTTGGAAATCTTCCAGATCGTTGCCCGAATAAGAGACGTAAACTGTGTCTCCATAGGAGACCGGATTCAGAATTCCAAGTGTAATGGAATCACTCGAACTCGTGTCTTCACTGGTGACTGGGTCTGATTCTCCATTAACAGTGACCGTAAAATCGCTGGGTTGACCGCCAATCGCTTCTCCACCAATTCCCAAGGTCATTTGGTTGCCGGAAACCGTCGCGCTCTCGATTGTGTTGGGGGAAAAAGTACTTGCCTGAGCTTTTGGAATTCCTGTCACTTCAGATACAGCCAAAACGCCAAGCACCAACATTACGGCAGTAGAACTCGTTACAATTCTTTTTCTTTTGCGAGTTTTCGATGATTGGATCACCCTACATTCCCCTTTAAGCTAGTGTCAATATACTGCAATACAGAAAGATAACATATTTAGATAAAAAAAGATCCATTGATGCACGTACAAATTGTTAAGATTGGCGGCATTGCTGTATGCTAGTGCAACAGAACATAAGCCCGGATTGGGAGGTACTCATGCAACGGTACGTAGAGTTGGATTTATCGGGAAAAATTTTGCGCGGAATCGAACATATGCCAGAAAACAACAAGCAACTCCCCTTGCCTATTGCAGTTATTTTACCAGGAATGGACGGCACCAAAGTTGGTCCACACCGTCTATTTACAGAACTCTCTCGTCGTTTAGCGGGCTTAGGCATTGCAAGCATTAGGTATGATTTCTTAGGTGGCGGAGATAGCGACGGTCCAACTGAGGACGTGACCCTGACTGGACAGATCTGTCAAACCATTGCCATCATTGAAAATGTTGTACACGACGTACGGTTTGACAGAGAACAATTGTATGTCATTGGATTCAGCACCGGGGGTTATGTAGCAAGTATCGCGGCGAGTCAAATCCCTTACTCTGTAAAACGACTAGTTCTCTTGAGTCCAGTCCTTAATAGTGCAGACGTTGTGAACGGGTTATTGTCAAAGGCTACGCGTGAAACTCGATATGTCGATTACTTGGGAAATCGTCTATCTGTAGAATCAATTCTGGATTGGCGCCAGCCTCGCCCCGAGTCACTCTATGGTCGGCCCGACATCTACCCTCTTGTTATAAACGGAGCTGCAGACCGACTAGTACCACCAAGCATAATTAAGCAGTTTTGCGACGACGTGTACAAAAAAATATAAGAATTGTGTAATTCCTCATGGAGATCACGCATTTCGGAGATATAACCAAAAACAGGAAGTATTATGCGTAATCGAAGAGTATTTGGTAAAAAGTGACGCAAAAAGCATATAGATCGCAAACCAGTTTACTTGCTCCTCCCAGACTTGTGCCGTTCGCAACAATGAATAGATGCAATCGCGTCTCTCAGATTTCCTTGCAGAGTCGCTATTGCAGACTTCTGTCCGATAATCCATAAAGCAAGGGGTTTTACGGCGCTTCTGATAAATATACATCATCGGTTTAAAGTCAAATACACTTCGTCTATCTGATCCTGAGTGATTCCAATGTCGCGTAACGTCCTTACCCTGTTTGATGGCCTGATACGCAAATGTTTTGCGCAGTGTATGTGTTCCCAATGCGGTCCTTTATCCCCACCGCTTTAGCGGCCCTATCTAGGGCTTTCCAAGCTTGTACCTTCTGTATTTTTCCAAGAGGCTAAAAGCGGATCAAAACGTAAATATGCAGCTCGCTTTTCTAGGTACTCCTCAATGGCTTTCCTGGAATAGTTGCTGATCGGAAAAATCTTCGCTTTTCCCGTTTTTTCTCTCGAATCGTGATTCGATCCGGCACTTTCCCTCTCTTACTTGAGAACATCCTTGATGTGCACCCGCAAAAGATCACTCACGCGCAACCCGCTGTTGATCTCCAAAACGAACAGACAGTAAAAACACTTTCACATTGAAAGTCCAAAAAAGGTAAATATCTTCTGGTGTACAAAAGTGGTGCGAACCTTTTGTACCTTTAGTGCGCCTTATAGTTAGGGAGGGATTATATATGGGTATTCGGGTCGAGGGGGAACCACCATATCCGACAACTCAAGCAGAACTGGATAAATACTGCAACCGTTTCATTCAAACCTTACAAAAGTATCTAAGGGATCGTTTGATTAGTGTTCATTTGTGTGGCAGTTGGGCACGCGGAGAAGCTAACCCACCTGTGAGTGATGTAGACTTAATGGTTGTCATCGACAAAATTGATGAACAAATTTCTGGTGCATTACAAAAAGTTTGGCAAGAGGTAAACATGGGGTGTGCTAATGTTGTTGATTTACCCGAAATCGCAGCCGCACCGACAGAATTGATGGCAATGATGTCTGACTGTCACGTCGTTCTCTTAGGCACAAACCCGTTTCCTTCTCCCACCAAGGAGAGATATGCGCAGAACCTTGCTGATGTTGCCAGTACAATGGGGTTATATGCGAGATCGCGGGAGTATTATCATTGGGAAACCAATGAGCGAAAGCTAAGGCTTCTGAAGGAGTTAAATACCAAATACATGCTTAAATGGGCTTTGAGAAATCTTGTTGCTATTCGAACAGGCACTATTCCAGTCACATACGCGGATTTGAAACGGCAGCTTCTAGGAACGGAAGAAGGTTGCCTACTGCATTGGGCTGAGAATGTGACAGATTCCGATTACACAACTGCGGAAAGTCAGTTGGAAATATCAAGCCGATTTAGCCTATTTGCTCAAAGATGGCTTGAGGAAAGTTCTTCAGTAAGAAAAAACGGGTTAAACAAGCGTACCTAAAATAAAATACATGTTCGTAGATAATTCCGATAGTAGACGTGCCACTACTTCAGAAAGGTGACGAAACACCGATTATTTGCCCTAATACAAAGGAGCGCACGGCAAACAAAGACCGAGGAAATTTCTCCTTGGTCTTTTGCTCTATCTTAGGAAGCACAATACGCCTATGTTTTATTTAGAGATCCCTTGTAGAGAAGGCACATCGCATCTTTCCGCAAAGTTATATTGTCGCTAATGATAAGCTAACGGCATATTAATTGGAGGATTGTACCAACAGATGTTGAATACAATGTTGTGAATGGGGTGACGTCTTTGAAGCACGAAAAGAGCGATACGCAAATCACCGTCAGTCTAGACAACGCTTTCAATCCTTACGAAGATAAAACGCTGACAGAAATGCAGCCTGATGCGCCTTTCGTTGATCAGCGAGAACCGTTCAATGATGTTATTAAGCATAGTGATATCATAGTGGGACATCAGCAAAATCGTACACTTTCGGATTTTCCACGACGCATCCGACCATGGGTGCGGGTTTCTGCAATCATGACCCTCGTGTTTTTAGCTGGGGGAATCCTTTGGGATATAGTGCGTTGGTAATGGGCGTTAGAAGAAAGAGACGTAACATTTGTTATTAGACATGGCCCTAGCGCCAGAGGTGTTGGGCTAACGGAGCAGCATTCCTGATTAACTTGGTTATCAAAATTTGGAGTAGTGCTACAATCGAATCATACTGGCAAAGACATCTCGTTGTAATTATAGGCACATATGAAAGAAGGATTGCTTTGAGAAGACTTTATCCAGCGTGAAATCCGAAGGAACAATGGAAAAAGCTTCGTGCGAGCGGGATGTCACGATTTATTTTAGTTCGAGGTGTACTAGGGTGGGGAATTACAACCTGGTGTATTTTTGCAATTGTTATGGGACTTAAGCTAGGTAATCAGGCCACATTAGACGTCTGGGTGGGATTTATCATTTTCTTAAATGTGGTATGCGACGTGTCGAGATGCCTCTGAATATGATTTATGGATTGCTGATTTTTGATTTAGCCTGTTCCGATCCCTTATCTGTCTCCTAGTCGGGTACGTGCTGATCAAAAACGACGCTCTACATCCATCGGTTGGCATCCGTACACAAAGAGGTTTGAGCGACCCTGCATGGAGGCTAAGAACCGAGAAGCTTGCAGGCAGATGGGATCTCCGGCTTGGCTTAGTCTGGACTATCCTGGTAGTTATTTTGTTCCTTCTTGCCCGCGATCTTTGGGTAGAGATGGCGTTTTTAGTAACGGCTTTTGCGATTGTTGTCTTGCCATTGTTTGCGTTGCGAACGAAGTGATGATGAGAACCGTCTTCTTCAGCTAAAGGGCGCGAATGTCTGAGAAGGACTCGCACCCTCCGATACATAAATATACAGTAATGATTTGGTACTGTTACTGTACCCTTGAGCAGCATTCTAAAAATATTGACGAATATGGATATGGAAAGGGGGCGTTTGTTTGAATCGCAACGGTTTGCGAGGACTCATTGTGGTGTGCGTATTGTCCTTGTGTACTAATGCCTATGTTGTTATTCGTCATTTTGCACAGCGTTCATCGAATTATAACGACATGGCAATGGTTCCATACTACCTTTCTATGGCTCTTGATTCCTACATCATCGAATTTACCAAAAAGGGAGATCCGAACGAACATTATCAACCTGGCAACCTTTCTGTGCAGATGGCATTCTCCTCGTACCAGGCATCTGAGTCGCTTTATCGTGAATATGGGTACAATACAAATGCGGCTTTGACCTTCCTTGATCAACTTCGGAACGCATCAGATGCACAAGCTTATCATGAACTGCTAAGCCTCAAATCGTATCTTCCAAACACGTTTATAAAACCCTCACAGATTCAGCCTCTGTTTAATGCAATGGCTTCAGAGTACAAGGGCATCCGCACTTAATCATTGTGGGATCAAAGGGTTCGTACGACGTAAAATGCCTTAACGGTCACTCGCCCGCTTACCATTATCAGGATATATCCCTCAATACGATCTGACATAACTTTTGTGTTTTCGAATGATACAGCCGTACTTGAATAACGACATCCTACGGCACAGTAGCGGAAATCCGTAATCATGTTCAGCAATTTATGGACGCGGAGTTTGGCCTACTTTCCAGTTCAGCAGGGCACTTATCTGAATACCATTGGAGACATCACCTGGCAAGTGTCGGGTCATCGTTGGGAAGGACAATCGGCTGATTAGCCCCAGCAAATCTTACAATTGTTTCTTCCGATTAATTGGAACTGGTGAATGTGTATAAGGGCTTCAAGAAATTTACCAAATGAGTTGGGAATGCAGGTGAACCTTTTGCATTATTCTGAACCATTATTACTGTTGAGCCCTTTATGAAATAATAATCAGTAATGTTTTTCGCAACATGGTGTATCCAATATTTCATACCAGTTGTCTTTATTTTGTCTGGCGTCCAAGACAATGATTTGATTGGTTCATCGGTGGTACTTGAATATTCACTAATGATCATCCAAGCGGATTTGATATTTGAAAACAGAGTAAAAGAGGGTTGCGATGTCATCGATTTAATCGAATAGTCCTTCGCACCTAAGCCTCCGACTGGAATATAAGCTGGAAACAATACTTGATGTGCTAATACAAAGTTCACCATTTTATTCACGGTACTTGGGGAAAAGTTATCGTTTATATTGATGGCTGCATGTTGAACATTCTTTGCATGGGAGGAACATCCACTAAGGACGCTAGTTATCATTAAAACCCTTGCAATAAGAGTCAAAGCGTGAAGTGACTTCAACAAACCTCTCTCCTTTGCTCAGATCAACTAATCTCATCCATAACTTTGGTATAGTAAAAGTACATAGGCGCCTATTTGAGGTGATTACGTGAGACGTAAACCTTTAATCTCTGTAATTTCAATCTTAGTCACTATAGGAATTTTAATATCAGTTTCATCTATTTGGAAACATAAAACTACAGAACTTTCTGCTCAAATTAAATATGATCTTGAAATTTCATCTCGGATGACAGTGAAGAACGTCAAGAAAGTTGTGAATACCGAAGCCAATCTTGGTGGCACTTATTTAGAACCAGACATCTACGGTGTGCCTACTAATCCTGGAACAGGTATGTTGCGCTATTATTTAGACGATAAACTCCACAGAACATTGAATGTACCATATCAACTAATAACGGCTAACATATATTCTCAGGCAAATCCTAGTACTCATTCAGTAATTGCGTATACCTCATCCACTGTTAAAGTACCGATTTTGTTCGGCATAAACACGCAAATCACAGAGAAGTATCAATTTCCTGACCCAGTGAAAAAATTAAAGTAGAAAATCATTCAGTTCCATTAAAGTCCATCATTATTTCGACAAAACGCAGCCCATAAGTAAAATAGATCCAATCAACCGCCGAAGGATGCCTATTTATTCTGTATCTTTGCCTTTATATACTTTCCATTTGGATAATCGTATTCGAGCGCAATTTCATCATTGGGTTTATGCCCAGGAACACGAAACACCTTTACTTTGCCAGGCTTTTGTGTAAAACCCAACTGCGTCCCTACAGTTTTTATCCACCCCTCCGTGCCATAAGTGCGACCGTTCCACTGTACTTGTGATGGTACACCGTATCCCAGACTCGTATGTGTGGTTTGACCACATCCTGTAACTGATGCAAATGTAATCAAGATAAATCCAACCATCAAAATTCGTTTCACAATGTCACCCTCCCTGTACTTTAACTGACGGACGATAATTCCGATTCGTTACAGGGGAGCGCCATAAAAGCAGTAATGTTGGACGATCCGGGAGCTCTTCTCTTTAAACAGAGGCTGGATGAACACATAATAAAAACCACTCGTCGAATGGAGTGGTTATTCTTTACGGAATATGTAGCCAATTTAACCAAAGGTGCACTTCTTACTCACCTACAATAGTAGGATAACTCTTTATAAAATATAAGTCTACACTTTTTTCAATTTACATGGAAAAATTGTCCCACAGAGGCGCGGGATCAATAAACGATTGAGCGCTTCGCCCGTGTATCTCATACCGTCAAAGTGGGAGGTCATGAAATGTCGCAAGAAGAGCAAATCCCATCGTTGTTCAACTTAGTGGCTGATAAGGTTGCCGTTAACCTAACACAACTCACTCCCTGACCCTATTTTCCCATTAAGAGGCTAGTGATTACCACGAAAGAGGAAGAGTGATCTAGCGTTTCTGCTCTCATGGAAAAAGTGTTTGACAATTCATCGGAATGTGAGTTAGTCCAGTTTGCATCACCATTTTTAGGAGGTAATGTGTATGCAAGAGCATTTGTCCCGTGCAAACAAAACCGCGTGGGAAACGAAGGCCTATCAAGCTTGGGTTCATGAATTTGGAGCGCCAAATCAGCTTGCCAAGGAACTTAAGCAAAACCTAACACATACTCTACGTTATTGGCTGAAGTACATTGGTGATCCAGCAGGCAAACGAGTGCTGAATCTCCTTGGCTCCCATGGTCGTAAAGCTATTTCTTTAGCTCTGATGGGAGCTGATGTAACTGTAGTCGATATATCCGAGGAAAATCGAACATACGCTACACAGGTGGCTGAAGCCGCAGGTGTACAGTTGAATTACATTTGTTCTGATGCCTTGAATATACCCAACGAGGACATGTTGGGGCATTTCGATATCGTGTTAATGGAATTTGGTATCCTTCACTACTTCACAGACCTCAATGCTATTTTTTCAGTGGTTAATCGGAGATTGAGTACAAATGGTCGTTATCTCCTCACCGATTTCCATCCTTTTGCCAAAGCATGGAGAAGCACGAACCTTCTCAAACACCCGACTGGTAATTACTTTGATGATACCATTCATGAAGAACAAGTTGCGTTTGCTCAGTTACTCCCCATTGAAGAACGGTCTGGCTTAAATCCGACTGTGACACGAAGTTGGACTGTAGGGGATATTATTACTTCAATTGCATCTCAAGGAATGTTCATACGGACATTTGAGGAAATACGAAACGCCCAAGACCCCACATTTCCTGAGTTTTATACGATTGTTGCTGACAAAACTGATGCGCATTTGCCTCCATTACACCTCTGACAGGTAAATAGCATCTTTCCGGAAAATTATATTTCTAGCGATCACACTCATCATTCAAACGTGTTGTGTCGCTCCGTCGTAGATTAAGTTAACGGAGCAGTAATCTCCAATATTCACTATACAAATTTTGTTGGTAAAATCTTCACAAATTGTTGTTACTCTGAGTTTGTATTGGAGGCTCGCAGTATGAAGATTTCAGAGTTGGACGTGGAGAATCTGTCAGTCGACCAAATATCCCGGTTACTTTTCGGCTTATCAGATGATGGTGAGCAAGGCGACTGCATTTTCGTATTCGGCAGTAAAAACGGGTATGAATACCGTGTTCCTAAAGCGGTCGAACTGTACAATGCAGGTCGGGCTAAAAAAATCCTGTTTTCTGGCGGTGCGACGTGGGGAGATCAGTCCGAGCCAGAAGCTATCGCAATGAAGCGTGCCGCGGTTGCTCTTGGAGTAGACGCAGAGGATATCCTCACTGAAACAGAGTCCAAACACACAAAAGAGAATGTACTAGCCTCATTGCTAACGTTGGACAGGGAATTTCAGTTGCAGTCAGTTAGGAGACTGCTTGTTGTTACCACAACTTTTCACATGCGAAGATGCTATCTTGCATTGAATACCTTTATGCCGCATTGGATTCAGTATAGTCTCTGTTCTGTGGATGATCGAACCACCAGGTCAGATAACTGGTGGCTGAATCCCAAGGGGTTGGATAGGGCACGGAACGAGGCACGGAAAGTGATTGAATACGTTCAAATCGGCGCCTTGATCGATGATGAGTTTTAGATAGGCGTATCGCTAAGCGGTTTAGTAGCAATTTTTCATGAATGTTCGGCGTGATCGAATTAGCTGGCGATGCTGCCCGCAACAATCTTCATCGTGATCGCGCTCCCTTCCTGAAACGCTGTATTCAAAATGATGCTGCTCAAATACGCAAAAGGATCCCCTCACAAAAATCACATATATATATGCACATCGCCCTTTATAGAATCATTTTCACTTTGGGCCACTTCTTGAGCGGCTCCTTCGCGCGTATTCGCTCCTGGAATATCTCGTTAGTTATTCTTCGGGGGTTTCGTCGCAATATCATATGGAACAAATCATCCAAACCGTAAGGGGCCACTACTGCAAATTCATCGTTTTCTAAATGCCTCACTGCGACACAGGTGGCTGGTTCCGGCCATGTTGCAATCGCATCTGCCGATGAAACCAGCGGTTCGACGGGATATCCAAATACCCGCTCGTACCACAAATGCACGGCGGCCTGGTTCTTTGCTTCCCATGGAACATCGGGCATAATCCTTTGCAATTGGGACTGGACCGCCAAGTCGCGGCGCGGCGTTAAATCCGCTTCATCGAAAAACGCGACATCCACGTCTTTTATTGGCGTTGGTATAAGGTAATCATGCAGATGGTCCCAGACAATGTTCCGAATGATACCGCCTCCAACCAACCAATCGGGTGGATCACAGGTTCGAACGGCGCTTAGGACTTTCATGAACCAGTCATTTTGGCTGAGAATACAAATTAATTTTGAATGCTGATTGGCAGTCAATGCGCTATCTCCTTATCACTCATCATCGCGGCGAACAAGCGCGCCCATTCTGCACTGTCCCCTATCGTCGCCAAAGGCACATACACCTGCCGCCCATTGGCGCGCTGGCGCAATTCCACCCGCCCCTCCTCCAGCGTTCGTTGACTCACCGTGATGCGCACTGGCATCCCCAGCAAATCCGCATCTTTCAACTTACTGCCCGCAGCGACCGCCCGGTCATCAAATAACACGTGACGCGCCCCCAGTGTCTGGTAGATGCGTTCGGCGGTTTCCTTGATGCGCGCATCCGCGCCAATGACCGCCAAGTGATACGGATAAGGCGCGACACTTTCTGGCCAGACAATGCCGTTTTCGTCGTGATGCTGCTGAATCAAACAGGCGAGCACCCTTGTGATGCCAATGCCATAGCACCCCATCACAAGCGGCGCAACGCGGCCATCCGCCGCGGTAAAGTTCGCTTGCAACGCACTGCTGTACTTTATCCCCAACTTAAAGATGTTGCCCACTTCAATCCCCCGCACACGCTGCAACAGCGCCCCACAACGGACACAGTGATATGCGTCGTCCACTTCTCCTTCATCGACGCGGGACGGATTTTGCGCCATCTCGCCACTACCCAATGCCCGCCTGCCCACTGCCACTTCGCGATTGGCGGCATAGTCACAGGTCGGGCAAAGTAGGAGTGTGTCTTCGCCATCCGCGTCAAGAAACATAAATTCATGCGCCTCGCCGCCACCCATCATCCCGGTGTCCGACTCCACCGCGAGGACATCAAGTCCGCAGCGCTGGTAAAACCGCTCATACGCTGCAAGCACCTGGGCATAATGGCTGTTCAAGTCTTCCGTCGTCTCGTGAAAGCTGTAGGCATCTTTCATCAAGAACTCCCGCAGGCGCACCAGTCCGCCCCGCGGCCGCGCCTCGTCGCGGAACTTGGTTTGGAGTTGATAAATTATCAACGGCAGTTGACGGTATGAATGGACGATATTTCGCACCAATTCCGTCGCAGCCTCCTCGTGGGTGAGCGCCAACACCATCTCTTGTTGGTTTCTGTCCGCAAAGCGCACCAATGACGCATCCACCGCCTCATACCGACCGGATGCCCGCCACAGGGCTGCCGGCTGCACAACTGGCAACAGGACTTCTTGGCCACCTATTTCACTCATCGTTTCGCGCGCGATGTCCGCAATCCGGTGCAGCACCTGCGTCGCTAAAGGCGTCAAACTGTAGATGCCAGCGGAAAGTTGGTGGACAAGGCCGGATCGAACCAGAAGCTGATGGCTTGTAAGCTGCGCGTCCGCAGGCGCATGTTTCTCCGTTTTCACAAGCAGCGTTGACATTCGCATGTTGAACACCTCTCATTTTCGCCTGAACATAAACAAGACCCCGCCCTATGAAAGGACGGGGTCAACCCGTGGTACCACCTTTGTTCGTCGTCACCAGGACGACATCTCAGCGCCTTCGCGTGCTCACACCTTTGAGCAGCGACGGCTTGCCTTCAGATAACGGGAGGCGTCCGGGCGATTCATCATCGCCAGTTCCAGGGTGGGTTCACACGCGCTGGACGACCGACATTTCACCATGCTGTCAGCTCTCTGCACATCTCTTCGCGTGTTACTAGCCCCTTCACAACCTATTTCGATGGTCCGCAATTTTGTGATTATAGGCAATATACGCACCTTGGCGTATTCTGTCAACTGGCAAACGCCATTTTCATTTTGCCATCAGCGCGCGTAAACCGTATTGCCGCCGATGATGGTGCGCATGACCTGCAGCGATTCGTCCAATAACACCAAATCCGCGTCTTTCCCCACTTCGATGCCGCCCTTGCGGTCACTTACACCCAGTTCACGGGCTGGTGTATCCGAAGCCATTTGCACGGCGGCCAGCATATCCACACCCACACGGCTGACCATCGTTTTCACCGCATTATTCATCGTCAACGTGCTGCCTGCCAAATTATGCCCCTCGGTCAAAAGCGCCACGCCATCCGTCACAGTGACATCCAAGCCGCCCAGTCGATAATGGCCATCCGGCTGACCAGCTGCCGTCATTGCATCGGTGATCAACACCACTTTGCCAGGCCCTTTCGTTTTGACCACCAGCTTCATCACTTCCGGTTGCACATGGTGGCCATCGGCAATCAGTTCACAAACCACCGCATCAGACAATAGGCAGCCACCGACCGCCCCGCCTTCGCGATGGTGCAGGCCGCGCATGCCGTTGAACAGGTGCGTTGCATGTGTCGCGCCAGCTTCAACCCCAGCTTGAATCTCCGCCATCGTCGCGTTTGTGTGGCCCATGGACGAGATGATGCCGTTTTCCGACAACCAGCGAATGACGCGGAGCGCATCCGGCCGTTCCGGCGCGATGGTCACTTTGCGAATCAGACCAGGCGCAACATTGGCGAGACGCTTCATCACATCGAGGTTCGGTTCCAATACATAATCCGGGTTTTGCGCGCCACGCCGCTCCATGTCGATAAACGGCCCTTCCAAGTGCAAGCCGAGGATGGTCGCGCCGAGGTATCCCTCGTTCCGAACCGTATCAACGCTGGCAATGGACTTGGCCAGATGGTCCACAGGCGCGGTCAGCGTGGTCGGCAGCCAAGATGTGGTGCCGTGCTTGGCGTGAAACTGGCCAATGGTGCGGATGGACGATGCTTGTCCATCCATAACGTCCGCGCCGTTGCCACCATGAACGTGGATATCGATAAAGCCAGGCACCAACCATGCCCCATTTGCGTCAATCACTTCATCCGCCACAGCCAACGCCTCTGCCGATTGCGCAACTGCGCTGACAACCCCATTTTCGACCTTCACCCATCCATCTTCGATCACGCCGTACGGCGTCACAACACGCGCTCCTCGAATGACCATTGACCCTGTGCTCATCGCGCTCATACGCATTCCATCTCCTCACTCTGCGGACTAAATGACCCAGTCATTTGACAAAACCGTTCTCTATGTCGACCATATCCATAATTGTACACCTCGGAGCATATTCGAGGTATCTGTTTCTGAGCAGGACGGTACAATAAGCCCGTATTTTCTGGCGCGCAAGCCAAACGCCATTTTTAATAAATATATAAATACATAAATATAAACCTATATATTCGTATCATTATATTCCGCTGATGCGCTTGTAACATATCTCCGGGTTGTTACGTCACATCCATATAGAGCAAGAAGCAACATACGTGGTTCATGATTGAAAGGGGAACACCGGAAATGAACCTTAAACATAAAACGTGGACAGCCACCCTGATGGTTTTGGCGGGAATGACCTTGCTGACAGGCTGTGCAGCAAAGACGACCGCACCAGCGCCTAAGAACCAGGTGACTCATACCGCGAATCAGGTAGCAAAGGGGAATACAGAGAACCAACTGAAATCCACAGCAAAATCAGACACTGACGCAACTGGCACCACCAACCAAACGGGCAGCAGTGCAACCGGCAACAACGCGACTGACAACCCAGTGACCGTCACCAGCCCACCAGCGCCGACGAACACATCGCCATTTCCGAGTATTGTCCAAATGGCCATGTCGCGCTTTTCGAGTGCTGTGCTGACAGGCGCAGAAGCGCCAACCATGTTGCCGCAGGCAAGCAATGGCGACAATCAGATGTTTTACAGCACGTCCAGTTCAACGCAGGCTGTGATGGGTGTAACGCCGTTTGTCTCCAGTCTACACGTGACGCTCAAATCCACGGATAACACGTTGGCCATGTGGAACGTCACCCATTATCAATCAACCGATTTGGCAGATCAGGGATATCAGGACATCATGGGCAAGGAAACGACGGATTCCAGCCAAGACCCTGGTGTTTTGCTGACAGGCAACCACCCTGCCTATGTGACAAACGACAACGGCAGCGCCGGGATTCACTGGTCGGAAGGCAGATGGCAGATCAGCGTCACAGCGTACAATACAGAGGTCGTGCCGACGCCAGTAGCGGACAAGGTGGCCAAATACCTGGACGCCCATTTCATGCCTGTCCCGGAAACGCACGCGGCCATCTATATTGACATCGATACGAACAAAAGTCAAAACATGGCCGTCAATGTACTTTGGCAAGAAAACAGCAATCTATATCAGGTCAACACGACACAAAGCACCGCCTCCCCCGTAGATACCGCGCTGGGAATGGCCATTTCCATGAAGCCATATCCAGGTTAAATGGGATTCTGGCTTATGCGGTTTGTACAGTTGACATAGAGGAGAATACACCGCCCGATTCTTTGAGGATGAGGGCGGTTTTTTATAATTATATACATATATATTTTTGTATCCATCAATTTATATATCCACCTAAAGAAAGTGGTGCGCGATTGGGTCTACGATGTGCATGAAGTAAAACATATCGCGCACGATGCAAAGGATTCGCGCAATCAGCGAGATTTGACAAGCTCATCGCGGAAGGGGACGCATCTCAAACGAAACGCATGTTACTGCAACTCAAAAGTCGACACCTCAATCTGATTCCCGTCTAAGTCAAAGAAGTACAATGACAGGCAAACCGCCTCGCGCCAGCAACGCAAGATGATCGATGGCTTCCATTTGAGACATCATTTTCTCCTTCCTGTTGCTCCCCCAGAAAACGGGTCCTCCCTTTCAATGTCCACACGAATTTTAAAATCTGTTCAACTTGTGCTGCGAGAAAGATCTCCACAACCTCCCATATACGGATTCGCTTCACCGTAATATGTAAGGTACAAACGCGCTACGTGCACACATTCACAAATCGTAGTGAACACCTAAACAACAGGAGGGGATATGTTGAACTGAATAAACACAGGGGCGTCCTTTGTACCAAGGTACTTTGAGGACGCCCCCGCACTTATCAGATTAGATGATTTACATTCACAACCCCAGCATAAATGAAGTGATTTTGTCGGCAAACCCAGGCAGATGTTCGTGGCCGAAGTCTGGATATATTTCGAGTCGCTTTGGCGCTGTGATTTTGTTGTATGCAGCAAACTGTGTGGAAGGCGGGCAAATTTGATCCATCAATCCAACGGCCATCAACACTTCGCCACGAATCCGGTTCGCTAAAAACTGTATGTCAATGTAGCCGAGGTTCGTGAAAATTTCGTCTTCCCGCAGATGTTGTGGATCGAAGCTACGAAAATACGTCTTCAACTCCTCATAAGCCCCTGCGGCAAGATCCATTTCCCAAACCCGCTTATAGTCGGAAAGGAAGGGGTACAACGGTGCTAGACGTTTGATACTTGGTTCAAGTGCAGCACAGGCGATTGTCAGCGCCCCTCCCTGAGATCCGCCCATGACACCAACTCGATTTTCATCAACCTCCGGGAAATTCATCACGATGGATGCGAGCTGCGCGGTGTCCAGAAAAATGTGACGAAACAATAGATTGTCCGGATGATCATCTAAGCCGCGAATGATGTGCCCCTTGTGTGTGGTCCCCTTTACGCCGCCGACATCCTCCGAATCACCGCCTTGTCCTCGACAGTCCATTGCAACCACCGAATATCCGAGAGATGCGTAGGCCAACTTGTCCGTCCAATCACCTGCATTCCCGGTATACCCGTGAAATTGTAATATCGCCGGATGAGGTTCGGTAACATTTTTGGGCCGAACATATTTAGCGTGGACCCGCGCGCCTCGAACACCGGTAAAATACAGATCAAAACAGTCCGCAACGGGCACCGTGAAGCTGGAGGGAACCAGTTCTACGGCGGGATCGACTGACCTCATTTCTGTCAAGGCACGCGCCCAATAGGTGTCAAAGTCTTCAGGGCGCGGGTTCCTTCCCTGGTACGTATGTAATTTCTCCAAAGGCATATCAATCAATGGCATGCGTTTCGCCTCCAATATTTTGTATTACGGAACAATGCTTCAATATGCTTGGTTTCGCCGGATTCATCCATGTCCTCACCGAAGTCACGTCCGAACAAACGAATGTGCCACTCATCCGTCGTAAGGCGAAGCGCAGCATATCTCATTTCAAGTTCTCGCGCGAGGGTCGTTTTCCCGCTACAAGGTAGACCGACCATTAAATGAAGTGTTGTCAAGTTGTTTACCATCCCCCGTCTACCGCTTTGTCATATTTCTTACACGCTGAGAAATCGCTTCCTTTGTGCAGTGTCTGGTATGATCTTACCCCATGCAAAAGGAATTGGCGAAAGTCTATGCGGATAATTTCAAAATAGTATAATAATATAGATGGGTGCAAGTCAAAAGTGATCAAAAATATAGTCTGGGGAGGACTCTAAATGAAAATTGTTGCAGTATTCCCTGAAAGCGAAGCAAACAAAAACGAAAATCAACTTTTAAGCACGGAAAAAGCGCTAGGATTACAATCTTTTTTAGAAGAAAGACACCACGAACTCGTGATTATTAGCGACACAGCAACACAATTAGAACCGCATTTGAAAGACATGTCCGTTGTGATCAGTTCGCCGTTTTATCCAGCTTATATTACAAAAGAAATCGCAGCGAAAGCGCCAAATCTGAAATTAGCCATCACTGCCGGTGTCGGGTCTGACCACGTTGACTTAGATGCAGCCCTTGAAAATCATATTTCCGTAGTTGAAGTGACAGGAAGCAATGTTGTTAGCGTAGCTGAACATGCTGTGATGAATATTTTAATCTTGCTGCGTAACTTCCTCGAAGGACATCGTCAAGCAGTGGAAGGGGAATGGGATCTGCCTAAAGTCGGCAATCACGCGCACGATATAGAAGGAAAAACGGTTGGGATATTTGGATTCGGCCGCATTGGCCAATTGGTTGCCCAACGGCTTAAACCGTTTGATGTCAGGCTTCAACACTTCGATCCGCTTCATCAGGAAAATATACTCGGATCACAATTTGTCCCTTTTGAGCAACTTGTGGAGACGAGTGATATCATTACCATTCACGCACCACTGACGAAGCAAACGGATAATTTATTTGATCGCGATCTGATGCTGAAAATGAAACGAGGAAGTTATTTAGTCAATACAGCGCGTGGCAAAATCGTTGATCGGGATGCGTTAAAAGAACTGCTGGAGTCTGATCATTTGGCTGGTTATGCTGGTGATGTCTGGTATCCACAGCCAGCGCCAAAAGATCACCCATGGCGTACGATGCCGAAACAAGCGATGACCGTTCATTATTCTGGCATGACGCTTGAGGCGCAGATGCGCATTGGAGAAGGGGTCAAAGATATCCTGACAAGATTCTTTGAGCATCGTCCGTTCCAAACGAAAGATGTCATTGTGGAAGATGGAGAAATTAAAAGCCCGAGCTACCGTGTGAAATAAGGATATGCTTCCCTTTATTCAGGAGCCTGCATCCCCGCAGGTTTCTGAATAAAGATAAAAGGCGCCACCTCACAATTTTGTCGTTCTCCGAGAAACGACAAACAAGATAGCCGCCACATTCAGCATCACGCCCGTGACAATCAGCCAATTGCTAAGCGCCGTATTCACTCTGTGCAGGTCTTTTAGAGGAGCTGGTATATCTGGAGCGTGATGGCCATTCGTCCAGGGCGACGCGCCAGTCTGCATCATAGGGGCCATTTCAAAGTTGGCCTTCGCTGAATGCTTGTATCTGAAGGATTGGACGCCATAATAACCTGTGATGAGGAAACAACATAATAAGAGAACCAAGGAAAGTCTAAGCGCCAACCGCAACTCCAAACACCTCCGGTACCCATCCATCCTTAGCATGAGCTACAGTGGACCATCGAATACACCACGAATCTTACCCGCAATGATATGTGAATGCAACTTTGGAAAGGTAAATGATTGGCGCGAATTGTATGAAGGTATTCGCTGTCCCACTTGGATGTTTCATAAGGCAGACCCTCAATTTAAGAGAGATGGTACAATAGCGATAACTGGTGAAATGGCTGTTATTCGCCCCATACAAGACCCACAAGAAGCAACCAGAGAACTGCTGAAATCCAAGGATTCGAACGATGTCTACCATACGAGCAAACCAGAAATCGTTATGGAGGTCGTTTCTCGTAAGGAAGTGAGTTTTTGACGCTGCAGCAACTGAAATACGTAATCGAAGTCGTGAAGCAAGGCTCCATTAACGAAGCTGCTCGGCGCTTGTTCATCTCCCAACCCAGCCTGTCAAACGCTGTTCGAGACCTAGAAGCTGAAATCGGTATTGTCATTTTTGATAGGTCGAACAAGGGCATCTCGCTTTCCAAGGACGGTATCGAGTTTCTGAGATATGCGAGTCAAGTCGTCGAACAGGCGGAACTGCTGGAGAGCCGGTACATGAACGCCAAGCCGTCTTACCAGCATTTTTCCGTCTCTACCCAGCACTACGCCTTCGCTGTGAATGCGTTCGTGAGCCTCGTGCAAGAATTTGGACACGACGCGTATGAACTGACGCTGCGCGAGACCAAGACCTATGAGATCATCGAGGACGTCCGGAGTTTTCGCAGTGAAATTGGCATCCTTTATCTGAATGAGTTTAACGAAAAGGTCATGAACAAAATGCTGAAGGACGCGAATCTACAGTTTCAAAGCCTGTTCATCGCGAAGCCTCACATCTTCATCAGTAGTCGAAATCCGCTGGCGAAACAGTCCATCGTGACGATAGAACAGCTTCAACAGTATCCATACCTGAGCTTTGAGCAGGGCGAATACAATTCTTTTCACTTCTCGGAAGAAATTCTGAGCACTTTGACACACAAAAAAAGCATCCGTGTCAGTGATCGGGCGACGCTCTTCAATCTGCTCATTGGACTAAACGGTTACACCATTTCAACTGGCGTTCTTAGCGCGGATCTAAACGGCAACGAGATCATTCCAGTTCCTTTGGACTGCCAAGAAGATATCCATGTCGGTTGGATTGCCCACCGCAACGTTTCTCTGTCTGTGCTTGGGGCGGCCTATGTCGAGTCCCTTAAGCGCGCAATCGGACACTAACTCACCTGTTGTCGCGCCATACGCGCGTTCCATGCCTTTGTTATAGCTTCAGGCTATAGCGAGATATAGTATTTAGCAGTTACCTGTTAGCCAAATGGCCATGATATCTTTGCAGCACGACGATAGTGCAAAGGAGATGCTGGCTCATGGCAAAAAGCGGGGTACTCGGTTATCCACGGATCGGGGCGAAACGGGAATGGAAGAAGGCGCTGGAAGCCTTTTGGGCGGGAAAGCTGGATGAAGCGGAACTGGACAGGCAACTGCAGGATATTCGTCTGCAACATCTGCTGAAGATGAAGGAGAAAGGCATTGACTTCATTCCAGTAGGTGACTTCAGCGATTACGATCACGTCCTCGATACGGCAACCATGTTTGGCATCGTGCCAAAACGATTCTCATCGTACAACGGCGGTATCGTTCCAAAGTCCATTTACTACGGAATTGCCCGCGGGATGAAGAACGCGGCCGCAAGTGAAATGACAAAGTGGTTCAACACAAACTACCACTTTATCGTGCCCGAGCTGGACGGCGTGACACCAGCGTTGACCGAGAATAAACCCCTTCTGGCTTATCGGGAGGCGAAACAACTGCTCGGCATTGAAGGACGGCCGGTGCTGTTGGGTCCGCTCACGCTGCTGAAGCTGTCCAAAGGTTCCTCTGAACTGGGTATTGAAACCTGGCTTGATCGGTTGATCCCCCTTTATGTGCAGGTTCTTCAAGCATTGGAACGCGAGGGTGTTGCATGGGTACAAATCGACGAACCGATCCTGGTCACTGAATGTAAAGATGCAGATGTACGATGCTTGCAGACAATCTATGAAGCGTTTACTGCATCGGCGCCGGGTTTAAAGTTCATGCTCCAAACTTACTTCGAATCGGTAGAGGCATACCGCGATATCATCGAACTCCCGGTGCACGGAATCGGACTGGACTTTGTGCATGGGCTTGAAGGCAACTTGTCGGCCATCAAGGCGTTGGGCTTTCCATCTGACAAGATGTTGGGCGCAGGCGTCATTAATGGAAGGGGCATTTGGAAGGCGTCACTTTCTGACAATCAAACGTTGCTTGATGAGCTGGCCAGGTATGTGCCAGCCGAACAGCTGATTGTGCAAACGTCGTGCAGCCTGCTACATGTACCGGTTTCAGTTCAAGGAGAGACGAGGCTCGCACCCGAACTTAGGGATGCGCTCGCCTTTGCTGACGAAAAACTCGACGAGTTGGTGCTGCTTACACGGGCCGTCTCTGCTGGTGGAGATGAGCTGGCAACAAAGCTGCAAAGATACGACTTGGCCGCCCAGGCGCTTCGCCAATCCGAAGTGCGCAACAAGCAAGATATTCAGCAGGCGGCGGCCACACTGGCTATTCATGAACCGAAGCGTGGCAAGCCCTTTGCGGAACGAACGGTATCCCAGCGGGAGAAGTGGAAACTGCCGGTCTTCCCCACCACGACAATCGGTAGTTTTCCGCAGTCCGCCGAGGTGCGAAAAGCTCGTCAGCTGTGGCGCAGAGGCGAGTGGAATGGAGCGCAGTACGTTGAATTCATTCGGCAGCAGATTGAACGATGGATCAGGCTACAGGAGGAGATTGGACTTGACGTGCTGGTCCACGGCGAATTCGAGCGGACAGACATGGTTGAGTTTTTCGGAGAAAAACTAGGGGGATTCGCCTTTACGCAGCATGGCTGGGTGCAGTCCTACGGGTCTCGCTGTGTGAAGCCACCCATCATTTATGGCGATGTGGTCTTCCAAGGCGCGATGACAGTTGAGGAGACGAAGTACGCCCAATCCCTCACGAGTCGGCCTGTCAAAGGGATGCTAACAGGTCCAATCACCATCATGAATTGGTCGTTCGTCCGCGAGGATATCCCACGGGAACAAATTGCTTATCAGTTGGCATATGCCCTCAGACAGGAAGTTCAGGCGCTCGAGGAGGCCGGCATCGGCATGATTCAAGTCGACGAGCCAGCCATTCGTGAAGGGTTACCCCTCAAGGAAGCTAAACAGGACGCGTATCTAAACTGGGCAGTCCGGGCCTTCCGCATGTCCGTTTGCGCCGTGAAGGATGAGACGCAGATTCATACGCATATGTGCTACAGTGAATTTCATGACATGATTGATGCTATCGACGCAATGGACGCCGATGTGATCTCCATCGAAACATCCCGGAGCCATGGCGAACTGATCGGCAGTTTCGAATCGAACACGTACAGCAAGGGAATCGGTCTTGGTGTGTATGACATCCATAGCCCGCGGGTGCCAACGGTAGAAGAGATGACGAACCTCATTGACCGTGCCCTTCAGGTATTGGATCCGAACTTATTCTGGATCAATCCTGACTGCGGCTTAAAAACGCGAGGAGACGAGGAAACAATCGCTGCGCTGCAAAACATGGTGAAAGCTGCGCTGCTTACACGAGAAAAGTACCAAGTTACAGTCAAGTAGCCCGAGATTTTGGAGACGCATTCAATGATGGCCTGAGGTGAGGAAGAAGCATGTTAAGAGATAAGATTTTAAGTCGCCGTGCCGGCATATTAACATATGGTATGACGCCGCCAAAGGCCATCCTTTCACGAGCACAGATTCAGGACATTTCGCGCAAACAGGTTGAGCGCTTAGTGGATTTGGATCTCGATGGGCTCATTCTGTACGATATCCAAGATGAGGCGGATCGAACAGCGCAGGAGAGACCATTCCCATATATTCGCACGATCGATCCGGCTGTATATGCGAACGAGTATTTGTCCCAAGTAGAAGTTTCGAAGATTATTTACCGTTGCGTAGGAAAATACACATCTGACGAGTTCGCGACATGGCTTGAAAGCGGTACGACGAAACATGAACATTCCGTCTTTGTTGGCGCATCTTCGAGTAAACAAGCAGTCAAGTTGACGCTGTCAGAGGCGTACGATCTCGCGAACGCTTGCCAATCCAACGTATGTGTGGGTGGCGTGATGATTCCCGAACGGCACATCAAAATGAATAACGAACACCTCCGTATGATCAGCAAGATGAAGCGTGGATGTAAATTCTTTGTCTCACAAGCAACATACAATATCGAGGCGACAAGGAATTTGCTATCGGACTATTTTTACTATTGTACGGAACATGGCATTCAAATGGTGCCAATTCTCATCAACCTATCCCCTTGTGGTTCGCGCAAGACACTAGATTTCATGAAGTGGCTCGGCATCAGCATACCAAAGTGGCTAGAGAATGAGCTGTGGCATTCGAGTGACTCCCTTGATCGATCCGTCCGATTGATTATGAAACTCTTCGATGAGATATTCGATTTTGCGCTGGAAAAGGGCATACCTGTCGGTTGTAGCGTCGAGAGTGTGTCTACCAAGCGGATCGAGATCGAGGCGTCCATTCAACTAGTGAGAGATTTAAAGTCGCTCATGGAGCGTAAACTTGTGCCAAGTCTGTGAGCTATGAGACGCGTGGCGGCATATGATGTGGCTTTCATCCGCGACTGGGAACCGGTGTTGGGTAGGGTGCACTGTGTTTCTTTGGAAGCAAGAGACCGAGCGGTTCGCCACTCGGTCCGGGCGCTTGTTATCATCATGGATGACGGCTTGGATAACGCAAAAGCGCTACTCCGCCACAACTTGCTCTGCCATTTCGCTTTGCACAGCAAACTGTGCTTCGTAAAGTTGGCGGTACAGTGAACTGGTTTCCAGCAACTCAGCATGACGGCCCTGCGCCGCAATGCGCCCTCCTTCGAGGACAACGATATTATCGGCGGTGAGAATGGTCGAGAGCCGGTGGGCAATGACGATGGCGGTCCGGCCCTTCATCAGTACCGTAAGGGCTTCTTGAATTTGCCGCTCCACCAGCGTGTCGAGCGCGCTGGTCGCTTCGTCGAGGAGGACAATGCGCGGGGCGCGCAGTAAAACGCGGGCGATGGCCAAGCGCTGACGCTCTCCGCCAGAAAGCCGATAGCCGCGTTCGCCTACCACGGTGTCATAACCTTCCGGTAAGCCACGAATCATCTCGTGGATTTGGGCTGCCTTGCAAGCTGCTTCAATTTCTTCTTGGGTGGCATCATCTCTCGCAAACAGCAAATTGTTGTAGATTGTATCGTGGAAGAAAAACGGATCCTGTGGCACAAGGCCCATCTGCCCCCGCAATGAAGAAAGCGTGAGTGATTTGCTGGCGTGATCGTCAATGAGAATGCGACCCGTCAGTGGATCGGAAAAGCGTGGTATCAGATTGAGCAACGTCGTTTTCCCAGCTCCACTTGGGCCAACCAGCGCAATCACTTGGCCGGGCTCAATGGTCAAGTTTACATCACGCAGAACCACGGCCGGTTCATTCGATGCGGATGCGCCATAAGCGAAGGAGACATCCTCCAGACAGATCCGCCCCTTGACGCTGCCCTCTGCAATCGTGATGGGCCCGTCCTGTACATCTGGTTCAACGTCGAGCACCGCAAAAATGCGCCGGAACAAGGCGATGGAAGAGAGCAAATTGACGTGCATTTGAGCCAGTTGACCTAGCGGACTGTATAGTCGGCTGAGCAAGCCCGTGAAAGCGACAATCGTGCCGAGTTGCATCTGATGATGAATCACCAGCCAACCACCGTATCCCCATAGTAGAGCCGGGCCGATGGAGGAAAACATGCCAATCCACATAAATAACCAGCGCCCGACCAGCGTTTGTCGAACCTGCAGGTTGCGCAATTCTCGATTGACCTGCGAAAACTTTTGAATCTCTGTTTGTTCCCGGCTAAAAATGCGTGTGAGCAGTGCTCCACTGACGCCAAATTGCTCGCTCAGTTGAACAGTTAAGGTGGACAGTCGCTGTTGAATTTGGCCCTGGAGCTTTTGCCGTACGCCGCCGACGCGTTGAGTTGGCAAAACGAATGCAGGCACCACGACCAGCGAGAGAACCGTCATCTTCCAATTCATTTCAAACATCAGGGCAAGGGTGGTGAGAATGACTAAGACGTTACTTGCCAGGCCCATCAGGGTGGTCGTGATCACGCTTTGAATTGCGGTGACGTCGTTCATTACGCGCGAGACGAGATCTCCCGATTGGCGCGACGCGAAGAAATTCACGGTTTGACGCTGGATATGCGTAAATAAGGACAAGCGGTAATCAGCCATCACATCCTGGGCAACCGCATTGCTCAGCCATGTCTGCAGGACACCGAAGAGACCGGTGACCAGCGCGATGACAATCAGGGCAGACGTCAGCCAAATCACTACACTGAACTGGTCTTTCATAATGCCGTCGTCGATAATGCGTTGGGTGAGCCAGGCCGGAAGCGCGCCGCCAGCGGACGTGATGAGCAAAAGCACGGAAACAATCAATGCCTTTCGCCAATATGGCATAAAGGATTTGGATGCACGACGCATGATGCCCCAATCGAGATGTTCCTGCTTGGCCAATTCACGCATCTCCCAGCGGCGACCGCCACCGCCTCCACCTCCGCGCCCACCGAATCCACCACCCATTCCCATGCCCATCCCCATCATGACCGCCTCCTGTTAGAAATCAGTGATTGCGCAGATTGCTCGGACCCGGATTGCGCCCCCGCTTTCACGCGCTTGATAGATAACGCCCAGCGCCCTTATATTTGACTGAGCAAATTCCGTAAGTCTTCATTGAACGACACGTCCCCATTTCGAATGCGCCTGCGCAAGATGTGAAGAATCGTGACAGAACGCAATACCGCGATAAACGCTTCGTTAACGGGTGCCACAGAGGTGTAGCCTTGAAAGACCATCTGTTGATCCTGCGGATCAGCCCAGGGCGCTAAGTCAAATGCAGGGTGGCCAATGTAGGCATCGCCAAAGTCGATCAGCCCCGCAAGCGCCATGCGCTCCTCATCGACAAACGTGTGTGGTGAACCTGGATTGGCGTGAAGCGCAACCGCCTCAACAGTTGGCGGACAGGAATCCAGTACCTTCAGAGCCACCTGTTCCGGCGTGATGGTCAATGTCCAGCCAGGCGGCCTACTTCCCAAACGTTCAACCAACGCCGCAAACGATTGCTCTATGGAACCCCTTACATCGGACTGGTTGAGGTCACCTGCGAAAAACTGACTTTCCTGAAACGGTTTTTGATCCAATTGATGAATGTATCGCAACATCTGTCCCAAATCGTGGAGAACCCTGCGCCTATCCGCTCCTTCGAGATGCAACCAGCGCCAAGCCCTCCCCGGCATACGCGTCATGACGGTGTATTCGACGCCTTTATCGGTTCCATATCCCAGGACACGTGGAACTCGGATTCTATCATCCGCCCGTATTTGGTTGAGAAAATAGACTTCTTTTTCCAAGCTTGTTTGGGGATTTATCCGTGTCAGACGCTGGGTTTTCAAAACAAGGTCCTCGTCAACGAGATATGTACGAGCTTTATTCCCTGTTTCGTCCACCTGCTTCACTTCCCGCGCGCCTGGCACGTGCTTGTGTACTAAACGCAAGACAACTTCTTCGCTGAGAACAGGGTCTTCTGTCCTGCCCATATCTTTCTGCATCTCCTTCCCTCTAATGAGACATGTAACCGAGGTCAACCAGGTCATCCTGACATTCTCACCTACTGCAAATGTTTCATCTTGCCCGCTATGGGCGTACGTGATTTGCTAAATGGCACATTCAATGGGTAACCAACCCCAAAGACACCAACGACTGAATATCCTTCAGGAACTGCAAGTATTTCCCGAGCAACTGGTCTCGATCCGATGGACGTCCACCGTGTCCCTACTCCGTTTTGCCAAGCTAGCAAAAGAAAGTTCTGGACGAAACACGATGTAGCGATCAAATTTTCCTCTTGGTCGACAGCCGAGTCTGCCCCTTTCGACAACACCGCTAACACCAGAGGGGCATCGCCAAAGTTCGCCTTATGGTTCAACTTCGCCCTCGTTTCCGGCCCGACCACAAGCACCTCCCACGGTTGAACCATCCTGTGATTCGGCGCAAAGCTCCCCGCATCTAGCCATGTCATAATCTGCTGCAAGTCCACTGGCTGATTGGTAAATTGCTTAATGTTTCGCCGTTCTTTTATCAGTTCCATCAAATCCATAGCAACCACTCCTTGTATACAAACGTATTCAACACCATGAATTCGAATGTATACGAATGAATACAACATGTCAATATTCAGTTATCATTGGGTTTGTGGTTTGCAAATGGGGAGATAGCCTCGCTTGGGTGTTTTCGATGGCAAATCAGCGTTGAATGCGACATAATATCCGGGGACGTTAAGAGCAGATATTCCAAAGTAACAAAAGTGTACAAGTGTGTTGTGTTTCTTTTCGGAGTGAGTCCACTCAATTTTGAATCATGGCTATAAAATGATATCAATCGGTGATACTATATGTGTATGAACACGCGACAGAAGCAGACCTTACAGGACATTTTTGAGGATCCAGTGCGTTCAAATATCCTTTGGACAGAGATTGAATCGTTATTGCGGGCTTGTGGTGCGGATCTTTCCGAAGGCAGAGGATCTCGTGTTCGCATTGTCTTAAACGGTGTCAGAGCCGTATTTCATCGGCCCCATCCAAAAAAGGAAATTGACAAAGGGGCCGTCAAATCCATGCGCCGATTTTTAACAGAAGCGGGGGTGATACCCAATGATGAATTATAAGGGTTATCTGGCGCGTGTCGAATTCGACGATGAAGCAGGGGTTTTTCATGGCGAAGTCATAAATACACGAGATGTGATTACATTTCAGGGTGTATCGGTTGAGGAACTTCGTAATGCTTTTGAAGAATCTGTAGAGGATTACCTTGCGTTTTGTGCTGAACGAGGTGAAGAACCGGAACAGCCCTATTCAGGAAAGTTCATGGTTAGACTCACTCCGGACCAGCATCGACTGGCAGTGTTGGCCGCAAAAAGGGCTGGAAAAAGCCTAAACTCCTGGGTCGCAGAACGAATTAGCCGAGAAGCGCAACAAGAACTGGGATTCGACGACACCTCTGCAGCCCATTGAACATAAAACCACACCTGTGATTAGCCTGAAGCAGGTGTGGTCTTAACCGTTCTAATCGCCTTGACGTAAAGACGATTTGCATAACCTTATTGAACGTCTTCAAGAGCCTGATCAAAAAACAGCCTTTGATTTTCTCCAATTTTTAATCGACCGTCCAGACAAAAGCTCCCTCAGTTGGGATGAGATAGACCGTCAGGAACCAGACGATGAACCATTAAGTGAGGAAGAACTCCGGCAATTAAACAGTGAGTCTGGATATGTGTTGGGGGAGGATGCAAAGCGTGAGTGACGATCCCGCCATCCGGAGACATCAAACCTAGGAACATCCTTAGTCATAATGAACGGGGCCGGCACCCAAAAAGAACTGGCGACCAGCCACATTGTCGACGACATTGTAAAAGTAACCCAGTTTGAACCGTACTCATCCCCGCTGTATTACACAGCAGTTACTCCTCCCACACGTTTTCGAGCGGAAGTCCGCGCTCTGTTCGAGCGAGATCGTGTACACGTTGGATAAAATCTGTCTTGGCCCGGGTGTAACCATCTGGATCTGAATCATATTCTTCTGCCAGTTTGCTTTTGACGGCGCCATATTCTTGGACGAACTCTGGGTGTGCTCGAAGATAGTCGCGGAAAAGAAACTCTTTCCGTTGGTAAAAACCTTCAATCGGAAGAATGTGCAAATGATGCGTTCGAATCCCCGCTTGGGCCTTTGCAAATAAGTGACGCCCGACCATTCCTGTCTCAGCGTAATCATAGCCATGGGGGTTTAACAGATTTGCGTATACAGCAGCGTCGAACAATGGTTCCACCGCCGCAAAGATATCGATAATCGGCTTTGCATCTTGATGCGGGATTGAAGTACTGCCGACATGCTCGATGGCCACAATATGAGGGGAAAGGGTTTTGAGCAACTCGGTTTTTTCCTTTTCGTATTCAACAGCCCAATTTGGATTGTAAGGTACGACTTTAACCTCCTGGCGGCTGGATTCAGACAAGTCAAATGTCTCCTTTCACGTAGCATCATCATGCATAATGGCATGCGCGTAAATACACTCATTCCTCCCACACGTTTTCGAGGGGAAGTCCGCGTTCGGCTCTAGCCAGGTCAACCACGCGTTGAATAAAGGCCGTCTTCGCCCGTGTGTAACCATCTGAATCTGAATGATATTCTTTTGCCAGGTTGCGTTTGATGGCGCCATATCCTTGGACGAACGCTGGATGTGCTCGAAGATAGTCACGAAAAAGAATCTGATTCCGTTGGTAAAACCCTTCAATCGGAAGAATGTGCAAATGGTGTGTACGAACTCCATTGTATGCCTTTGCAAACAGGTGACGCCCTGTCATGCCCGTCTCAGCGTAATGATAGCGATGCGGGCTTAATAGACTTTCATATACTGCATGATTGTGAAATGGTTTCACCGCCGCAAAGATATCTATGATGGGTTTCGCGTCTTGATGCTCGATTGAAGTACTGCCGACGTGCTCGATAGCCACAATATGAGGGGAAAGGATTTTAAGCAGCGCAGTTCTTTCTTTTCCATACTCAACAGTCCAATTTGGATTGTAGGGTACGACGTTAACCTCCTGACGGCTGGATTCAGACAAGTTGATGGGCTCCTTTCAAACATAGCATATAAACCGCAAAGATATGGATATTATATTTAATTTTTCAGGTATCTTTTGCATTGTTGTGTGTGATTCCGTGGTGTGTAATGGAGATGTCTACGAACCGTAGACCTTCACGATGTGATTTTCATGCTTGACTCCAGATGTTCAGCTTTGTATGGATGGGTACAACGATGTTCGCCTTCGACGTGTGGTAAATGAATTTAGCACCTTTGCAGTTACGGAGTTCTTTTGTGACTTCCTTGCCGTCCGCCAATGGACGAATCACGGCTACTTCTTCAACCACGACATGCCCATTTTCTACGTGGGATTTTAGATCTTTCAGCAATACGAATTTGTCCGGGAATATCCTCCGCACTTCCGACCATTGCATTACTCCCCCTCACTTTCGTCCGTTAAATGCTTTTCTATTCTAGCTTAGATTACCTTTTGATACTCCTGAGTCTATCTTCAAATCGCTTGATAGCAGGGTCATTGTCTGGTGAGTACTTACGCTGTGACATTGCTCGTAACATTTCACGTACTGCATGAGCACGGCTGAGCGTTAACTGGTCATCTGATTCATTTGTAACAGCAACCTCAATGTGTAGGCGCGCAAAAATGTCTTTGGCCATTTCAACCACCTCTCTATTGCTAGATTACTACTGTTCGGTCGACAACCGCTAGAGCTACATCATGTTCAATCGTGCTCACCTGCTCAATAGGAACGTCTCATCAATTTCTTCAAAGCTGCACTCTCCGCACCAAATCACAAAGGTTTGACCCCAGATGTAGCATCCCCCGCCACTCCTAAAGTGACCATCTACGAAAACTACGCCATTTTAGAAGAAACAACATTTAAGTGGTACACTCAGAATTAAGTGAGTTTTCTCTCAACCATTGTTTATCCAATGGACTGGGCGAATCGCACCGTACATGCCACAAACTTCCGGGAGGGATCATTGTGAAGTATCGTCAACTCGGCAACAGTGGACTGAAGGTATCTGTGCTTGGCCTTGGCACCAACGCGTTTGGCGGACGGGCCGACGAGGAGACATCCATTCGCGTCCTGCACCACGCCGTCGAACAGGGCATCACATTCATCGACACCGCGAACATCTATACAGGTACGAGGTCGGAGGAGATCATCGGGAAAGCTTTCGAAGGACGCCGTCACGATGTCATTCTCGCGACAAAGGTCGGCATGAAAATGGGAGATGGCCCCAATGACCGTGGGTCGTCACGCAACCATATTTTCCATCAGGTCGAGCAAAGTCTACGCCGCCTGCGGACCGATTATATCGATCTCTACCAAATCCACGCCTTCGACCCGTCTACCCCTCTCGAAGAGACCCTGCGCGCCCTCGATGACCTTGTGACGCAAGGCAAGGTGCGTTACATTGGCGCATCCAACTACGCGTCCTGGCAAATGTTGAAGTCGTTGACCATCAGCGAGCGGTTGGGCCTGGAAAAGTATGTTTCCGTCCAACCAGGGTATTCACTGGTCGATCGCGGCATCGAACGGGAACTCGTCCCCTTCTGTGTCGACCAGAACATCGGCATCGTCCCGTACTTTCCACTCGCTGGCGGCATCCTGACTGGGAAGTATGCAGGCGGCGCGAAGCCAGCGGGATCGCTCTGGGACAAAAATCCGAACTTTGAACAGCGGATGGATCCCGCTCGTATGGAGATGGGCGAAACTGTCGTGCGTGTCGCAAAAGAAATTGGCACAACGGCGACAGCGTTGTCTCTCGCTTGGCTGATGCATCAACCGGCAGTTTCGACGGTCATCTCCGGGGCAACCCGTGAGGCCCAAATCGATGGCAATCTGGAAGCCGTCAATCTCGAACTATCGCAAGATGTGCTTGACGTTTTGGACGAAGCCAGCTGGCAATTTATTTACGCGCCCCCGTTTGGCAGTCAACGGCGCAGAAAAGCGCATTAAGCCAGCGGAACTAGCACCGTTGAGACCACCAACTTGCAAGTAGAAATGGTCGCTGAAGAACGCGGAATGTGAAACGCCGCGTTCTTCTCTATCTTTCAATTGTGAAAACACTTCGATGCAATTTCGCCTATCCGCCCGCCGACACTGCGCACCCACCACAAGTCTTTTCACCTTATCTGCGCCCAACAAGACACAGAGAATCGCCTACAACCCTGCAAAGACAGGTTTACTGCTGCTGTGTCAGCGTTGCGTCGCTGGCAGACACATATCCAGTCAGCGGCGTGCCAACTGCTTGTCCACTATCGGCGTCAGCCGCGCTCTCGACGCTGAATTGAATCTCATACATGCCATCGTCCGCGCTGGCGGATTGCGCCACAACAAAGTCCCCGTTGTGCAACGTGGCAATCTGGTCTGTCCCATCGCTTGAACCATACACGGGAATACTCGTGTTCGTATTCGTCGGGCTGCTCACCGTCAATCGATAGACATTCGTCAGCTTGACGTACTGCGAATCCACCCAACCTTCATTCGCGATGTGATACCAAGGAACGACATATGGCCCAGCCATGCCCTGCTCAATCTGGTCGATCTCGACGCTTTGCCCTGCTGGAACGGTTGGCGGGGTAGTTGTGTAGATATACGATTGCCACATCGCAAATGTCCACTCGCCATTCTGCTTGAGGCCCTGCTTGGCTTCAAACTTCTTGACCGCCGCTTCTGTCGCGGGACCAAACTGGCCATCCACAGTCAGGCCAGCCTTCATTTGCTTGTTCAAATACGTTTGCACCTGCTCCACCTGTTCACCCGAGCTGCCCGACTGCAAAGGAGAAAGGAACATATCATCCATGCCTGCCCCCATGCTCGAAAAATACGGTACGCCGCCGTAATACGAATTCTTCTGCGTCGCGCCCGTAGCGCCGTTGATATAGAACACAGGCTCTGTCGTACTTTCTGGACTCGCAGCTGATTTCGTCGGAGAATATTGCGAATACGCACTGACGCTCGATCCGACAGAGGACGCAAGCTCGTTCATCAAACTGCCGATGCTTGTCGCCCAGCTCTTGTCTGTCGCATAGTTCACATTCATGCCTTTGAGTGTCGGTGAAACATATTCGCTACCGGAGCTATTCAAGTAATTGTTGCGAACTTCCCAGGCTTGAAAGCGGATGGCGTAATCATCGCTTGGGAACATGCCCGCGTCATCGCCGGGATTTGAGTCATACGCGCCATAGCCAAACAGGTTGTTCTTCGCCAACGCGATTTGGCTCTCTCCCCAATAACTCTCTAAGATTGCATGGGAGACAAGATAGTTTGCATCCACGCCGTATGTATTTTGCGCTTCTATGAACGACTGTCCAAGTCCGGCCATCGGGGATTTGTTCGCATTTAAGAACTTGTCAATGTTTTGGGCGGTGATGTCACTTGGGGCTGGATCCCGCAAATCGACTTTCGTAAAGAGCGTGTCATTGATGGCCCCCCAGGTTGCGGGGCCGACCACCCCATCGACTTGCAAGCCAGAGGCCCTTTGGAACGCCTTTACTTCGGCCAATGTCTTTGGACCAAAGTCGCCATCATCCGCTCCGACTGCATAACCAAGTGAATTTAAATCCTTTTGCAACAACACAACAGCTGAACCGGTCGATCCTGATTTCAGCGTGGGTTCCGTTGTCTGCGCGTGTGCGGCTACTGGCACTGAAATGGCCAGAAGCGTCGGCACCGTCACGCCGACGAATAGACGACGCATATGCATGATTTACCTCCAATTTCTAGGGTTTCTATGTAAAATAAAAGGGGAAAACGGCAGGAGACCACACAATATCATAGAGTAGGGAAATTGAAATCCCATTTAAAGATTGGAACAAGCAGTCCAAACCAGGCAAGTTGCGACATTCCACCATCTATTGGATACAAAGCAGCTAGAAACAAAAATAAGGGACACAAGTTGTAAACCGCTTCACTACATATATTCATACCCCCGCTTCGACAAGTGGGGGTATGAACAGACAAGTTTCGCCATTCTTCAAAATCGTTTTGAATTTAGCCAAACTTCACAGCACATCATCTTTTTCATGCCGCCACGCCACTGCGTCTACGTCCGCGGAAAAGGCGCGCGCCAAAAGTCATCAGTGAATAAACGCCTGTAGGCACACCCATAAACATCAGCCACATAATGGGCTCATTATAGCGTTGATAAGCGAAAAATACGCAGTAGAGCAACGTATAGTACAGCAGCGTCAAAACGACAAAAATCGCCTGACGACGTCTGCCTCGCGCCAATAACAGCGTGATGGCATGACCAATGACAGAGGCCCACAGCAGCCAGTGCTGGATGGTTTTCATGGTTTGCGGCAAAATGCCGAGGACGCGAATGGGATAATAGGCGCGATTCCACAAGACGCCTGGCTTTATCCAAAAATAGCTCTGAATGAAATCACCGGGATGCGCATGATACCACTCGCGGATCCGATACATGGCAGCGTGTTGCTCCGCCTTAAACCAAGGGATTTCATGCTCGCTCTGCGGTCGCAGTTGCGGGTGGACATCAAGAATATGATGTTCGACCGTCACTTCATTGGTTGGCGCCGGGAAATTGATCCCCTGGAATGTGCCGAGCAAGAGTGGATTGGACGAATCATCTGTCAGTGGAATGAATTGATGGAACACCAACGCGTTGCGAATCCACCAAGGCGCGAGACAGACGAGGACAATGCCGATGACCACAGCGCCATGTCCCACTAACAGGCGAAGCGGGTACCGTTTGAAAAGCAAATAGAGCAGCGCGATGACCGCCCACAAGATGACATTGGGGCGAAAATAGATGGTCACCACAAACAGAATGGCCGCACCGACGATGTACTTGAGTCGTTGTTCATCCGCAGCGCGCAAGATGAAATACACCGTCCAGGCAAACGCCGCCATAAAAGGAGGCTCTGTCAGAAACAGTGTATCTGTGATGATGCTCGGTATGTAGATGGCGAGGAACAAACCCACACACAGCGCGATCCAGCGGTTCCACATGTACTCGATGACTTTATAGACGCCGAGTATCCCCGTAACCCCGATGAGCGTGAAAACCACCTTGCCCACATACAAGCCGAGCGCGCCTTTGCCGAAGATGGCGATGACTGCCACGAGAATGAATGTGATGCCCGGCAACATATGCACCGTCGGCTTCAGCGGCGTGTAATAGGCGAAAATCCCGTACTGTAAAAGCCACTCTGCACTGTGATAGTAGCCCATGTCGTCGCTGTGAATACTGACGTATGGGCCATAGTAGAAGATGACGAAAAGGCGCACAGCCAAAGCAACAATCAGAGGGACAAGCGCAAGGCTTGTCCACTTTCGCATCATCCGTTTCAATATCGGTGTCTCCATAACTGCTCACAGCATTTTACTTCAGTTTACACGATTCGACATTCTTTGCGTAGAGGGTAGCGTCGATACGCTGCACTAATGGTTATTTTGATTTATTCAGAGTAGCTTGCTCTGATTGAAGCATTTTGTAAACAGGATCGCTTTTCTTGACGATTTTCAAACCTTGTGCAACCGTGCTTTTGGCAGTAGCTGTGTCTCCTGCAGACGCCTGCGCTTCAGCCAGGTTCAACCAGCCATATGAATAGCTCGGTTGCACTTCTGTGGCCTTTTTGTAGTAGGGAAGCGCTGTTTTCGCATCATTCTTATCCCTGTAATAAATGTTCCCGAGGTTATTGTATGCTAACCCAGACTTTGGATCAGCCTGAATCGCTTTTTTATAATAACTGATTGCGCCAGCCTCATCGCCATTCATGCGTGAACTAATAGCGGCATTGATTAGATCTTGTGCGTTTTTTGGGTTTTTGTCTGCAATATCCTTATATTTCTTCAGATTTTCTTTCCCCGAATAATTCTGCCCCCCAACCACAACAGTTTTGCCACCATTCAACGACGTTTCATTTTTGGATGTTGTGGTACTCGTATTTGCTGTATTCGCCGCGCCTGTATTGTTTGTGGAATTCTGCTGGTTCCCACATCCCACTAGAATTGCAACTATCAGTATCGACACGCCAATTGTTGCGGAACGAAACTTTTTCATAAAGCATCTCTCCTCTATCGATTTAGGAATAGCCGTCAATGGCGATATGTCTTTGGTCAACACCACATTAAGATAACATAAAGGAACGAACATAGCGTACCAAATTCACAATTTCATTATACCTATGTCTTCCATATCCTCTGACGAACGCATTTGTCGGTCATTGTGGCGCTTACGATAATGATTCGAAATCCGTGAATACGCTCTGTCCGTTTCTATACCGAATTCACTTTTCTGTCAAAAACAGTTCAGAAAATGGAAACTAGGACGCAATCCTATGTCTTCGGAGCGCGTTAGTTTCAGAGAATCAACGCCCCCACAGCAAAGGCTGTCGAAATGATTCGACAGCCTGATGCCAAATATCGATACAAAAAGAAACCCGCATTTCTATCACAATCGGCTACTCAAAGCGTAGCGCATCAATCGGCTTCAAATTCGCAGCCTTCCTGGCTGGGTAGACGCCAAAAATGAGACCAATGGCAACAGAGAAAATAATAGCCAACAACACCGCCCACAGCGAAAGCAAGTTGCCCGTATCCATGACCTTCGCTGCCACAGTCGCACCTATACCGCCTACAACAAGTCCAGTGACTGCGCCTGCAAGACTGAGTGTCAAAGATTCGAGCAGGAACTGCGTTGAAATAATCCCACGCTTGGCGCCAATTGCTTTGCGAATACCAATCTCACGCGTGCGCTCTGTCACAGAGACAAGCATGATATTCATGATCCCAATGCCGCCTACAAGCAAGGATATCGCGGAAATCCCATCCAACAGCATTGTGAGGGTCTTGGTAACACCACCCAATGTGCTCAAAAGAGTCGCCTGGTTCGTGATAGAAAAGTCATCTGCCGTCGAGGCGGATAACTTATGCTGCACGCGCAATGTCGACTCGATTTCCAATTGAGCTTGATCCATCACATTAGAAGATTTCGCCGAAGCCAGTATTTGCGTGACACTGTTGCTTCCGGTCATCAGGTTGATTTCTGTTGTGATGGGGATGGCAATGGCGTCATCCGCATTGCTAAATCCACTGGTTCCCTGGCTGGCCGCCACGCCAACGACTGTGAACGGAATGCCACCAATCTCGATGGTTTGTCCAACAGGACTACCCGCTCCAGCAAACAAGGTCTGCGCGACGTCACTCCCCAGCACAGCGACGTTGGCAGCCGAACTCACTTCTTCTTGCAAGAAGAAACGCCCTTCGGCCATGGAGATATTTTTGATTTCCGGATACTGTTCGTTTGTTCCTTCAATCGAAGTATTCGTATTGTTGACCCCAAACACGACCTGCTCCGATGTAGAAACCAATGGGGCCACATATTGAACGTCTGGGTCCTGCTGTTCAATGGCTGTAGCATCGGATTCGGTGAGTGTCGAGGCGCTGCCAAAACCAAAACTGATGCCGCCTGAACTGGTTGAACCCGGCATAATCGTCAAGACATTTGAACCTAAGCCTTCCACTTGTTTGGTGATATTGTCCTTTGCGCCCATGCCGATGGCCGAGCTTAAGATGACGGACAAAACGCCGATGATGATGCCGAGCATCGTCAAAAATGAGCGCATCTTGTTTGCTCGGATACTGCGCCATGAGACGCGCAAAATTTCAATCCACATGATGCCCGGTCACCTCTCTTTCAGCCGAGGACATATCTGATTCCACTGTGCCATCCCGAAAGCGAACAATCCGCTTTGCCCGGCGTCCAACCTCGTCCTCGTGGGTGACAATCACAATTGTGTTTCCCTGTGCATGCAACTCTTCGAATAGGCCGAGGATATCTTCCGTTGTTCGACTATCCAATGCCCCTGTTGGTTCGTCGGCCAGAATCAACACAGGGTTGTTCACCAGCGCGCGCGCAATGGAAACGCGTTGTTGCTGACCACCTGACAGTTCGTTTGGACGGTTGTACATACGCTCGGCTAGTCCGACACGGTCCAATGCTTCCATCGCGCGTTTACGCCGCTCACGGGCAGGCACACCAGCGTACATCATCGGCAATTCGACGTTTTCCAAAGCGGTGGTTTTAGGCAGTAAATTAAAGTTTTGAAACACAAAACCAATCTTGTGATTCCGCAACTCCGCCAATTGGTCTTCTGAAAGCGAAGATATATTGTAACCATCAATCACGTACTCACCGGACGTGGGTGTATCTAGACAACCAATCATGTTCATCGCAGTGGATTTACCGGAGCCAGACGGCCCCATGATGGCAACGAATTCTCCATGGTCAATGGTGAGCGTAACGCCACTGAGCGCGCGAATCACCTCGCCGCCAATCATGTATTCTCTGACTAAATCTCGAATTTCGATAAGGGCGCTCATCAGCCGCGCGCGCCCCCTCCCATACGAACAGTACCAGCGAAGCTACCGCCACCGCCACCGCCGCCGAAACCGCCGCCACCAAAACCACGACCACCGGCGCCAGAGCTACTGCTTGCACTCACAATTGCGGATGCGGTCTCTCCTGGAAGCACTAGGAGAATTTTTTCACCTGCCTGTAGCCCCTGCGTGATTTCGACATCACTCGACCCCATCAAGCCAGTCTGAACAGGCTGGAAGTATGTCCCGGCAGGTAAACTAGAGTTCCCCTTTGCCTTAATCGCGCCAAATCCAGCAGCACCAGTTGACCCCTGTGTTTGACCACCTGTAGAGCTAGCGCTGCCACCTTTATCTTGGGAAGCTCCAGAAGCCTTTGTTCCGCTCCCGCCTCCATTGGCATTCCCGGTCCAAGAACCTTTCCCCGTGGCTGTCCCGCTTTTGCCTCCTGCTGCATTTCCAGTCCATGCGCCTTTGCCCATGGTTGTCGTAGTCTTGCTTTGGCCAGAACCACTTGCACCACTTGAACTTCCTTCAACATAGACACCTTCAATGGAGCCCATCTGATGTAATGCAATCGAAGGTACGGTCAAAACATGCGTTTTTTGCGCAGTCTGGATGGTGACACTGGCAGACATTCCAGGTTTCAAATGTCCTGTTGTGTTTGCTACTGTGCCAATCACCGTGTACTCAGTGACATTGGAGACCACCTCTGGCGTTGGGTAGACCTGTGTGATGGTGCCTGTGTACTTATCATCTGGATAAGCCGTGACCGTGAGTGAAATTGGTTGGCCTGCTTTAATTGAACCGATTTGCGATTCACTTACTTCCAGGTTAACCTGCAAATCTTTTGCATTCGAATCATCAATCACGATGAAGCCGCTTGAACCAGAACTGGAGCTGGAGCTAGAGCTGCTCGAACTGCCACTAGACGGCGCTTCGCCTACCTGACCATTCACCTGTGTGATGACACCGCTGATGGGGGCTTTTAGTACAGTTTCACTCTCCGCTAGTTCGGCAGAATTCAGGTTCGCCTCAGCATTTTCTACGGATGCCTGCGCGTTGGCCACACTAGATTCATCTGATTTGATGGTAGAGGCATCCGCCGGTTGTTCGTCGTTCTGCAACGTTAGCTCCGCACTCTGCACATTTTGCTCTGCATTTGTCACGCTATTTTGAGCATTGTCCAAAGACTGTTTAGCGCTAGTCCGGTCATTGTACTCAGCCTCAGCTGTTTGCAGATTTTGTTGTGCTTCTTTGACAGCCTCTTCATTCTTTTGTTGCGTTTGTGTTTGTGCAGCTTGATCATTCGCCAATGTGGTTTGATCTGATGTTATCGTCTGCTGATCTTTCGTAACGGCTTGTTGCGCTGTTTGAACAGCTTGGTAAGCTGTATTTAGTTGGGAATATTCGCTATTAGCAGTGCTCACTTGGGTTGAATATGGGTTAGAACCAGAGTAACCGCCGTCCGCCCAACTGTTGGATTCGGACAGCGCATCTTGATATTTTTGATAAGCTTGCAATACTTGAGACTCTGTTACATTGCCGTACTGGCTCTGAGCCGTCTGCAACGCCTGTTCATCAGTTTGGAGTGTCGCTTCATCATTCGAAAGTTTCTGTTGATCCGCCGTTACAGAATCACTGGTCGTATTGAGCGCTTGCTCTGCTTCTGTCAAAGCGTTTTGGGCACTTTGAACCTGCGCTTCTTCACTTGTGCGGTCATTGTAGGCACTCTTTTGATCTTGGTATGCCTGTTTCGCCTGTGCTAAAGCAGTTTGCGCTTTTGTAATACTCTCTTTATCAACTGAGATTTGTGCACTATCTGTCCCTTGTTGATCCTCCGTTAATTTTGCTTCTGCCGCACTCAAACTTGCGTTGGCTTGCTTTACGCTTGCCTGTGCCTCCTGGACTTGAATTTTTTCCGTGGAATCATCAATCTTGGCTAAAACTTGCCCTTTTTTGACTACCTGCCCAATTTTTGCGGAGAGATAGGTAATATCTCCGCTACTTGAGCTTTGAAAATTTAGATCTAATTCGGTTGGCGTTTCAATTGTTCCGGACGTGCTTACACTCTGTGAAACATCCCCATATCCCACAGTATATAATTGGGAGGTCGCAATAGGGCTGCCGCTATGTAATTTTGCCGTTGCAAGAGGAATTCCCGCGCCTAATACGATGACAATCGCTGCGCCACCATAAATCCATTTTCTTTTTGACTTCTTAAATAAAGGCTTTACAAGCTCCGTCTTTTTTTCTGGGTTGATCCCCATGTTCATTCCTCACCTCATGTTACTATGCTGTTTTCGTACAGAATCGTTTCCTTGATTAAGGGTTGAAGAAGGGAATATTTAAGTCATGTTCCACTGAACACATAGCACACCCTAAGTTTAGATTATCTGTTCTAACTTGAATTTTGCTTGAAATATTTTTAAAGATGGAGAAGCAGCGTACGTAGTAGCAATTTTGTAGAAATAATCAAAAAGACTGATTTATGAGGAGAAACCTGCTTGAATATTTACAGCTTAAATACAATCACGTAAGACAGTCAGCGTCTAAATTTTAAAAGCCAAAATCCCCTGTAAAACAGAGATTCTGGCTTTTACGTGTATTTCATTGAGTATTCTGCAGAATAAATGCAGCCGTTTCATCATAAGCCTGCCGTTCTAACGGATCACCGGATTGCTCTGCAGTGAGGAGTAATTTTGATCCATCGTAAAAAGCATGTGATACGTTCTTTGAACCAAACCCATCATAATCAAGGCTATTTAAAAATGTTTGGTACAGAGATTCAGTGTCGCTGTCTAAAGCTGTTAACTCAACCTCTATTCCCATTCCGTTCTGAGTAGCCGTGTTCACGGCGTTACTAATACGGGTGGTATTGGCATTTGCACCTTGTTCTATATAATTTGGTTGTAGCCACGCTGCACTTATGCCCAACGATTTCCACATGGTACTTTCTTCCGCACCATAGAATGGTATCCAGAAAAGAGGCAAGTTATTGTTACTTGCAACGTCCCAGGCAGATTGAAAAATCTGCGCTTCACCTGGATGACTCGAATCAAATTGTTCATGATCCCAGTATAATCCGACGAGCTTTAGATTCTGGTAATCTGCAGTCTTCCAGCGGCTGAGTAGTGTGCTTATATACCAGTTCAATGCGGCATTCCGAGCGTTCAAAGCATCTGGATCAGTTACAGTCCCAGTAAAAGTGAGTGCTTGTCCATTGACTGTTCCAAAGTTGGAATCTCCGTATGCAAAATACGGTATGGATAAAACTACTTTCTCTTTGTATCCAGGGCGATTGAGTGACTCATTGGTCGCTCCAACTGCTGCATCTAACGCACTGAGTTCCTGACCTGACTGGAACAAATCGTTTAAGTAAGCTGTCCACCCAACTACTGTGTCAGGCACGTTTGCATATGGTGAAAATAACATCGTGTCAAATAAAGGAGCAACTACCTGGCCAGCAGAATTTATGTACTCCAGCATCGGTTCAAAATCAGATTCCGACCATGTACCAAGTTCACCGTAACTTCCTGTTGGAACAAGCAACATATTTGCAATACCATATGCATTTGGGGAGCTTGGAGACAGCGCGCCAGTCGTGGACGGTGTATTCCCACCGACGATTTGGAATGTTGGTGAAGTCGGTGTATCACCAGTTTCTGTCGTACTTCCTGTGATGTCCAATCCTCGCGCAAAAACAAATATATTCACAGGAAAATATACTCTAATCTCGTTTGTTTCTATTCCCACACTGTCATTAAACTGAAATACCTGTGTTGTTTTTGTCTTATCGTTTTGCGGGATACTGGTATCCTGAGTTTCAAGTGAATACCATTGTCCGTTCGAGTAGGCTTCAAATTCCACATCATTTGGATAATATATGCCCTCTGCAGCATTTTGCTCCATCGTAATTTCTACATGCTGTACATCGACTTGGTTTGGGAATTGAATTGTGACATCCCTGCCTCCCTGGTGGCAGAAACCTGTCCAAGTTGTCTGGCTTGTCAATGGTTGTTGTTGATACTTTTGTTCATCCATGGCGAAGGTTGCATCAGGTAGACCTGTTACCGTGGTTGAAACTGTACCAAGGCTGGTTAAATCCTGAGTTGTTTCAAAAGGAATCGTGCCAGCATGTACGTGGGGAGATGATACAATAGCCGACACGAATCCAAAAATCATCACAAAAGTAAGAGATTTAAATTTCACTTGCTTCATGCCTCTCCGCCCATGTTTAGCAATACATTTTATTATTAAGTCTATCAATAAAGAATTTAGATTTCATTGAAACTTAATACATCACAGGCTCAGTGAGGACCAAATAAACTTACTTTCCTCCGACCTAAACTTACCGTATCCAACATTACACCCCAGCACCATCTTCAATGAATTACGGTCATAACCACCGCTTAATTGTTACCATGAGACAAGGGCTAGAGGAGCCCTTCCCTTGACTCCCTACCGACAAACTATAATCTTTGACTTAGAAACGCAACAACACAAGGGTGCCCCCTCTAGGAGACACCCTTGTTAATTACTAATTTCAGAACTAGATTAAAGAGTTAACTTCAATCTTAGTAGACCAAGCTACCAACATAGTTGCTCGTTGGAGCATCTCCAGTCGTCATGACGATGTTACCGTCAGCATCGTAGGAGAAGTAAACTGTATTGCTTGCGCTAGGAGTAGCAGCAGTTTGGACTGTGTCGGCATTGGCACCACCTGTGTTCCAAACACCATTACCACCAGCTGTGAAGGTCAGAGCTATCTTACCATTCTCATCCGCAGTCAGCGTAATTGAAGGTGTACCAGATGCTGGCGCGCTTGAAGTAGCTGGTGTTTCGTCAATCGTGCCACCAAGTCCGCTCGCACCAATTGCTCCATTCAGGTAGATGCTCGAAGCAATATTAGCAGTGTCGGTACCTGAATAAAGCGGAACCGGAGTCGGTTCTGCACCATACGAAATGCTAGTACCGTACTCGTTTTGAACCAAAGTCTGTTCGTTCACCGCTGTAATCCAGAGGTCGGATGCACCACCAGCCGGAGGCAACAACTTCACTGTGCCATACGGTATAGGATTACCATTGCTATCCTCAACTGTGAAGGTAAGGGTGGTCTGTTGACCAGAGCCTATAGTACCAGATACGCCAGATGCGAGCTCAGCAGGCACTCCCGCAATAAAGTTAGCACCAACAGTGTCACTCAGAGTGCTACCAGTTGAAACAGTAAATGTGTCATTCTCCACATTATTATCACCTGGCACAAATGTGAAAGCACCCACGGTTGGATGTCCAGTGCTATATCCAGACAAAGATGTAGACGTAGCTGCATCGTAAATCGGCGTACCATCAACCGTTACTTCAGATACAGCACCTGATGAGTAGCTCACATCTACAATCGCACTAGCTGGGTTGTTCGGCAGTGCTTGTGTACCGTTAAGCGCCACACCATCAATTGCAGCAACATAACCTTTGTTGTTGGATGTAACGGTGTACTGGACACTTCCACTCTGGGACGAACCTGGATAAGGTGTCGAACCAGCAAAGCCACCTACAAACACCGGTGCTTGTGTTGTCGAACCGCCTTCTTGGTAACTCAGACCTGTCAAGGATGTGTCTTTGTCATTAGCTGTACCACTGGATACAAGACCAGCAGCCGTTGTATCCACATACAATTGGTTCAACGTGCCTGTATTGTTTTCAAAATTCAGAGTGTAGGATTGCAACGGTGAACTACCCGAATCCCCTGCCCCAACAATCTGACCATTTTGTACTGCCCAAACATCCAACACAGCACCTGTGTAAGACTGGTCGGTCTCGTTAACTTCAACACTAAATTGACCATTAGCCCCGGTTGTCACGACATCACCGAAAGAAGATGATGCATTAGCACCAGCGATACTGCGGCCCACATACGGGAAGGCTGTTGAAGTAGAGCCATTCACATATGAGAAGTCACCACTGTTAGGCGATGTTTGCGCAGCATTAGTACCTTCGTAGTCATACCCGCTAACGAGGACTTGGCTGTTAGCAACAGGATTACCCATTTGATCTTCTACGGTACCACTGATAGTAACTGGTGTACCAACATTATCACTAACGGCACTCGTAGGTGTGTTAACGATTTTATCGGCAACTCCCGACTGTTTCCACGTCAAAGTGTTCGACGAAGAATTTGTAAGATTATTTGCCGAAGCCTGCACAGTCAAAGCTGCACTGTTTGTAGCATTGACATAGATGGTAGCTTGACCGTTTGCATCAGTGTTAACCGTCACTGTGTTATCCGGTGCAGTACCATCAACTGGTTGCAAGTAACTACCAGCGGAATTTGAGATAAACGGCGTACCAGAAACACTGCTGAATGAGAACGTTACAGGAACGTTCGAAGCAGATGTACCAGCAGTGGTCGGAATCACTGTAGCAGTAACTGGGACAACACCAGTTTCGCTCGATGCGCTAGAATAACCAAACGAGGTAGACACAGGTGAAAGTACCAAGCTACCTGGTTGACCGAAATCAACATAAGCCTTGCTGGACGTTACCGTAACACCATTGCTGTTGTATGGTGCTTGAGCTTGAATGGTGTAAGCCTCATTTCCACCATTACTCAAGGAGATGGATGCAACACCAGAAGCATTTGTCGTAGCAACATACTGTGCTTGATCAGATTCTGTATCACCAGCGCCGCCTGTATTAGATACAGACAATCCGTTTGACGTTACATTCGGAAGATCAGTGGAACCCCAAACATTGAAAGTCACATTGATGCCGGCAACTGGGTTACCATTTGCGTCAGTCAAAGTTGTGGAAGCCGTGACACTTGCGCCATTGGTGCCAACTGCTGGAGCAGAAGACGTACCAGAGCCGAGTGACTGACCCGAAAGTGTGATATCGCCCAAAGATGGCGTGTTAACGTTTGTCGCATTACCCGTAATCTTCAACCCGGTTTGGCCGCTGAACGAAACGTTCGCACCAAGGCTGTTGAAGATTTCGTCGATGTAGTAAGCCGGGAAATAGGTTGTAGCAGCAGCAGACTTGCTAGCAGCTGGATCTTTCGCAGCTTTCGTGTTGATTTTCTTCACAACCGTGCCGTTTACGGTGATGGTTGTGTTACCTGTGCCAACGCCACCAGAGATGGAAGACGCAACCGTGGAAGCATCAACACCAGGAGCCGTGATAGCCCAAGTATGTGTTACACCGTCCCAAGAAGCAGTGTAGCCAATCTTGGTCAATGCTTGGTCAAAGTAATAAACCGGGAAGTAAGCTGTGGTGTTGCCAGAGTCTTTACCGGTCATTTCGTAAGGGTTCGAAAGAACAGAGCCATTAACTACGATTGGCAGTTGGCCTGCTTTGGTCAAACCCGATGATGTTGCAGCAAATGCCATCGGTGCAGCGGTGCCGAGTACAACTGCAGCAGCTGCGATACCTGTAAGCGCACGTTTCAAAATGTTTCTCCTCCCAAACCTTTAAACATAGTGAGATGAGTACTATAGAGTACTGAAAGTCGGTGACGAGGTCACCCATGCTACTGGCCGTCGTCACAGTCCCCACGTATCCATGACGATGAACGAGGGCGTTTCTCTCTACCGCAAGATTTCGTCCCATGCGACAGACGGGAAAAGACCAAGCCCTGTCGGCAATCCCGACACGTAGGAAGACATCCCTCCCTTCAGTGCGAATGCACCGGGTCATATTTCTACCACATTACTTACGCCAACAGGACACAATTCTCCTGCTTTTACGCGCGAATCTGGCGGACTATTGTTTCACACTTGCACAACCTTAGAAAATTATGTATCTAAGACATGCGTCTCAATGCATTAGTATACGCTTCATTTTTGTGAGCGTAAAGAGGAATACTAGTTTATTTGGCAAAAAGTTCTCAAAATCTTTGCCAAACAACATCGTTGATATGCGAAGGACTTTAAAGATAATATGACTTCTAGTGGTTTTTTCCGCAGTAACCGCAGTTTCTTTGGTGTCGTCTCACTAGCCGACAAGCATCTTTTGCGCCTTGCAAGTCAAGCATTTTCTCCTCCTTGACCAGCCCGCCATCTTAATAGACGACGTCCAAACGCAGAATGTTACACCTTAGCGCAAATTTTTTTGACGAACATCTTTTATCGCTGTATCGTCGATGCTAAAAGCGATTTTGCGGTTGAGGAAGTGCTTACAGTTATGGAGTTTATAACATCCGCACAGATAAATATAGCGGAAACAATTGAGAAAAAATCCAGGTTTATCGCCGATTTGGTTCCGATTCTCAAAGCGGCAGATGCAGAGGCTGCCCTCGCTGATATTCGGGAGCGCCACAAAGGGGCGAATCATCACTGTTTTGCCTACCGCTGCGGGCTTGGCGTGCCCGTCGAACGCTTCTCCGACGACGGCGAACCGAGCGGCACTGCAGGCCGTCCCATTCTCGAAGTCATTCGCCGCCAAGGGATGGACAATGTACTTGTCGTGGTCACGCGCTACTTCGGCGGCGTTCTGCTCGGCGCAAATGGCCTCATACGCGCCTACACGCAAGCCGCCAGCGAGGTGCTCACCTCGACGCCCAAACTCCTGTGCGCGCCCATGCAGACGCTGCAGGTGACATGTGACTACGCCATCTACGGCAAACTGGAATACAGCCTGCAGCAAATCAACATCCCGCTTTATGAAAAAACATTTAACGAAGCAGTCTCGTTTGAATTGGTCGTCCCGGAAAAAGAAGTGGAAAAGACGATGGAACAACTGACGGAGTGGACGAACGGCCAAGTCACTGTTGCCGTCTCCTCGCCTGAGTATATTGGAGTTGCGCCAGATGGGAGTTTGGTGCGTGGTGTCTGGCCGGAAGGAATGTCTTAGGCCAAACTCCCCTGGCTGGATGCTTATTGCGTGGGTATCATTCGCCGCGGTGCCGCATCAGGACGCAAAGGCTGTCTGCATCGCGCAAGCGCTGTTCGACATGCAACTTTGGCATTTGAATCTCAAACACATCCCCACTATGTATCTCGATGAAACACACATCGCGGTTCTTGACGCGGACGGCGGCAACGTGATCGACCCGAAAATAACCCATCGCGCCGTCGTTGCGCGTGAGCGGCGTCCGCACCTTCAAGGGCGCGTAGGCCCGCATTTGCGCGCCGACAACCAGCGGCAAATAGATGGAGCGCCGCAGATGCGCCTCATAGACGTGACGCAGATGGCGGAGGTTGACACAGTGCAGCCTCGCTAGCGCCATGTAGATGGATTTGGCCGACTTCGGCACATACCATCGCTCTCCGTTCGCCAGCGCAATTAGACTGGCGTGTCCGGCGTGATAAGTCGGTATCCACGCGCTTATCCCACTCGCAAAGCGCTCGATATTCGGCATATCCGGTTTTCTCTCGTATACGCGCGCGCCCGCAATAGGATGCGCCATATCTGCGCAAATCAAATCGATATCCATACTGTCATGAAGCCCTCCCCACGTTTCGGATGATCTTGATAGAGCACGTATAATTTCCTGTATTTACACACATCTTATCGAACATTGTATAAATTGATCAATCTATTATTTCGAAAATTATTATTATTAATACTCAAGTCTGGTGGTTTATACATATCCTTTTCAACTTTTATCAAATGTTTTTTATTGGATGCTATCTGTTCATCTTCCGACTTGACCCTTTCTCCAAGTTCGCCATATCTCCTCTTCTGACGGTACATTCTGGCTGCGCGTAATTTACGTTTGAGCCGGCTCGAACCAAAGTGAGTGCATGCCAAATGCGTATGGTGAAAAAAGATACGAGCCAATGGATGACGGCCGTTTGTGCGGACAAAGTGGACACAGCGAGTGTGCTGGCCCAATACGAAGGACTGCTGCGGAGTGTGGCTGCACGCTACAAAGCCGCCTGCGGCTACGAGGAAGCCTATCAAGAGGCCTGCAGCGCCTTACTCACCGCCATCCAGCTTTATAATCCGGCGCGAGGTCCGTTTCCAGCCTATGCGGCGGCCAAAGTGCGCGGCGACGTGCGCACGGCCATGCGTCGCGTGTGGAGGTACACAGCAAGACAGACGTTCATCGGCGCATCGACAGAGGACGACAAGTCGCCCAGTGAGCGCTTGGAAGATCTGTGGGCCAGCCAGACAAACTGCCCTGACACTGCGTGGGAAATGGCATGGGTACATCGACAGGAACTGCAGCGGATTGTGCAAAAGGCGCATTTGAGTGCGCGCGAGCGCCTCTGGCTCCAGGCCTACCTCCGCGAAGTCACAATGGAGGCGCTGGCAGCGCGCGTGGGGGTGAGCTTGGAAACGGTCAAAACGTGGCGAAAGCGGGCGCTGGCCAAAATGCGCCAAACTGCAGCAGCTTTAGGTTACACTTGGCGCGATTTTGCCTAGGGACATGTGAAAAAGTCCTCTGCGCATTCAATCTGATGGATTTTCGTGTCTCAAGAATACGACATCTGCAAAAGCACTGGCAACTGCGCAACAGGCATGTCGACAGCGAAGTCGTCGCCTGTTGCACAGGGCCAATACCGTTTACTCGGCGTCGACGATGGCAAACAGAATCGTCGCTTCGGCAACCAGTTTGCCGTCGACATAGGCCGTGCCTTTGCCTTTGCCCATGCGCCCCTTCAGCCGTTCAATTTCAATTTCCAAATCCAGCTTGTCCCCTGGCCGAACTTGGCCGCGGTAGCGCGCGCCGTCGATGCCAGACAGAAGCGGACGCTTGCCCTCGAAATCCGGCAAGGAGAGGATGACGACCCCGCCGAGTTGCGCCATCGCTTCCGTGATGAGGACGCCGGGCATCACGTTGTAGTCGGGATAATGGCCCGTGAAGTGTGGTTCGTTCGCCGTCACCAGCTTATATCCCTTGACGCGGACACCCGGTTCAATTTCGGTCACTCGGTCTACAAGCAAAAACGGATATCTATGCGGCAAGATCTGACGAATGTCTTCCGCATACAAAGGTAGATTGAGTTCCATACGCAAAGCTCCTTCGGGAAAGATGGGTGGCAGACTGCCAAAGACATGTGCTTGTTGGGCCAACCGGCATCATCCCATCCGACGCGTCATCAGTAGACCTGCCGTCGAATGGTGATGACATCCATGCTGGCGACATACAAAACGGTGGTCAAATACGAAAGGCCGACGGTAAACCAGAGAAAAATCTCGCCACTCAAAGCCGACGGCCAAGCCAAAATGATGGAACAGATGGCGATGTAGTAGCAAAATGTCGTCACTTTGCCCCAGTTGTTCGCCTTTGGCACCGCCCGCTTGCCTTGAAAATAAAAAAACGCCGCGCCGATGATCATCAATACGTCGCGCAAGACCAGCAGGCTCGCTTCTAGCCAAGGCACACGGTCCGATTCAATCAGCGTGAATAAGACGGCGACCATCATCAGTTTGTCCGCGAGCGGATCTAGCAGTTGCCCTGCATATGTTTCGAGTTTGTATGTACGTGCGATGTATCCGTCCAACACATCTGTCAGGCCTGCAAATAAAAGAATACAGAGCGCAAGCACTTTGTGCGGACTTTGTGTCCCATAAAATGACCACAAATAACAAGGAATCAATAATAGCCGGAGCAGGGTCAACAGATTCGGTAAATTCATACGCTTCGCCCCCTTGTTCGGACGGGCAACCTGAGTCTATAAATCAGCTCGTCGCAACCAAAAGACATTATAACAGTGTGGCTGAAAAGCGAAAAGGTGTCAGACCATCGCCTCTAGGAGACTGTGAAAAAGTCCGCTCATCCATTTGATTCGGGGGATTTTCACATGTCCCACAGTGAGCGAACCGTGTTAAGACCCTGAAGATCTGATGCTATCTGCAATGCCCATCATTTGATTCGTCAATTGTATGCTCTCCGAGTTGAGCTGAAACATCTGCTGCGCTTCAATCATATCGCTTAATTGCGTCGTCTCGTCCACATTGCTCATCGCCAGATACCCTTGTTGAATGGACGAATCTGTGGCGGCTTTCGCCGTGCCGCCTGGGCCGAGCGCATAGAGATTGTTCCCTACGGAAACACAATGGGAAGAAGGCTCCGCAATGTCCACCATGGCGATGCGAGGACCCGCCACGGAACCAAAGCTGATTTGCCCATTCGATCCCACCGACATCGTGCCTGCATTGGCAGGCTTCACAATCGGTTGTCCCGTTGTGCTTAACACAGGGTCGCCATTTGGCGTCGATAGTAGAAATTGACCATTGGCGCTTTTCGACCACTCAAAGTCGCCCGCTTTCGTGTACAACGTGCCATTCGGTCCCTGAACGGCAAAAAAGGCGGAGCCTTGGATGGCGAGATCCATCTCATTGTTTGTGGGCTGCAGGCTCATGTTCGAAAAGTCCTGCCCTTCCGGCACGGAAACGACGCCTGTGCCACCGCGCCAACCCTGCGGCGTGGTGCGGCGCGCATTTTCCGGATCTGTCGCCGCGCCGTACAATTGCATCGTCAAGGCGTCGGCAAAGCTCCCTTGATCCTGCGCAAAACCCGGCGTGTTCATGTTCGCCAGATTGTCACCCACCCTGTCCAACCAGTCGGATGACGACTTGAGGGCCGAGAGGCCCGTCCACATCGCTTGCATGGCGGTACCGTTCCTTTCTTGCTCGGCGGATGCCGCAGGTTATGCGTTCACTTTGCCAATGTCATTCGCAGCCGTGTTCAGTAAACTGTCTTCAGTCTGCACCACACGTTGGTTCGCCTCGTATAAATTCATCACGTTGATCATCTGCGTCATCGTCGTCGTCGGATCGACATTGCTGCCTTCCAATTCACCGGGCAGCAATTGTCCCGTGCCCGCTTGCAACTGCGGCAGCACTGTCCCTTGATTCAAACTGTTCCCGACCATCCACTCGGTCTGGCCCAGTGGACTCAAGTTCGTGACATCCGCATCCACCGTGCCTAAACGACCACCTGCAACCACATTGCCGTTGCCATCGGTCACCGTGAAGGACATCTGGCCATTTGCATCTTGCAGCGCCTGGCCGTTTGACCCAAACAAGCTCGTTCCTGTGTAGTTTGGATTGACGGTAATGCGGCCGCCGGGAATCAACTGTCCGTTTGGCCCGACTGGCAAAATGGCATTGCCCGCCGCGTCCACCAACTGATTGTTCGCATTCAGTTGCAAAGCCCCATCCTTCGTCAAGGCGATGCCCGTCGCTCCCGATGCCCCTTGATAATCCACGGCGTAAAAGCTGTGCAACCCCATATCATCATCAGTGCCGACGCGGACAGAAAGTCCTTGCGCCGCATCTGTACCTGGCGTCGCCACCACTTGTCCAGCGGCGTTCTCAAACACAAATGATGGATTGCCCGCCGCGTCGTAATCAGGCGCGCTCGCAGCGCTGATCCAAACTGAGCCCTGGTACTGCGGATTGCGCACCGCATAGACGCCAGTGACGGGTTGGCCGTTCGTATCAAACACGGTGAGCGGCTGGCCATTGACGCCAAGCCGGCCCGCATTGCCAACACTCACTTGTCCCTGTGCGCTGGCAGAACCATTTGCCGCTTGCACGCTGGCGTAATTACCAGCAGGTGTCGTGTCGGCGATGGATACATCCAATGACCGCCCTGTATTGCTGTACGTGCCCGCTGCAAACGAGGGGACGCCTTCCTGAAAAGTGACACCCGCGCCCACCTTGCCAATGTATGTTGCCCCATCGCCGTCGTATCCACCCCGATACAACGACTGAGTCGGCGCTTCTATCAATTCCGGCTGCGAGACTGTGAACCCAGGCGTATCCATGTTGGCGAGATTGTTGGCCAACAACTGCTGTGCGCGCTCGTTCACCGTCATACCGGCAGACGCTGTGGTCAAGCCTGAAATCACAAGCGCTCATTCCTTTCTCTAGCCAGAGGCTCGTCCAAAAAAACCGCAAACGCTAGCGCGCGCGGCGCCACGATTTGCCACGGCCCTGTTGTTCACGATAACGGCGCCACTCTGCGCTTTCCAACACTTTACCGGTGCCAATCACGACACATTGCATCGGATTTTCGGCTATGTGCACTGGAATCTGCAACTCTTCCTGCATCAACTTGTCGAGCCCGTCTACCAACGCGCCGCCGCCAGTGAGCATGACCCCTTTATCAAAAATATCAGCCGCCAGTTCCGGCGAAGTCTGTTCCAACACCGACTTCGTCGCCTGAATGATAGACCGAATCGGCTCTTGCAGCGCCGAACGCATTTCCTCCGCCTGCACGGTGACGGTTTTCGGCAGGCCAGAAACCATGTCGCGCCCGCGCACATCCATCGAGTTTGTCCGCCCACCTGGGAACACGGTCGCCAATTCCTTCTTCAATTCCTCTGCCGTGCGTTCACCCACCATCAGGTTATATGCGCGGCGGATATATTTCACAATGGCTTCATCGAGCTTGTCCCCTGCAATGCGAAGGGACGCGGAGGTAACGACGTCGCCCAAGGACAAAACTGCTACGTCCGTCGTTCCTCCACCAATGTCAACGACCATACTGCCGCTCGGCTCAAAGATGTTCAAGCCTGCGCCAATGGCAGCCGCTTTCGGCTCTTCAATCAAATCCACCTGTTTGACGCCACAAGCCTCCGCCGCTTCTCGCACTGCTTTTTGTTCAACCGACGTGATCCCCGCAGGAACACAAATCATCAGGCGCGGACGGGAAAACGTCCGCTTGCCGATGGTTTTGTTCAAGAAATGACGCAACATGATTTCCGTCACATCAAAGTCGGCGATCACGCCTTCACGCAATGGTCGAATAGCAACGATATTTCCCGGCGTGCGCCCAAGCATGCGGCGAGCCTCTTCTCCGACGGCAACCACCTGCTTTGTCACCTGATCTATCGCAACAACGGAAGGTTCATCGAGTACAATCCCTTGTCCTTTGACGTGCACAAGCACGTTGGCGGTGCCTAAGTCGACCCCAATATCCCTAGATAACATCTCCGACGAATCCTCCTAAACTAGAGCATGCATGGAAGCATAGTGGTGTTCATATATTAGTGCATGAGATAGAAGATAGGATAGTATAACTAGAGTGTAGTTCTACAGACCACTTGAAACTCCTGTACGAGCGCCGAACTTTTTCGACTCATTTTGCGGTTCGTCGTCTTTATGGTACTTCAATTTGGTGGCTTCGCCACCTCGCAAGTGCCGGATCGACTTGTGATACTCCAGGATCTCCTTGACACGATTCGCCAAATCCGGATTGATTTCCGGTAGGCGCTCTGTCAAATCCTTGTGCACGGTACTTTTTGAAACGCCAAACTCCCGGGCAATCGTTCGGACCGTATTGCGCGTCTCCACGATATATTCCCCAATTTTCAGAGTACGTTCCTTGATGTAATCATGCACTCCTCTCGCCCCCCATGCAGGTCAGTTGGTCTGATACAGTATATGAGGGGGTGTACACGGTATTCCTTGGCAACATGCGTCTGGGCTTGGCCGAATTTGAACAAACCGCGCCACAGCAACATTACTTCCTGGGAAATAAGAATTTAAACAAGATATTGCCCGGAAAATTCGAGCGTGATCGACAAATTTCCCGACTGTTCCCGAAATGCGTGCATAGACCGCCATGCGTGATGCATCCCGCACCAGCAGAACCATGAAAATGTCAGTCAATCAAGGCATCGCGGATGACGCGTCACCAGGATATCGACTTTATTTTCAGGATAGACAGAAAAAAAATCCGCCTCACATGGAGACGGATATCATCACCTGTGACGCGATATATGTTGCGGTATCTGTCACGGTGTTTGTCATTGCGCAAAGCACGTCTTGTCTGGTTGCCTCATTTTGCAAAATGAATGTGGACGCGCTTTGCGGTATGGCAGTTTATTGAGTTCGTGTCCGAATCAGATGAAGACGCATTTTCAAGTTGTGATGAACTCATCCCTATCGGACGGTGCAGTTCATTACTGCTTCGGCAAAACAGACTGCGGGTCAATCGGGGTGCCATTGTAATCGACTTCGAAATACAGATGGTTTCCCTGGGTTTGCTCGAACTGATTCGTGCCCGAGGTGCCGATGACCTGACCCTGATGAATGGTTTCGCCTTGCTTCACATCTGTGGACCCCAAAGATTGGTACGTTTCTGTATACCCATCATTACTGGTCACGACGACTTCCTGACCGTACAGCGGTTGATCATCCACCTGCGTGATTTTTCCGCTGAGTGCAGCTGTCACCTGGAAGCTGGAACCGCTCTTCGACTTGATGTCGATGCCTCTGTGCGCAGAGTAGGTATTGTCATACTCTACAAGCGCATTCTCCTGCGACTTCAAATCACCCTTCACTGGGAAGAACCCGACTGAGACCTCAGTATTTGTCCCATCTGCCGCTGGCCAACTAAATGGCTCTTTTTCAGCGGTTGTTGTCGTGGTTGTGGTGGTCGGCGTCGTAGAGTGCGAATCCACCGGTTGGACGGATGCGGTGCTCGTCGCCATTTGGCTGCGAGCGTACATCAGACCAATGATGACTGCTGCCGCACCGAGATAGATTGCTGGATAGAGCCAGCGTTTCGACATCACGCGCTTGGCGTTCGTGGGACGCCCTGTCAATTTATTTTGGGCGTCTGTGTGTTTTTCCGTGTTGTTCGGATGTTGTTTTTCATCCATGTGGCGCTCACCTCAGTAGTGAGTCTCGCCAGCAAAACTAGAATCTAAACCTAGTCTTTGCAAAAAGGGTTAGATAAAAGATTCAATTTGCAAAAATCCGCGTCCTTCTTGGATTCAGGAGGTTTTTGCGGGCATCACAGCCCCATCTACTTGCACCTTTGCGCTGGGATAGAAATGGGATACTATCATTTTCCAACTATCTCCTTTTGTCGCCATCACATCCGCTTCGTGCAAGCTCATCCCGATGTCAGTGCCTCGCCCGTAGGAAGTAATGACGAGGGTGTCGCCGTCCACCTTCCAGGTGAAATCCGCCGAGGGCAGATGCAATTGATTGGCAAAATCCGTGCCGCTCAAAGTGTGATTCTGATAAGTGACCGTACTGACAAACCCGTCTTTCAGTCGATCCATCTGCAATTTCGCAAGCTGGATGTCCGCCGCCGAGAACACCTGTGCCACTTCGCGCGACTCGAAACGGTTCGTCGCGACTCGGTCAGGGTCTGCCTTGTCGTCAGGACACGAGATGGCCTTCAAGTACGGCAGATTTTGATGGAGCGCCGTTTGACCGGAACGTGTCATGCCTGGGGAGAGATCGAACATAAACGCTAGAATCGGCTGTTGCTTATAGGTTAAGACCAATCCGTCGGTCGTTTCAATGGCTGCTTTGATTTGCGATAAAAATTGAAAGGCTGTATCCGGATATTCATCTTCAATATCGGAAGCGCTGGCAAGCGGCAAGTCCAATTGACCATCATCCGTGACATCCGCTCCGTGACTCGCGGCGTACGAGGATCCCGTGGACTCCTTGTCCAATGCGCGGACCGCATATGTTCGCGTCGCCACCGCCGCGGCTTCCAGGCTTTGCAACGGTGTACTCGGTGTACACTCGGCTGCGAGCACGTCGAGAATGTACGTGTTGAGCGCCATGTTCGACGAAGACGATGTGACAGTGTCATAGACGCGCACGTTGATCTTCGCGTCCGAGGTGTGCAACCATGCCGTGATATCCGGCATCGGCCCGCGGTGAAAGATGTGCGCAATGGCTGTCGGCAGGCCGACGATGCCCGCGAAGATGAGCAGAATGCAAATACAGAAGCGGACGATCTCTTGTACAGTCGTCGGCTCCGAAGTTTGCTGGTTGATGTTGCGAACGCGCCTGTGAAATTGAGCGCGAGCAGATGTTTTGACTGGCGTGAACCGCTTGTGCGACATGAGTGAATCTCCTTTCATAAAGGTTGGCGCGCAATTGCGCCAAGGTCCTCTATGAAACTGATATGCGCTCGTTGATAGGGTTATGTGTCGCACCGACGGCGCTAGATGGTGAATGAGACATGGTGGTCTAGCAATTTTCGGGGAGAAATTGCAGCTAAAAAGGTACCGCAACCGTCAAAATAAAACGAGGATGCGGTCTGTCCGCATCCTCGCATGGATAAGTTCAAAATGGAACTGCACTCAACCTATGCGCCAGCCTCTTCCATTGCGTCCTCATAGCGTTCAATCCGAGCGCCCAACGCCTGGAACTTCGCAACCAGGTTGTCATATCCTCTGTCGAGGTGGTGCAAGCCGTGTACTTCTGTCTTCCCTTCGGCGATGAGACCCGCTATGACAAGCGCCGCGCCCGCCCGCAAATCTGTCGCCGTCACGCGCGCGCCAGACAGGTGTTCGGTGCCTTCCACAACTGCAGTGCGTCCCTCAATGTGGATGTTGGCGCCCATGCGCTGCAGCTCAGCCACATGCATGAAGCGGTTCTCAAACACCGTTTCCGTCACTGTGCTCGTGCCAGAAGCCACAGTCAGCGCCGCGACCATCTGCGCCTGCATATCGGTCGGATAAGAGGGATAGTAATTGGTCTTGACATCCAACGGACGCAGTCGACCGCCCTCACAGGGCCAAATTTTGATGCCATCGACCGTGTCCTCAATTCTTGCGCCAGCTTCTTCTAGTTTAGCAATCAGTGACATGATGTGCTGTGAAACGACATTCTCCACATAAACGCCATTGCCTATCAGCGCGCCAGCAACCAAGAACGTGCCAGCCTCAATCCGGTCTGGAATGACGCTGTGCGCCGCGCCGTGCATCATATCCACGCCGTCAATGCGAATGATGTCCGTGCCTGCGCCACGCACCCGAGCGCCCATGGCGTTTAGGTAATTGGCCAAATCCACATTCTCCGGCTCTTTTGCAGCATTTTCAATGACCGTTTGGCCATTTGCCAACGCAGCAGCCATCATGATGTTTTGTGTCGCACCCACACTTGGAATGTCCAAATAGATGCGTGCGCCCTTCAAGCCACCTGTTGGGGCCTTCAAATGGACAAACCCATTTTCGACAATGGATGTCGCACCCATTGCCTCCAGTCCCTTGATGTGGAGATCTACCGGGCGTGGTCCGATGTTGCAACCGCCAGGCAAAGCGATGGTCGCTTCCCCAAAACGAGTCAACAGAGGCCCAGCCACGACAAAAGAAGCCCGCATACGGCGAACCAAATCGTATGGAGGCGTTACACTTTTGATGTTTTGCGCGTCAATCGAGATGCTGCCGTTCTGCCAAGCGACATCTGCCCCAAGTGCTTGAACGGTATTGGCCATATTTTCGACATCCAACAGATGTGGAACTTCGTCGATGAGGCTGACCCCTTTGGCCGCCAACAAGCTGGCTGCCAAGATGGGCAACACGGCATTCTTTGCACCGCTCACGCGAACTGTTCCCTCTAAGCGGTGTCCGCCATTAATGATTATTCTTGCCATTCCGTAACCTCCGCCCAAGTCTCTGAGACTCCTCGTCACGAAGCGTTACGTGGACGCGTCGTCTAGTACGTGGTGGTGATGATTGGTGTTCCGACCAAAACGTTCGTATCATGATGGTATGTATCATCATGAACTGCAACTTGCAGATTCATGCGCTTCCCATTCGTGTAAATGTACGTCAAGGCGTTCGGCGTGTACCCCGAAACGCTTGTGTCCCATTGCCCCTTCAGAGACTCCACAGGGCTCGCATTCACTGCTGAAAAAACGCGATTGACCAGCTGATTGGCATCTTGTTCTGACAGCTGCGATTTCATCGCACCTGCGAAATAGGCGCTCATCTGCGGTGTTCCCTGCACAGACGCGACCAATTGCTCAATGCGATCATACGACGCAGCAAAATCTTTTGTCGACGCCGAGCCGTTCAGCGCAGTGACCGTCAACACCGTCTGGGCTGCTGTCGTACCAGAACCATCCGTGGTCGCAGGAAAACTCGTCAGGACAATTTGAACGTTGGTCGAATTGGGCCATGTCCCGTCCACTTGCCAAAACGTCTCATTGGATTCGGATCGACTTGTTATTTTCGCCTTGTTTAAATCAAATTCCTGCTCAAGTTGTGTACCAATGGATGCCAAATGATCTTCCGACATAAATTGTTGATTCAAATTCGTCCAGTCATGAATTGCATAGTTCGTCGGTGTGACGTTTGCAGCAGACATCGCTTGAAGCAAAAAAGCTTCCGCCTTCGTGCCGTCCAAGTTTTGTGATGTGCTCGCTGATTTCGTTTGCGCATCCGCAGTCATCGGTTGGTGAACCAGTGCGGCACCCACAGCGACGAACAGACAAGCCCACAAAACTTGTTTTACTCGTTTCTTCAAACGCTTTTTCCGAAGTTGCGCCCTACGCTGTCCCTTAGTTTGTGCCATTCTTGCACCCTCCATCCAAAACCGTGTGCGAACGCGGCAATCTTGTTGATTGCACCAGTTCATCTACAGGTTGGACAGAGTTGCTGCAATTTAAACCTCTTCTCGTAGGGACTTTCATAGAATACGTTGTCTGCCTTGGCGAAACGGGGGTCGTTTCCCTTCTTTCACGACAACGATCTCGCCACCTGCATGGCGGCAAGCAGCAGCACTGCTACCCCCACGCTGATGAGTCCGCCAAACAACGCGAGGAAAAACCGCAGCATCTGCGCCTGGGGGCTTAGCGGATGGTTGAGAAACTTGTCCCACTTCAATGCCGCGAGCGCCCACCAGCACGCCATCAGACCTGCGAAAAAGAACATCAGAATGACGATGCCGTCAGTGCCCAGTATCACACTCGTAGCTCCACTCGATTCATTCATCGGTGCATCGACTCCGGACGTTTTTCGGATTTTTCCACCCTGCGCTCTCTGATCATGCCAAACAATAGCGGCAACAGGGACAAAGATATGCCAATGGCCAGCGCGATGACCACCACAGTCATCCAATGCGCCGTCACGACCACCGGCCAAGCTGCCCACAAGTAAAATCCACTTGCCGTGTACAACGCAAACGACAGCCACAAACAAGCGGTGCGACTCATCTTGTCTCGCGTCATACCGCGAATGGTATAGAGCGTTCCCCATTGGATCAACAGACCCGCAAGCCATAACCACAAGACCCATGCCGCGCCATGCGCCACACGGCCTATCTTATGTTCATGGCGGATCAACGTCAATTGTACCGTGTGATACACGTGCCACGCGAGCCAAGTTGGCAGGGTTTGTGCCAAAAACGCGACAATCACCAGCAGAGACAACGTCCTTGTTTGCCCACTTGAAAGTATATTTCGCGCGTCGAACAACAAGAACCAGATCACGCCGAGTGTGCAAATCAGGCTCCCTAGCCACGCTTGCGACAACGTCGGCGACATCACCAAGAAACTCAAGCCAAACGTCCACCAAGCCAACTGCGTGCAAAACGTGTGAATCTGCTTGTCCGTAAACAGATGTCGCCGGCGCATCACCCGATTCGTCAACACGGTCGCCGTAAAATACACGCTAATGATGGAGATGACAGTTGCAAATGAAACGCGAAACCCAAGATGGGCGTTCATGCCAACAAACGAAAACAAATACGTCTCTGCCGTGCCTGGCGAAGGAATGGTCGAGACAAACACGGCCATGGAAATGAGTGCCGCAACGGCAAAAAACAGGGCTGCAACCCTCGACGTGATGCTTTTCGGGGTTCGGCTGCCTGATATGGCCAGGAACAAAAAGGCGGCGAGTGACAGTAAGCAAGTGAGCCATATCCACGAGGCCATACAGCCCCTCCTCCCCGTGAACAATGAGATGATCCGAAAAGGGATAAGTCCCTCCTGCGCATGAGCAGATTACCCCTTTTCGGATGACCTCTGTTTTTAGAAATCATTCGATTTGATACGTGCCATCCATGTTGCCCTCACCGGCTCGCATTTTCATGATGCTGTCCGCGCTGTATGCATCACACATGACACCACTCTCTAAAATACCATAAAAGACCCGACGCGATGGCGCCGGGTGCATTTGTGGAATTTATTGAAAGTATACGAAAAGTCGCATTTACGCTTCCGATTGCAAAAATCCACCATTTTTTTCGTGTGTTTCAACGGCATCCAACCGAAGCTGGGCACGCGATAGGGCAGCTTTCGCCCTGTCGACATCCACATCGTCCGTTGGTTGTGACAAACGACGCTCTGCTTTCTCTTTCGCTACCTGAGCACGCCCGACATCGATTTGCCCTGGCAATTCAGCAGTATCCGCCAAAAGGGTCACCCTGTCCGGCAATACCTCAAGAAAGCCGCCGCTCACGGGAACCACATCTTCTGCGCCATCTTCCAATCGAATGCGCACTAGACATGGCTTCACTGCAGTTGCCAACGCCATGTGGCGCGGCAAAATCCCCAGCTCACCATAGCCGCCTTGCACGATCACCATGCGCACATCCTGCTCAAGCACAATGCGCTCTGGTGTCACGATTTCAAACGGAACGGTCAACATCGCGCTCACCTACCTTCCGCGTCGAGCACACCATCATCACGATGCATAGCCGTCTTTCTTCGCCTTCTCAAGCACATCCTCAATCGCGCCACAATAACGGAAGTAGGTCTCCGGAATGTCATCGTGTCTGCCGTCGAGAATTTCTTTAAAGCTGCGCACGGTATCCTGCACAGTGACATATTTGCCCGCCAAGCCTGTGAAGACCTCGCCGACAAAGAACGGCTGGGACAAGAAGTTTTGAATTTTACGCGCACGACTGACCGTCAAACGGTCTTCGTCCGTCAATTCATCCATACCCAAGATGGCGATGATATCCTGCAGTTCGCGATAGCGTTGCAACACTGCCTGCACACCGCGCGCCACTTCGTAGTGCTCTTGGCCGACGATGTCAGGCTGCAATGCGCGAGACGTCGACGCCAGCGGATCCACAGCGGGATACAACCCCATGTCGGAAATGCGACGGTCGAGGTTGGTCGTTGCGTCCAAGTGGGCAAACGTATTTGCCGGCGCTGGGTCGGTATAGTCATCGGCTGGAACGTAAACCGCCTGAATCGATGTGATGGAGCCTTTCACCGTCGAAGCGATACGTTCTTGCAATTGACCCATTTCCGTTGCAAGCGTTGGTTGGTAACCGACGGCGGACGGCATACGTCCGAGCAATGCCGACACCTCGGAACCAGCTTGCGTGAAACGGAAGATGTTGTCGATGAAGAACAGCACGTCGCGTTCTTCGACATCGCGGAAGTACTCGGCAACTGTCAGCCCCGACAGCGCCACGCGCAGACGAGCGCCCGGCGGTTCGTTCATCTGACCGAAGACCATGCTGGTCTTGTCAAGCACGCCGGAGTCTTTCATCTCGTGATAGAGGTCGTTCCCCTCACGAGTACGTTCGCCGACACCAGCAAAGACGGAATATCCGCCGTGCTCTTTGGCGATGTTGTGAATCAACTCTTGAATTAAGACGGTCTTGCCGACACCGGCGCCGCCGAATAGTCCGACTTTACCGCCCTTAATGTAAGGAGCCAGCAAGTCTACGACCTTGATGCCTGTCTCAAAGATCTCCGTCTTCGTGGTGAGATCGCTAAACTTTGGCGCGTTTCGGTGAATCGGCCAACTTTCGTTGGCATCTGCCGGGCCTTGTTCATCAATGGTCTCCCCGAGCACGTTAAAAATCCGTCCCAACGTACCCTGGCCAACCGGCATGCTGATTGCACGCCCCGTGTCTGTTACTTCGACGCCGCGCACCAAGCCGTCTGTGGACGACATGGCGACCGCACGCACGACATTATCACCTAGGTGAAGCGCAACTTCCAATGTCAGGTGGATGTCGACCTCACTCTGATGGTCAATGCGCAGGGCATTGTTAATGGCCGGCAATTCGCCGTCCGCAAAGCGAACGTCGACAACCGGACCCGTGACCTGCACGACATGTCCTTTACTCACGAAGTTCCCTCCTACTCTCAAAATAATCGATGCCCTAAAGGCTACGCCGCCTTAACTGAGCGCCGCTTCGGAACCACCGACAATTTCCGCAATCTGTGTTGTAATGGCAGCTTGACGCGCTCGGTTCAACGACAGTGTCAAATCGCCAATCAAGTCTTTCGCATTGTCCGTTGCACTGCCCATCGCCGTCATTCGCGCCGCGTGCTCTGATGCTTTCGCGTCGAGCACCGCCTGGTAAACCAACGTTTCCGCATAGCGCGGCAGCAACGCCGCCATCACCGCTTCTTCATCTGGCTCAAATTCGTAGTGGCGATTGGAGACAGATTGCCCTTCGGTCAAGCTGTCCAACGGCAGCACCTTTTTGACGACCGGACGCTGGGAAACAGCGTTGATAAATTCGTTATAAATGAAGTACAGCTCATCAAACTCTGCACGTTCGTATGACTGTACCATTTCTTCAGCTAAATCACGCACAGAGTGGTAGCTTGGCGAATCCGACAAGTCGACCACTTCCGACGATATGGGGAAATCCCGCCGCTTGAAGAAATCTCGGCCCCGCTTGCCGACAGCGAAAATGGTAAACGCCGCTTTATCTTTGTCTTTAAACTCCTGCACAGCAGCCCGAATGACTTGCGCATTATATGGGCCTGCCAAACCTCTGTCCGCCGTAATCACCAGGTAACCCGTCCGTTTCACCGGCCGCGACGCCAGCAGTGGATGCTTGACAAAGCGAGCCGAAGCAGACAAGTTGGCGAGCATCTCTTGCATCTTTGCCAGATAAGGCTTCGATTGCTGCACTGCGTCCTGAACGCGGCGCAACTTCGCAGCCGCCACCATCTCCATGGCTTTGGTGATCTGCGATGTATTTTGAACGCTCTTGATGCGGCGTTTAATTTCACGCGTGTTTTGTGGCATTCCTTTTCACCACCCGTCTTTTTGAAAATAACCGATGCGCTCTCCCCGCCCTGTGCGGCGCTTTGATTGCATCGGATTTTCACCTACCTGCCGTCGTGTAAGGCGCGTTTGGCGATGTGCCGCCAAATCGTCTTACGCCACAAAAGTCGCTTTGAACTTGACGATCGCTTCTTTTAACAATGCCACCGTATCGTCTCCGAGCGCTGCCGTTTGTTGCAATTGCTCGAATATCTGCGGATACTCCCTATCGACAAACGCGAGCCAATCCCGCTCGAACTTCAGCACCGCTTCAATCGGAACATCGTCGAGATGGCCATCGACGCCGGACCACAGTGAAACGACCTGCTTGTCAAACGTCAGCGGTTGATATTGCGGTTGTTTCAGCAATTCGGTCATTCGTGCACCGCGCTTCAACGTGTCCTGCGTGGCTTTGTCGAGATCGGACCCGAATTGTGTGAATGCCTGCAACTCGCGATATTCGGCCAAGTCGAGTTTCAATGTGCCCGCGACTTTTTTCATGGCTTTCGTCTGTGCAGAACTACCGACACGAGACACGGAGCTACCGACGTTGACAGCCGGACGAACGCCCGCGTAGAACAAATCGGATTCCAAGAAAATTTGACCGTCGGTAATGGAAATCACGTTGGTCGGGATATATGCGGAGATGTCACCCGCTTGTGTTTCAATAAACGGCAACGCGGTCAACGAACCGCCGCCATTGTCATCATTCAATTTCGCCGCGCGTTCCAACAAGCGAGAGTGCAAGTAGAACACGTCACCGGGATACGCCTCACGACCTGGCGGTCGGCGCAGCAACAGGGACATTTCGCGGTAAGCAGCCGCTTGTTTGGTCAAGTCGTCATAAATGACCAGCGCGTGGCCGCCATTGTAGAGATAGTGTTCAGCCATCGCGCAGCCTGCGTATGGCGCAAGGAACAACAGCGGCGCAGGCTCAGATGCGCTCGCAGCCACGATGATGGTGTATTCAAGCGCGCCATGGCGACGCAGCGTCTCCACAACCTGAGCGATGGTGGATTGCTTTTGCCCAATGGCCACATACACACATTTCACGTTTTTGCCTTTTTGGTTGATGATGGCGTCCAACGCTACCGCAGTTTTACCGGTTTGGCGGTCGCCGATGATGAGTTCCCGTTGGCCGCGGCCAATCGGCACCATGGCATCAATCGCCTTGATGCCCGTTTCAAGCGGTTCATTGACGGATTTCCGCACGATGACGCCAGGCGCGTTCGACTCAACTGGGCGATAGCCTTCTGCTTCAATCGGGCCATTGTTATCCAAGGGTTGTCCGAGCGGATTGACAACGCGGCCAAGCAAACCGTCGCCAACCGGCACTTCAACCAACCGGCCTGTGCGCTTCACTTGCTCCCCTTCCCTGATTCCTGTGACGGAGCCAAGGACGACGACACCCACGTTGTCTTCCTCAAGGTTCAAGGTCATGCCGGAAGCGCCATTTTCAAACTCTACGAGCTCACCGGCCATGACGTTGTCCAAACCGTGCAAACGAGCAATTCCGTCACCCACGGACAGCACGATGCCTGTATCATTCACTTGAATCTGCGTATCAAACTGCTCGATTTGCTGTTTGATTAACGCACTAATTTCATCCGGGCGAATACTCAACGTGTCCCCTCCTTGCGAACCGATCTCGTGAGCAGACTATCTCTGAACTGACGCAATGCCGATTGCGTGGTTGCATCCAGGACGCGATTCCCCAATTTCACCCGATAGCCCGCAATCAATTGCGGATTTTGGCGGATATTTGGCTGAATCTCCTTGCCAATTGCACGCTTCAGCTCTGCGACGATGTTCTCTGTCTGCGCTTGTGTCAACGGCTGTGCGGATTCGATCTCGACCGCAATACGTCCGTGCAGGTCATCGACAAGCTCGTGGAACCGCTCTGCCACTGCTGCGATGTACCCGCCCCGGCCGCGCTCCAGCAACAACGCGATGAAGTTGCTCAAATCTTTTCGCACACCAGCCGGCAACAGCTTATTTATGATGGAAAGCTTCATTTCCTGTGGTAGAACCGGATTTGCCAAGAAGTTTTGAAATTCGCCAGACGCCTCAATGGCTTTTGCAATGTCCGCAAATTCTGCATCCAATGCGTCTACCACATCATGCGCCTGGGCATATGCCAACAAGCCACGCGCATAGCGATTGATGACTGTGCCGCTCAGCATACGAGCTCACCTAGACGCTTCTCTGCTTCGGCCACCATCTCGTTATGCACTTCTGCAGTCACATGGTTGTGCAACAGCTTCGATGTCAGCTCCACCGTCAACTCGGCGACACGCTGTGTCACTGCCGCCAGCGCCTCATCTCGTTCACGTGTAATGGCTGCGCGGTTCTCTTCCAGGATCCGTGAAGCTTCTTCTTCTGCTTTTTGAATGATCTCACGTGCTTGTTCATCTGAGCGAACCCGTGCTGCATCCAGCAAGTTCTTCGCTTCCTTGCGCGCGTCATCTAACAAACGCTTTTGTTCAGAAAACAGCTTGGCTGCTTCTTCGCGACTCTTTTCAGCATCATTGATTTGTGATTCGACATGTTTGCGCCGTTGCTCCAACATTTTGGCCAGCGGACGGAACGCAAATCTTTGGATAATGAAAAAGACAATCAGGAACGCGACAATGGAAAATATAAACGTTCCAAGTTCAAAGACGCCCACGCTTCGCGCCACTCCCTTCTACTATGGAATCGCGTTTCGGACGAACCAGGTAAAAGTTTAATCAGATTTTACCAGCGGTAAACAGGATGATGATACCGAACGCCAACGCGATAACCGGGAACGCCTCAACCAACGCCACACCGAGCAGTGCGCTTGCAAAAATGGAACCGCGCGCCTCTGGTTGACGTGCAACACCTTCCACGTACTTGCTCATAACCAAACCGTCACCAACACCTGAACCAACGGCTGCCAAACCTAGCAACAACGCAACCGCAACGTCGTAAATCGCTTGTACCATCTGTGTCATAAGACTGAAATCCTCCTCAAATGACTCTCTCGTGATTTGAACTTAGTGATGCGAGTGCCCTTCAAATGACTTATTGCCCACATACAGGCACATGAGAATGGAGAATACGTAGGCCTGAATTGTGGCGACAAAAAGACTGTAGAGCAGCCACAAGACAATCAGCGGCAACTGCCATGGTATCCAGCCAAACAAAAAGGGCGCTTTTAGCATGATGCCAAGCAGTGCTTCACCCGCAAATATGTTGCCATAAAGCCGCATGCCGTGCGTCAATGGATTGGTAATTTCTTCGATGACGGCAAGTGGAGATGGTGAATAAAAATGCTTGAGCCAGATTTTCGGATGCCGCAAACCGCGCGCATGGCTGATCAGCCAGACCATCACGGCAATTGCGAGCGCCATGCTCATGTTGGAAGTTGGCGAGTCAAACAGCTCGACTTCGCCCTTCGCGTTTGCCAAATCCCCCGGTGCAATGCCCCAACCTGCTGGCGCGTGCGCACCGAAGTGAACCGCAATCGTCATGATGAGCCCCAACCAGTTGGCGACGAAGAGGAACAACAGCATCGTAAACGCAAGCGGCAACATGAACCCGACAGCCTGCTCTGTAGGCATCGTTTCACGAGCCATATTGGTCGTAAATTCCGCTACCCACTCCACAAAATTTTGCAAACCGCGGGGACTGCGCATATCCATTCGCGCGAGAGCAATTCGCAGTACGACGAAAACGACTAATCCCGTAAAGAGGATGGTCCCAATGACCGTCAAGTTCGTCGCGAAAATGGTTCCCGCAAATATCTCGGGAAATACCGGCACTTTCTCACCTACTTTTCTTTTGAGATTGGGCCTCTGGCAAAGCTGTACAGCCCGGCAAAAACGAAGACAAAACCGAGTAAATAACCGATGAGTGCTGTGTACGGATTAAAAATCGTACGGAACTTCAGGGAGATGACCATAATGGCTACAATCATGATGAGGCGTGTAAACATCCCCGCCATACCTGACGCCATCAGTATCGCCCCTTGCGCATCGTCATTGTGGTGTCCTTGGCGAAACATGCTGAAAACAACATACAAGCCGCCAAGTTCCCCAAGCAGCAGGCCACCCATCGCCGTACGCCAAGCGCTAAGGACAAGCCAACTCAACGCGGTCAGGCCCATGAACACCAGCCAAAGTATAATAATTGTGCGAAGGCGTTTGTTCAATCGGTCTACACTCATGGTTTGTCTCCTAATATCTGTTTGGCGAGGAATGCGAACCCACTTCCCCCGACGACGACACCTACGATGACCCCGAGTACGGTGAGCCAGACATGGTGTGTCTGTTCTCCGAAGTGATACCCCAGGAAGCCAAATACGACGACGCTCCCAGCTAACTGCAGGGTGACACCTGCATAGACCGCAAACGTTTTCCACATTTTTTGGTCTGCACTGGACTTCTCCGACTTTGGTCGCTGTTCGTTTTCGAACTTGTACACCACCTAGTACAGGATGAAGAGAGGGACACATGATAACGGTTCATTCATCGCGGTGATAAGTCCAGACACATTTTCACTTGTTCGTCTCCATGATGTCCATTTCCATTAAACGGTAATCATCGAGAGGCAGGGTTTCCAGAAACTGATGTGCTAGCTCACCCGTTCCGTAGTGTGAAACACCTGGTTCTCACAGTGAAATGCCAGAACTCTCGCCTATAGTACACTAGGCGAAAAACTGCTGTCAATGAATTGAGGATAGGCTGTGACAGAATTCTTCGTAAACCGTTCATTTGTTCATAAAATTGACGCGATATGATTTTCCCAAACCCTAATTCACTCACCCCCACATCAAGAAATGCCTGAAGAACGCTCAATTGCAATCGCTTTCATAAAAACGGAAAGAAAAACGGCAACCGCCGTCTTTCCGCTTTATCAAAATAGACTGCCGCTCTCCAAATAGCGAAATGATTCCGGACGTTCCCCACGGTCGAAATAATGGAGAATCGCCTCCACAATCCGCTGGCAAGCGCGCCCATCGCCATAGGGATTTTTGCGCCCTGCCATATCTTCATACGCAGCAGCGTCCGTCAGGAGATGTTCTGCTTCGCGAACGATTCGCTCCTCGTCCGTACCTACTAATTTCAATGTCCCCGCGTCAATTCCTTCTGGCCGCTCGGTCGTTTCGCGCAGGACCAAAACAGGCACCCCCAGGGACGGCGCTTCCTCTTGAATCCCGCCGGAATCCGTCAAAATCAGGGTCGATCTCGCCATGAAATTGTGATTGTCTACCACACCAAGCGGATCTATCAAATGAATGCGCGGATGGTTGCCAAGGACCGTGAACACCGTATCGCGAACCGCTGGATTGAGATGGACTGGATAAACGAGATGAATCTCCTCATGTCCTTCGACCACACGAAGGGCCGCGCGACAGATATTCTCCAGGTTGACGCCCCAATTTTCCCGACGGTGGCTGGTCATGTAAATGAGCCTTGTCCCCGTTGGCAGCGCATCGAGTATCGGATGGTGATATTCCTCGCGCACGGTCGTGCGCATCGCGTCAATGGCTGTATTCCCCGTGATGAAGATGGCCTTTTCGTCCCGTCCTTCGCGCAGCAGATTGGCTGCTGACAAATCGGTCGGGGCAAAGAACAGATCACACAACACGTCTGCCAATTGACGATTCATCTCTTCAGGAAATGGATTGTACTTTTGGTAGGTGCGCAGGCCTGCCTCGACATGCCCGATGGCGATCTGCTGATAAAACGCAGCCAACGCGGCGGCGAATGTCGTCGTCGTATCCCCGTGAACCAGCACGATATCTGGCCTGCGTCTCTGTAAAACAACTTCCAATCCACTCAGCGCTTTGGTGGTGATTTTCCCAAGCGTTTGACTCGGCTCCATGATGTCGAGATCATCATCTGGCTGCACATCAAATACATCGAGCACTTGGTCGAGCATTTCTCTGTGCTGCGCCGTGACGCAGACCATGGACTCCACTTGCGGGTGTGCATTTAAGACCTGAACGAGCGGGGCCATCTTCACCGCTTCAGGGCGTGTGCCGAAAACCGTCATCACACGTAGGCGAGTAGAACTCACAAAACGTTCCTCCTTGGGCACGGGCATTCACCTGTACCGCTCATCAAGTGCGTGTCCGAAAGGGCAGGTCGCTTGTTTGCCGACCTCACTTGGTACCATACAGCCTATCCCCCGCGTCGCCAAGCCCTGGGACGATATAGCCGTGATCATTCAGATATTCATCTATCGCCGCCGTATAGATATCGACATCCGGGTGCGTTTTTTGCACGACGTCGATGCCCTCTGGCACGGCGACCAAACACATCAAACGCGGCCGCACTGCCCCCCGCGCCTTCACAGCCGACAGCGCAGCTGCAGCCGAACCGCCGGTCGCCAGCATCGGATCCACCACAATGACGTCGCGATCCTCCACATTTGGCGGCAATTTGCAATAGTACTCTACGGGTTGAAGCGTTTCTGGATCCCGATACAAGCCGACATGGCCGACCTTTGCTGCCGGGATCAGATTCAAAATGCCATCGAGCATGCCCAGCCCTGCCCGCAACACTGGGACAATCGTCAGCGTCTTGCCGGCAATCAGCCTCGTTTTTGCGCGTGCGACTGGCGTTTCGACCTCGGTCTCGGCCAGGGGCAAATCGCGCGTGATTTCGTAGGCCATGAGCATGGATACCTCTTGAACCAATGCGCGAAACTCCTTGGTTCCCGTCTCCTTGTTGCGTATGTACGTCAATTTGTGCTGTATTAACGGATGGTCAAGCACATGGACTTGTCCCACCGAGTCACACTCCTTTTTATGCAATCTACCGCATGTTATCGCCATTATAACAAACATGGCTACAGCCGCGGCGTTTGGAACCACGGCCACTCTAGATATGCGATGGACGCTTGAAAAATACCTTGCTCCTTTTGTTTGCAGATGGCGACTCGAGGTCACACTAGGGATACGCAATTGACAATTGCGGACATAAAAGCTTTCGGGAGTGAGCCGTTGATGATGCGCAGCAATGCAAGAAAACGCAAAACTGTATCTCTGGCATGGCCATCCCTGCGCTTTTTCACCCGGTGGGTCGAACCTGAATTATTTCGCCCCTACTTGTTCTTTAGCCTGTTTGCCATCACCTGTTCGGAGTTTGTCCGTGGTTCACTCACGTTATCCATCCTGCCCACCTACGGCAGAACTGTCCTTGGCTTTGCCGTCGAGTGGACGGGCATCGCCTTGTCTATCCACTATCTCGTCGACAACCTCCTGCGCATTCCAGTCGGCTGGGTGATAGATAAAATGGGCAGTCGCTATGTGCTGATTGGCGGTTTCTGCATCGGCATCATCTCGATGTTCTGGATGATGAACGTCCATCACATCTGGTCGCTGATTGCCAGTATGGCCTTATTTGGCGTGGCTGCAACCCCAATGTGGCCCTCTGCCATTTCCGCCATCAGCAAGTCGACGCCAGAGGAGAAGCGCGCTGCTTTTATGGGCTATTTGTACATATTCTGGCTGACCGGCACGGGACTTGGGCCTGTCATCATCAACTTTCTGTGGAGCGCCACATACCACTTGGCCTTTGTCGTCCTGCTCTGCCTCTTGTCGTTAGGCCTCATCCTGGTCTTTCTGTTTGTACGCATCCCGGCAAACATGATGCGGCAAACCGCAGATTTTCGCAAGGGAGATCAGCACCCGAGCGTACACAAACTGCGAATGAACAAGGGAGACTTGCAATCGCTGCTGCAAAATCTGCGCGGCGTCGTCTTCTTGCTGCCCGGCATGTTCGTCCAAACGTTTGCCGTCAGCTGTCTCGTGCCCATCCTTTCGCTGTATGCGAAGGTTATTTTACACTTAACCGGCCCAATGTACAGTCTGCTCCTCACCTGCTTTGGCGCATTGACCATCATCGGCCTCATTCCCGCAGGGAAATTGGTCGTTCGCTATGGCTCTCGCAGATTTCTCATCATCGGCTTCTTATTCGGCGGCGCGGCGCTTGGCCTTTATCCATTTTTCAAGTCTCTCTTGACCACCTATATTGTCGTCGGGCTTTTCGGCATCACATATGCGTTTATTTTGCCAGCCTGGAATTCCATTTTGGATAGAAGCATCGATGCAGACAAAAAAGCGACCCTCTGGGGCGTCTTTATGACCGTGGACGGTTTGGGCTCCGCCGCAGGGGCGTTTTCAGGCGGTTTCGTCTGGGACGCCATCAGCCCGGAAGCGCCGTTCTTCCTCGCTGGCATCATCATCCTCGGCATGGGCGTGCTGTACGGTTTGATCCCGCTGGAACGCCGCAGGATCACTTAGGCAAACCACCCCTCGCGGCCTTCGTGCCCTGCTAGAACAAGCGCCCAACCGTCAGTACGGCAGGCGCTGGTAGAAATAATTCGGCTTCACGACGGTGTTGTCGTACCTTTGATGGAAGATATGTGTTGTCGCAGGCGATACTGGCGGGATCAGCCAAGCCCAATTCCCCGTGACATCCCGACCATTGGCCGCCTCCTGTTGTTCAAAACGCATAAATTGTTTCGCAGCGGTATGGTGATCGACCATACTGACACCTTGTTGTTGAAACGAGTGAAGGACGGCCAGATTCAATTCGACCAATGCCTTATCCCGCCACAGCGAGGTCTCTGTCTGTGTGTTTAGGCCCATCAGATCCGCAATCTTCGGCAACATGTGATAGCGTTTCTCATCTGCAAAGTTGCGAGCGCCGATTTCGGTTTCCATGTACCAGCCATTAAACGGGGCGGCCGTGTAGCGAATACCGCCGATTTCCAACGCCATGTCGGAAATCAGCGGTGTGGCGTACCACTTCAAATGGAGATCGGCAAACCAGGCGTATTCAGGATGAGAAATCGGCACTTCCAGCACCAGTTCCGGGGGAATCTCAAACCACATTGGCGGGCGGTCGGCCACTTGAATGACCAAGGGCAGAATGTCGAAGTGGGTTCCCTGTCCATGCCACCCCAATTGGCGACAAACGGCTGTAAAAGGGATGGAGTGCGGGTCGCCCACACACCCTTCCGCCGTCTCATATCCGGCGTAGCGAAGCAACTGATGGTTCCAAATGCGCACCTTGTTGTTCTTTGTCTTTGCTGGAAATATGGTGATGGTCGGTCTGATTTTCCCGTGATTTGTGGCATATTGAATGTGCTGATATACGGCCTCGGCCACTTCACGCTCTGACCGACAGTCCCTTTTGTCAAGCACCTTCAAAGTCTGCCAGAACAGACGGCCAATGCAACGATTGCTGTTCCGCCACGCCATTTTTGCGCCATATTCCAATTCCTCGTATGTATGTTCGTATGTGCCATCCAGCTCAATACACTGCCGGATCTCGACAAGACGACGCGCTGTTGTATCTGCGTCATGCTGCAGTTCTTGATAGCAAGTCACGATGAACGCTTTTGCTTCGTTGTACAGTTCATCCTGTGTCATTCTATGCGTCCTTCTCCCTTAAGCCCAAAAACGAGCAGAAACCAATTCGCGCCCTGCCATTGGCACAAAATTGGTTTCTCCGCCCGTCGTCAACACGGATATGCTGATGTGTTTATGCGTATGTGAGCCCTTCGTACAGCGGGAACTGCTCAGTCAACGCCTCCACCTTCGCGTGCGCCGCTTCGCGGACTGCGTCCGTGAAGTCACCGGACAGAACCAGATGGAAAATGTCTGCGATCTCGCGCATTGCATCGGTGTCCATCCCCCGCGTGGTCACAGCCGGTGTGCCAATGCGAACGCCGCTGGTGATCATGGGGCTGGCGGGATCGAACGGGATGGCGTTTTTGTTGACAGTGACGCCCACTTCGTCGAGCCGATGCTCTGCTTCTTTGCCTGTGATGTTGAAATTGCGCACGTCAAGCAGAATCAGGTGATTGTCCGTGCCGCCGGAAATGAGTTGGAAACCTTTGGCGTTGAGGGACTCTGCCAGGACTTTGGCGTTGTCGATGACTTGCTGGCTGTACACCTTGAAATCCGGCTTGAGCGCTTCGCCGAACGCCACAGCTTTCGCTGCAATCACGTGCATCAATGGGCCGCCCTGCACGCCTGGGAAAATGCTTTTGTCAATCTGCTTGGCAAACTCTTTTTTGGTGAGAATCAGCCCGCCGCGGGGACCGCGCAACGTCTTGTGTGTCGTAGAAGTGACAAAATGCGCGTGCGGCACTGGCGACGGGTGATGTCCTGTCGCGACAAGTCCAGCGATATGCGCCATATCCACCATCAGATAAGCGCCGACTTCATCGGCGATTTCGCGCATCTTGGCAAAATCGATGATGCGGGGATAAGCGCTGGCCCCGGCAACAATCATTTTGGGTTGGTGTTCTTTAGCCACCGCGAGCACTTCGTCATAATCAATGCGGTGTGACTGCTCGTCCACACCATACGACACAAATTCGTACAATTGACCGGAAAAGTTCACACCACTGCCGTGGGTCAAGTGTCCACCGTGCGCCAAATTCATGCCGAGCACCTTGTCGCCTGGTTTTAAGGTGCTAAAGTAGACAGCCATATTTGCTTGCGCGCCCGAGTGTGGCTGCACGTTGGCGTGTTCCGCGCCAAACAGTTCTTTTACCCTGTCCCGCGCGATGTTTTCCACGACATCCACATACTCACACCCGCCATAATAGCGTCGGCCTGGATATCCTTCGGCATACTTGTTGGTCAAGACCGAACCCAACGCTTCCAGAACTGGCTCACTGACGAAGTTCTCCGATGCAATCAGTTCAATTTTGTCCTGCTGGCGTTGCAATTCATGTTCCATCGCAATTGCGACATCTTTATCAAAGTTCCGTAAATTCATGCTTGTATCTCCCGTCCTCCAAAATTAGGCTTTGCTGCCTATGCGCCTTTGGGCCTCGGTCACATCGTACACGGCCCGCGAACCGCCGACAAGGGGGGATCTTGTCATCGCCATGGTCAGATGCGCCTGGCCAATCTCTTTCACGCGTCCGCGCAACGGCACAACCACACGACGCAAATGCATGCCAATGAACGTATCGCCGATGTCGATGCCTGCATCGCCACAGATCTCCGCCACGAGACACGGTTGCTGATACCGAAAGTATGCCGCGGCCGCCACTGCGCCACCCGCGCCTGGAATCGGCACAGCTTGCACGACTTCAAGTCGGTGCGCCTGCGCCACACTTTGTTCGACCACCAACGACCGATTGAGATGTTCGCAACACTGAAACGCGACATCGATGCCCAGCGGGTCTGTGAATGCCAAAATGGCGCTGACCACTGCCTCGCCGATTTGCAGCGACGTCGCCGTCCCAATTCGCGCCCCCACAATTTCGCTCGACGATGCGCCAACGACCAATATATCTCCAGCCTGAAGTTGTGCAGTTGCCTGCAAATCCTCAAGCGCCGTGTGAAGCGATGTCGATATTTCCGGATCTATCTCCGCGCTGTTGCCACCCGTCGCTGGTGTATCACACACCTCTGGCTTGTCCATTGTGAATCCACCCTCTTCTCTTTTTGTATGCACATCAAACAAGCGCGCGTGCAATCGGCGGCACGCGCGGTTATTCCAGCTTTGCGGGTTCGTCGTCTTCTCTGTCCTGCAATTTCGCGATCAATCGTTGCATCAGCGCATCCAAGTCGGCTGCGCAGGCCTCATAGACTTCCGCCGTGCCGCCAAATGGGTCTCTTATATCAAAATCGCCAGTTTCATCTTCATCCACAAATTCACGCAACGTGTACGTCTTCCCCGCCGCGTTTTTGTACGCCTGAAGCAATTCTGATTTATGCGATTGCGTCATGGTGAAAATGTAGTCGGCTGACTCAATTAACTTCGGTGTCACCGCTTGTGATTGATGATTTTGCACCACCACATGGCGGCGGATCAAAGCGTCCGTGGCGTAAGCGGCCATCGGCAATCCGGGTATTGCGTACAATCCAGCCGACTCGACCTGCCACGGGCGTCCCGCCTGTGCGACGTGATGCCTGGCTAGGGCGGCAGCCATGGGGCTGCGGCATGTATTGCCTGTACAGATAAATAAAAGCTGCATCATGTTCCCCTTTCCCAAAAGAGGTATCCTGCGTCATTTGAAAATGAACCATAAACCCGCTAGACTCACACGTAGTATATCCTTGGCTGATTTGTTCATGCAACGGGCGCATCACACATGGCAGCCTATCGGTCAATTTAAAAGAGAAACATGAAACCGCAGCTGATCAACACAAAAGCGCCGAGAATTTCACCGTACTTGCCAATGGATTGACCAAATTTTTTGCCGACCAAAAGCCCAATGCCGCACATGAACATACTAACAAAACCAAATGATATGGCTGATACGACACCGTAAGTGGCGCTGCGCAGCCCAAGGCTGAATCCCACCGACAGCGCATCCAAGGATACAGTGGCCGAAAACAGCAGCATCGCGATGGCTGTCGCGACAGACGCGGGTTTTTCTTCATCTTTGCGAAGGGATGTGTACAGCATGTGCACACCAAGGCCAAACAGCAGCAATACGCCAAACCAATGTGCGACCGCGCCTAAATATTGGCCAATCATGTTGCCGAACATCAGACCCATGAACGTAAAGACGACATGAAAAACGCCGATTGTGAGACATAATTGTACCGCTGTCCGGCGACGGATGTCACTTAGCCCAACGCCGATGGAAAGCGATAAGGAATCCATCCCCAGCGCAAATGACATCATGAGAATTTCTGTAATGACATGAAGATGACTAAGCACTGTGATCCTCCTCTTCCCAACTAGTCCATCTTATGCGCTCGTCCTTTTAGGCATGAGTGCTGAGTTTCCCAGACGAAAACGCGGGTCGCTGACATAAAACATGCGTTGTCAGTCGATCACGCTCGCAGTTGGCGCGGCGCCAAGACGACTCGTGTCAAGGAGGATGCCAAACGATGCGCAGGAGGTGAATGGCCCATGAATCGAAAGAAGCGGTGGATTATCGTCAGTTCTTCAATTGGAACGCTGTTGGTGACTCTCGGCGCGCTCGTGGGCGCAACCTCAGAGAAGACGCCTGCACACGTGAAACCGCCACGAAAACAACTACAGGCGTCTTCCGCGCTCACACATTCAACGGCGCAAGCGCCATCCAAGCCTACCAAGGATGCAGGTCCAGTAAATAAACAGATCAAGAAGGCAAAAAATCTTATCAAACATCCGTTGCACGCACTCAAGGCGCCTAAAATCAAGTTACATGGCACCATCGTGTCACTCGGAGACTCCATCACATACGGATACGAATTGCCTGGCGCAAAAGGGACAACGCCCTCGCCTGACGCCTATCCGTTTCTGCTCGGCAACATCGTCCACGCCCATGTCATGGATCTCGGCGTCCCCGGTTGGACGACCGCCGATTTACTTGTTGCGCTGGACACGAAAACTTATCAGGAGGCGCTCCATCAGGCAACCTTGGTCACCGTGGACATTGGCAGCAACGACTTGCTGCACGACTTCAACAGCATCTTAGCCAGCTACATGGAAGGCAAAGAGCCCAAATCACTCAAACCGACCATCGCGCAATTAAAAACCAGCGTGCGCAAGCTGCCGAGGCAAATGACAACCATTGTGCAGAAAATTCGCCAGCACACCACAGCGCCCATCATCTTGGCCACCATTTACGATCCAGCGCCAGACAGCACCGTTTTTCAATCCTTCGCCAACCCTTATATCGTCCAGGCGAACAACGTGATCATGCGCGTGGCGGCGCAGCAACACACCTATTTATTCGATGCGTATGACGTCATCAACCACCATCAGTGGTCGCTCATTCGCTTGGCGCAAATCGACGTCCATCCAAACATCATGGGCCAAAAGGCGTTGGCTGCAGGCTTTAATGGCGTGCTCGAAAACAAGCTGTGGAACGAGCCGACCGTGTACGCCGTCACGCAGAATGGCGCTTTTGTATATGCAAGCAAGAACAAAAACGGCCCAAGGATAGGACGAATAAAGGACGTTCAAGGATATCGCGTCCTGCAGCAATGGCCCACATGGGACAAGATTGCGTATGGCAAGCAAATTGGCTATGTGACACGCAGCAGCGTCCATGAGATCTTGCGGCTGTATCGGCGTGCGGTCTTTGGCAAGCGGACGGTCAAAGTCCAGTCGATGACATGGCAGACGCCGAACAAGGTGAACATTGCGGGGTTGATGCTCGGCAACCGCCTGTACGCGCCCGTTTCCGCGCTGGCCAAAATCGCTGGCCGTACGGCCACATGGGACAATCGCACACGGACGGTGAACATCGCTGCCGGAAGTTCGCTGCAACTTGGCACAGAGCCGCAACTGCGTCAATTTGGTCAGACAGGGGTGCAGAAATCCATACAGATAAGCTATCTCGGGGCCGCGGTGCGCATCGGCGGTGAACTCGTTCACTTGGATGCTGAACCTTTTTCATACCAAGGCAACATATATGCGCCCGTCGATACGCTATGGCCTCAGCTAGGCGGCGAGATCGACAGCTTAGACGGCGAGTTTCGCTGATAACAGCGCCATCTTTTTAACATATTTGTCCAATTTGTCATGTATAAGCTGGCACCCATTGATGAACGCTTTCTTTAAACAGTGTTTTAAGGAGGCCTCATCATGCGTCGTTCCCTCTCTGTATTTACTGCTTGGGCAAGCGTTCTGGGCGGCGTTCTGGTGTTGCCTGGCTGTGCGACGACACCCCATTTGAACGGTGGCGCCGCAGCGGATGACAGTATCACCAGCTTTGCCGCCGGTGTGCCAAGCGCAGCCGCAGCTTCCTACCAGACGTATGTCCGCATCTTAGGCGCCAATCAAGTGCAACGAAACACGGTCGTCATCACCACTCGGCCAGTCGCGGCATACCAATCCGGCGAGGACATTCTCGATCTCGCCAGTCCCGACGGCGTCTCCAACTACATCGCTTCTGCATTCCCGCGCCAGCCTATCGAACGCGTGCTGCTGAAAAACGATGACGGCCGCGTATTCAAGCGGCTGCGCCTCGCAGCCGTTGAGCGCGTCTCGCCATCTGTCAATGCATCGGCGGCCACGTTCGCGCGGGGCCAACATATTGACGTGCCGCCCCCGGGCGTCACTATCGACCCGTCCGTCAAGCCGGAGGCAAACGCTGAGACATCGCGAGATGAGAAAACAGCCGCCGTCGTTTCTGTCGCCGAGGCGTTGATTGACCAACCCTACATTTGGGGGCACAACGTCGACAGAGGAATGCGCGGCTTTGATTCCGGCAATTTTGTGGCCTATGTCTATCACCATGCCCTCGGCTACCGCATGAGTGGTTCCAGCCATGCACAGTGGAATAATGTCGGTGTCACTGTGCCGATTTGGGATATGCAAAAAGGAGATTTGCTGATTTTTGAAGACGGGCGGCATGTCGGCATTTACCTTGGGAACAACGAGATGATTCAAGCTGGCGGCGGCCTTGGAGCAGTCGGTGTCGTATCTCTTGGCCCAGAGAGCTATTGGGGCAAACAGCTCACAACGGTGCGGCGTCTGTATTGACTCGGCGCAGGAGGCGCACGCGCAATCCACCAAACCAAAAACAAGGTGACGCGGCCCAAAGACATTGGCCGTGGACATCGAGCTTGAGCGGGACATACAAATAGACAGGGACACTTCGTTTAAGCGTCCACGCCAGAAGGGGGAAAATGCTGTGCCCAAGCGCAAACATGGACTCGTCAGCGTAATTGTCACAAACTATCAGAACGCAAACTATATCAAAGCGTGTTTGGATAGCATCCGGAAGCAATCTTATCGGGAATTTGAACTGATTGTGGTCGATGACTGTTCAACTGATGAGAGCCGCCATCTCATCCGGCACTGGAAGAAACGCTACAAACATCGCCTCAAGCATCGCATGCTATTTGTTTCAATGCCCCGCAATATCGGATTTCCAGGCGTGCTCAATGTGGCGATGTATCTCGCCAAGGGGGAATTCATCGCTGTGCAGGACGGAGATGATATCTCTCATCCCGAGCGGATCGAAAAACAGGTGGACTACTTGCGGCAACATCCGGATATCGGGATTGTCGGCACCAATTATAGGTTGTTCACAGAACAGCACACAACGCCTCTGGAAACGCCTGCATGGCTCGCATTTACACCGGGTGAGGTCCAAGCCATTTACCAAAATGGCGGCCATTGCGTGTCGCATGGAACCATCTTGTTCCGCCGTGAACTGTTCGACAAATACGGTGGTCCGACACGCCGCTTGGCGGGCGCTGAGGATTACGAAATGATTGCTAAATGTGTCCAGGATGGCGTGGGGGTAACCAATTTACAAGACGTTTTGTATTTTTACCGCCGCCATGACAAACAGCGCTCGCGGCACTACTATGGCGCCTGATGCCCAGATGGGCTACACCAACGGTTTGCTCTCGCGGACTTCTTCTACACCCGGAAGCTGCGACCTTCCGCAGCTTTTTGCAGTCGGTTCATCACGGCCGTGCCAATGCCGCGCGCAGGATTGACACCGTGCACCAAGATGTCTGTGATCCCGTCGTGATCACACGCGCGAAGCTGGCTGTAGAGATGCTGGGCCAACTCATCCGCGTACATCTCATGATGAAAGGGAATGAGCCGCACACCAGCGGGAAAGGTGTATCGGCTGAGAAAATCATCTGGCGCAATGACGGCCGGACGCATTGGCGGATGGCTATACATGGAGTCCTCGTCCAGCAAGAGCGTACACATAGCGGCATATATATCCGGCGCTTCACCCCACCACACGTGCACACGCGCGTCAGGCGCATAATGGCGATACCTCATGCCAGGCGCCAGTGGCGGTTTATCGGCGCCCATTAAATGCGCGTCATAGACGACCGGGATGTCCATCACGTCAGAAATCATCTCCTGCGTGATCCCACCCGGGCGCAGAATGATGACCTTGTCCTCCAACACAGTCAACACCGTCGATTCGACACCGATGCCACACGCGCCGCCGTCGAGCAAACCATCGATTTCGCCTGCCAGATCTTCAATGACATCTGCGGCTGACGTTGGGCTGGGACGGCCGGATCTGTTGGCGCTGGGAGCCGCGATGGGACAGCCGCTGGCGCGGATAAGCGCGCTGGCGATGGGATGCGCTGGCATGCGGACGCCCACCAATTCACTGCCAGGGTGCACCGACGGCGCAACCGCTGCGCTCGCTGGAAACAACATTGTGAGTGGACCGGGCCAAAATGCTTCCATCAACGCGCGTTCGCGGACTGATGGCGCATAACCTGAAGGAAGCAGCGGCGTCAGTTGGGACACCTCTGCAATATGTACTATCAATGGGTTGTCAGCAGGCCGATGTTTAGCTGCAAAGACGCGCCTCACAGAAGTCTCGTCCAGCGCATTTGCGCCGAGCCCATAGACCGTTTCTGTCGGAAAGGCCACGAGCTTGCCCTGCTGTATGTACTGAGACGCCGCTCTGATCGATTCATCGAATCCAGCCGACCGTTCATCAACCACCCATTGTTTCATACCGCATCCCTCATTTGTGGAATAGTTGTTTAACCGCCTTGATGGCTTCCTCACCATAGTCGATACTCGCCATACGAACTTGGACGGATTGCTTCTTGCCGTCTGCGCCCTGCACCTGTATGGTCTCCAGCGGCGGCAGATCCGGAAAACTGCCCGTGTTGGGCACGGCATCCCCTTCAGAGATATCGATGAAGCAAAGCGGTGGATAGAGCACACACCACCAGTTTGCCCCCTGGCCTTTCCCGATGGTAATGCGCAAGGCTTCGTAGTTGCCCGCTGGGTACACCTGATTCCCATAAATCTTGGTCGGGAATGGCACCTTTCCGACGTCTGTTTTAATCGACTCATAAACGCCATGCTGGTGCTCCACCGTCAGCGCCGTCTGTTCGATCTGCGGAATATGCGCAATGACAATTTTGCGCGCCTCACTCGCATTTTTGGCATTATGCACCCAACTGCCCACTTTTACTACGATTTGATCCCGAATGGTGCGCTTCAACGCCTGGTCACTCGCGCTGTCGCTGTTGGCAATGATGCGCAAACGCAGCGCTTCTTTCGGAATCGGCGCGTCATGCGGTGTGGCTACATTGCTGTACACCACATCCTTCGCTGCGGCTTCGGCTGGATGATGGAGCAACATGCGCCCGCCCCCAATCACCATCGCTGCAATTCCGGCAAATGCGACAAAGCGTTTCAGACCCATTCGGAATCCCTCCTACCATATCTAGCACTAGTCTGGCCAGCATCTAGTAGGGTTAAACCGAATTTGATAGATTTATTTTTAGAGGTTGTCCGCAAAAGCGCGCAAAGGCCCTCATACGGGAACCCGTGTATAACGATTGCCGGTCACCATCAAACATCTCAGACGGTGACTTGCCCCAAGATATACGCGTTTAATGCGCGCGTGTCAAGGCGACGACACGATGAACGCCGCGCAAATCGGCATGGATGGCTGGAGAAAAACCAGCCCAGGCTGGCTGTTTGTCAAACAATGCAGCGACCATCTCAGCTTGTCCCTGCCCCACTTCTAAAAACAACGCGGCTGGCCCCGGAGCAAATACATCTGTAGGCGCCAGAGCTGCGAATTGGCGATAAAAGTGGAGTCCATCGCTGCCGCCATCGAGTGCGAGATGTGGCTCATGCCGCTTTACATCCGCATCCAGACCAGCGATGTCGGCGCTCGGTATGTATGGTGGATTGCTGACGATGACATTGACGCAAGCCCCTTCTGCCGCTCGTTCACGCAACCACGCAAAGCCATCCGCTTTTACGACCGTCAGCGGCGCGTCCAGTCTGGCCGCATTATCTTTGGTCAGCGCGACAGCATCTGCCGAAATATCGACTGCATGAACCTGCGCGCGTGGACATTCACAGGCAAGCGTCACAGCAATACAGCCAGAGCCTGCGCCAATATCCACCACTCGCGCCACAGGCAGGTGTGTTTCAATCCATGTGGCCGCAAGATGCACCAACACTTCCGTATCCGGCCGTGGAATCAGACAGCCCGGGCGCGCTAGGAACGCGCGACCATAAAAATCGATTTCACCGATCAGATAGGCCAGCGGGTCACCCGCCACTCGACGGGCGCTCAGCGCTTCGAGCCTTGCTATGATCTCTTGTGGCACGCATTGTGTCAAGTGCTGCAGCATTTGCAAACGCCGCCATCCCGTGATATGGCACACCAACTGTTCGGCTTCGGCCTGTGTCTGATGCGACACATCCTCATTTGGCCAATCGGCGTAGATGTCGCGCGCCGCCAACCGATTGGCCGTCTGCCGCAAAAGCGCTGCGTACGTCATGCTTTCTCCCACCCGACTTACGCCTCCGCCTGCGTCAAACGCGACGTCCGATCAGCAACCATCAACCCTTGCACCAATTCATCCAAATCTCCATTGAGAACCGCATCAAGCCGATGCAATGTGAGACCGATCCGGTGGTCAGTCACACGGCTTTGCGGAAAGTTGTAGGTGCGGATGCGCTCGCTTCGATCACCCGTGCCGACTTGGCTTTTGCGCGCAGCCGCTTGCTCGGCATGCTGCTCGCTTTGATACTTTTCAAACAGGCGCGCACGCAACACCTTCATCGCCTTGTCACGGTTTTTCAACTGCGACTTCTCATCCTGACAGGAGACGACGATGCCCGTCGGCATATGAGTGATCCGCACGGCGGATTGAGTCGTGTTGACACTTTGCCCACCGGGACCTGTGGCGCAAAACGTATCAATGCGAATGTCCTTCTCATTTACTTCGACCGCGACTTCCTCCACCTCAGGCAACACGGCGACTGTCGCTGTCGAGGTGTGAATGCGCCCGCCCGACTCTGTCACAGGCACGCGCTGCACCCGATGGGTGCCACTTTCGAACTTCAGATGACTAAAAGCGCCCTTGCCTTGAATGGACATGGTCACTTCGCGAAAACCGCCCATATCTGTGTAATGCGCGTCGATGGTCTCTGCTTTCCAGCCGTGCTCCTCGGCGTAACGGGTGTACATACGCAGCAGATTGCCAGCAAACAGCGCGGCTTCTTCACCGCCAGCCGCCGCCCGCACTTCGAGAAAGACGTTTTTATCGTCGTTGGGATCCTTCGGCAACAACAAAACCTGCAGCGTCTCTTGGAGTTCCGCAATTTTGCCGTTCAGTTCATCTGTCTCCGCGCGCAAAAAATCGCGCATTTCATCATCCAGTTTCTCTTGAAGCATGGCTTTTGCTTCAGCCAGTTGCTCCTTTGCACCTTTGAGTTCGCGGTACGCATCGACCGTGGCCTGGAGATCTGACTGTTCTTTGGCGTACTCCCGGAGACGCGACGGATCTCCAGCGACGGCTGGATCGCACAGCCATTCACTCAATTGCTCGTAGCGTCTTTCCATCGCTTCTAGTTTGTCAAACATAAGATACACCATCCTTTCGAGGTGCAGGCGTGCATTCCCGAAGAAACACACTCAGGACGAAAAAAGCCAAAGTTGACACCACCGACCAGAGAGGTCGAGCCGCCCATACGGGAGGCCATCGGGTCCAACCATGGCTTTTCTCAAACTGGCGTCAGTCACAACACAAGAGGCTTCAAAATAAACCAATCCAAGCGGTTTGCATGCGCTTTGATTTCGCTTGACGCAATCTTATTGTGCTTTGATGCCATACTTTTTGTTGAACTTGTCTACACGACCACCCACATCAATGAGCTTCTGTTTCCCCGTGTAGAACGGATGGCACTTGGAGCAAATTTCGACGCGCAGGCTGTCTTTGACGGAGCCCGATTCGAACGTTTCACCACACGCACACGTCACAAGCACTTTATTGTAGGACGGATGAATATCCGGTTTCATTGCGTTCACCTCGATCCATTCATAAACACTGTCTTACACACTGCTCATCATTATAACAGACATTTTCAAGGTTGTCACGAACTATAAAAATTAAATCGCACATCATTTGTCATTTCATACGAAAAGATGCAAATCAATCCAATGAATTATTGCCCGCTTCTCCAGCGCTGGGTATGATGCCTGTGTCACATCATCAGGCCTTTGCCAAGGCCGACAAAGGGAGGATTTTTTATGAACAAACGCAGTCTTTTATCCATCGGCGCCGCCATTTCCACACTGCTTGTATGTACTGTTCCCGTGTACGCCGCTGTCCAATCCAGCGGCCAGCAGGTAAAACAAGACAATGTGCAAGCACAATCATTCCAAATGAAGCACGACGCGACCGCTTCGTCTCTTTTTGGCTTCCTGCCAGGCTGGATTGACGAGGATGACTGAGCAAGGCGCGATGAGGAACTGCTTCTAATCCGAACGAAGAAACAACTCACATGGCACTTTGCCCGCAAAACAGCGCCGCCTGCCCGCGGCGTTGTTTTGTCTTCAGCCAAAGTATACCATCAATTTGAAAAACAAAGGGGTATTGCATCAATTTAACTTGGCGTGCCCACAGGTGCGGAAGGTGTGGTGGCTGCCGCAGGTTTTTTCTCGCGTTGCAAGGAAAGGCTGTCGAGAAATTCTTTGTTGTTTTTGTAATGTCTGAACTTGCGCAAAAACATTTCGGTAAAGTCCTGGCTGTCGCCCATGGATTTGCGAATGGCCCACACTTTCTCCAGTTCGTCACGGGCAAGTAACGCCTCTTCACGCCGCGTGCCGGATCGACGAATGTCGAGTGAAGGAAACACCCGCTTTTCCGCCAATTTCCGGTCCAGATGAAGCTCCATATTCCCTGTGCCTTTAAACTCCTCGTAGATCACATCGTCCATACGCGACCCTGTGTCAATCAAGGCAGTGGCGAGAATGGTCAAACTGCCACCTTCTTCAACGTTGCGCGCAGCTCCGAAAAACCGTTTCGGACGGTGGAACGCGGCGGGATCAATACCACCGGAAAGCGTCCGACCGCTTGGCGGCACCACCAAGTTGTAGGCGCGTGCCAAACGCGTGATGCTATCCATCAAAATGATGACGTCCTGTCCATGCTCGACTAAACGCAATGCGCGTTCAAGCACCAATTCCGACACCTTAATATGATTTTCCGGCAGTTCATCAAACGTGGAAGCGACGACTTCCCCATTTACAGAACGTTGCATGTCTGTGACTTCCTCGGGACGCTCGTCAATCAGAAGTACAAAGAGGTGTGCCTCGGGATAATTCGTTGCGATACTGTGGGCAATTTCTTTTAACAGAACTGTTTTGCCTGCTTTTGGTGGTGCGACAATGAGTCCGCGTTGGCCAAACCCCACTGGCGTGAACAAATCGATGACCCGTGTCGCGATATGTTCAGAGGCGGTTTCCATGCACATCCGCCTTGTCGGAAACAGTGGTGTGAGAGCTGGAAAGTGGAGACGTTCCGCAGCAATCTCCGGACTGTATCCGTTGACTGCTTCGACGTGCAACAAGCCAAAATAACGTTCATTCTCTTTTGGTGGTCGGACCTTGCCGGAAACCAAGTCGCCTGTGCGCAAATCAAAGCGGCGGATTTGTGATGCTGCGACGTAAATGTCTTCCGTACTGGGGAGATATCCCACGGGGCGGAGAAAACCGTAGCCGTCTTGCATAATTTCCAAAACGCCTTCTGCAAACATCAAGCCGTCTTTCTCTGCTTGCGCCTTGAGAATCGCGAAAATCAACTCGCGCTTTTTCATTGTTCCGTAATATGGAATTTGAAATTCTTTTGCGTACTTGTAAAGTTCCGTTAGCTTCTTATCTTCCAATTCCCGAATATCCAAATGTGTCCCCCTCATTCTATGCCGCTGCACAGCGACGGCAGGGTAATGTTCATGATTTTATATGAATGGTCAACGCAAAAATGCGAGACCGACGTTTGCTATACAGCAAGAGAAAAGCAAACAACGTGCCTCAAGACGCTTCATTTCAAATGCACGAGCCAAGAAGACCTGATTAGGAAACGAAGGTGGAGAGGGTGGTGTCATGCTCCGAAGTAGAGGAGTATTGCAAATGGCGATGCAACAACGGCCACCAGCACGATTGCGAACAGTGACGTCGCACACTTGCTGACACAACAGATGATAACCATAGTATAGACCCGAAAAGGTCACTTCACAAGCGGGAAGACATAAAATATAGACAAAGAGAGGCGTCAGCCGCTTTTCGGGCTGACGCCTCGCGTTCGTTTATTTTTTTTGCAGTGTGCTCCAGTCTGCCAAGAAACGTTCAATCCCTCTATCTGTCAACGGGTGCTTAATCATGGTATCAAACACGCCGAATGGAATCGTCGCAATATGCGCGCCTGCTTTTGCAGCCTGCGAGACATGAATCGGGTTGCGAATGCTCGCAGCAATGATCTCGGTGTCAATCGCATGCAAATCGTAAACGTGCGCAATATCTTGAATCAAATCGACGCCGTCAAAACCGATGTCGTCCAAGCGTCCGATGAACGGGCTGACAAAAGTTGCGCCTGCGCGCGCCGCCATAAGCGCCTGCGTGGTGCTGAAGCACAATGTCACATTGGTGCGAATACCTTGTTGGGACAGGCGGTGCACCGCCTTTAGACCTTCTGTGGTCAAAGGCACTTTAATCACGATATTCTTGTGGATGGCAGCCAAAGGTTGCGCTTCCTCCACCATACCGTCGGCATCCAAGCTCACGACTTCAGCGCTGATTGGGCCATCGACGATTTCGATGATCTCCTTGAGCACCTGGATAAAATCGCGACCTTCCTTGGCCACCAAGCTCGGGTTTGTGGTCACCCCGCTCAATACACCCATTGCGGCAACTTGCTTAATTTCCTCTACATTTGCAGTATCAATAAATAATTTCACGACTGCTCGTCCTCCCTGCAGAATGGTAAGTCTGTCTATATCATACCACCTAGCCACAAGAACATGTCTGTCATCAGACATGCATGTGAAAAGTATCAGGCAGACTTCTTACGAGGTCAATTGTTCTTTTACTGCCTGACGAAGTTCATCGATGTCAAATGGCTTCGTGAAATGCGCCAGGGCGCCCATTTCCATCGCTTCTTGAATCAAATCCAATTCGCCATAAGCTGTCATCATGATGACTTTTGAATCCAGCTCCAGCTTGCGGATATTACGCAAAATTTCCAAGCCATCCATTCCCGGGATTTTCATATCCAGGAGAATGACATCTGGATGTTCCCTCTGAGCGATTTCCAGAGCGACCGGACCGTTGGGCGCTTGAAAAATCTCGTAACCTTCCCGCTGCAGAACCTCTTGCAAGAGCACACGAATGCCGAATTGATCATCAACAATCAGTACTTTATACCCCACAAAATCACTCTCTTCTAGGCCTACGAACCCTCTAAGCATCCCTGTTTCGTATTCGGCATCATACGCCTAGATTCCTCTTTGACAAAGGTGCAATCAACGTTTATCGATCCGCCTGATAAGCGAGGCTGGCAGCAATAAATTCACGGAACAACGGCTGCGCCCGGTTCGGCCGCGAGGTGAACTCCGGATGGAATTGCACACCGACAAACCAACGATGGCTTGGGATCTCAACAATTTCAACGAGGCGGCCATCCGGGCTCGTCCCCGTGACCGAAAGACCTGATTCTTCCAAGGCGGATCGGAATTCATTGTTGAACTCGTAACGGTGACGATGGCGTTCCGACACCCAATCCGTCTTGTAGGCCAAAGCGGCATATGAATCATTGCGCAGTCGACACGGATACGCGCCCAAGCGCATTGTGCCACCTTTGTCCTCGATCCCCTTCTGCTCCGGCAGCAAATCGATGACTGGGTACTGTGTATCGGGATCAAACTCGCTGGAATGTGCGCCGCTCATCGCGGCGACGTGGCGCGCATACTCAATGACCGCAATCTGCATGCCCAAGCAGATGCCGAAAAACGGGATATTGCGTTCACGCGCATACTGGCAAGCGATGATTTTTCCTTCGATACCCCTGTCGCCAAATCCGCCTGGCACCAGAATGCCATCGACACCTGACAACAGCTTGTCCACGTTCAATTCAGTGACATCTTCCGACTGTACCCAGGTGATGTCCACCTGCGCATCAGTGGCAAAGCCGCCGTGATTGAGCGAAGAGACCACAGATGCGTACGCATCCGGCAACGCGACATACTTGCCGACCACCGCGATGCGAACCGTGCGATGCCGCGCCTTGATGCGGGCCACCATCTCTTCCCACTCCGCCAAGTCAGGCGCTGGCGCCTCTATCCCGAACTGGCGCAAAACGATGTCATCCAGTCCTTCGGCATGCAACATCAACGGCACTTCGTACAGGACTTCTGCGTCGCCGTTTTCAATGACCGAATCCTCGTCCGTGTCGCAGAACAAAGCAATTTTGCGCTTGACGTCCGGTGTCAGCGGCACTTCCGTGCGACAGACAATGATATTCGGAGTAATGCCGATGCTGCGCAACGAGGCGACACTGTGTTGCGTCGGCTTGGTCTTTACCTCGCTTGCGACTTTCAGATAGGGGATGAGCGTGACGTGGATATAGAGTACGTTATTCCGCCCGACTTCACCCTTCATCTCGCGAATGGCTTCAAGGAACGGTTGACTCTCAATGTCGCCGACCGTACCACCAATTTCGGTGATGACGACATCGGTATCAGGTTTCGCAGCCTGCATGATCCGCTCCTTGATCTCGTTGGTCACGTGCGGAATGACTTGCACAGTGCCACCAAGATAGTCGCCGCGGCGCTCTTTCGAAATGACGGACCAGTAGATGCGCCCGCTGGTCACGTTGTTCGCTTGGCTCAAATTGATGTCGATAAAACGTTCATAATGCCCAAGATCCAGGTCGGTCTCTGCGCCATCGTCGGTGACAAACACCTCGCCGTGCTGATAAGGACTCATCGTGCCTGGATCTACGTTGATATATGGATCAAATTTTTGAATAGTGACTTGAAGCCCACGGTTTTTTAACAGCCGTCCCAAGGATGCAGCGGTAATTCCTTTACCCAGTCCGGAAACCACGCCGCCAGTCACGAAAATATATTTCGTGGTCATGAAAAGTGCCTCCTCAACAGTTTAGGACATGTGCTCCGGCACACAAAAACAGCGTTCTGGACGGTACCAGAACGCAGTCAAAGAAAACTGCGCGAATGTCAGTCTTCTTCTTCTTCCTCTTCATCGTCTTCATCATAGGATTCTTCTTCTTCTTCTTCGTAATCCTCGTCTGACACCGAATCGTCGTCGTCATCATCTGACACCTCTTCAAAATCGGCGTCATCTTCGCTGATTCCTTCGTCGTAATCGCTATCGTCAGCCTCAATTGGCTCTTCACTCTCATAATCATCATCGTCGTCATCGTCGCCAAATGCGTCGCCAGATTTGCGAACGAATTTTTTGCCGCTCAACCGTTCGGCGACTTTGTCGCTGGGGTACCAGCGATTCAGCCCCCACATGTTTTTGCCAATCCAAATAAAACGGCCATCAATATTGATTTCCGTAAAGACGCGTGCGATGACTTCGTCTACTTCTTCTTGAGAGAGATTGCGCAACGCTTGAATTTCCTTCATGATGTCGAGGAAATACAGCGGCTCTTTTTTCACCTTGAGGATCTCATAGGCCAGCTCCACCAGCGGCATCTGATGAATCTCGTGATCCGGCCGACTTAACGTGACAGCCATTTGCACCCGTCCCTTCTACACCTCTTAGCAAATACATGGATTATAGCACACGCCGCAAGACAGTGTCATGCCAAATTCACGACTAAGCATAAAACCAATTGTTGCCTCATGTTGCTCATTGTATCCAAAATCTTTGCCGTTTGTACTCATCGAACTTGAGAAAACCCTAATTTCCACCGTTCATTCAATTGCGCTACTCGCCACGAAATGTCGCTTGTCGCTTCGCCAAAAAGGCTTCCATCCCCTCTTTTTGATCTTGTGTCGAAAACAGGAGACCAAAGAAACTGGCTTCAAGTGCTTGTCCCTTGCTCAAATCCAACTCCGCTCCGTCATAGACGGCGCGCTTCGCATAAGCGAGCGCCAGCGGGCCTCGTTTAGCCAACGCCGCAGCCAACTGCAACCCGCTTTCAAGCAGTTCGTCGGCTGGCACCACCTGCTGCACCAACCCGTACTGCAACGCTGTGGCGGCATCTATGCGCTCCCCGGTCAAAATCATCTGCAGTGCGCGCCCCTGGCCCACAATGCGTGGCAACCGCTGGCTGCCGCCAAACCCCGGCGTCACGCCCAACGCCACTTCCGGTTGGCCGAACTGTGCGCCTTCTGCCGCAATACGCATGTCACATGCCATCGCAAGTTCCAACCCGCCGCCCAGCGCATAGCCGTGGACAAGTGCAATGGTCGGCTGCGGCAAATGTTCCAAGGCCGTAAAAATGCGTTGGCCCAGACGAGCGAATTGTTCCGCCTCGGCAGGAGACATGGACTGCATCTCCGCAATATCCGCCCCTGCTGCAAAAGCGTTGCCGACGCCTCGCAGAATGACGGCCCGCAAGTCACGCCGCCCTGACAGCATGGCGATATGCGCCCCCAATTCGGCGATAAACGCGCGATTGAGCGCATTGCGTTGACTTGGTCGATTTAAAGTCAAAATGGCTGTTGAGTCATTCACCTGCATGTCGATCCAATTGTCCTGTGCCACAATATCTCCTCCAAAATGTTGAACATCTGATGTTACGCGACCATTTGGCCACTTAGACCAGCACCGAGCCAAAACGCGCCTTTTATTCCCCGTACACCTCAAGTAAAACGGCGTCCCCCTGCGCGGCGCCGCTGCAAATTGCAGCGATACCAAGCCCGCCGCCCCGCCGCCGCAACTCGTGCACCAAAGTCGTCACAATGCGAGCGCCACTTGCCCCTATCGGATGGCCATACGCCAGCGCCCCGCCGTTTACATTAACTTTCTGTGTTTCATACTCAAGCATTTTACCGCAAACCAGAGGAACCGCAGCGAACAACTCGTGGATTTCAAACAAATCGATATGCGCAAGTGTCAATCCTGTTTTCTGCAGCAATCGACGGATGGCAAGGGCCGGCGCAATGGCCAACTGGCTCGCTTCAGTGCCGACCTCGGTCGAAGCGAGAATCCGCGCAAGTGGTTTATGCCCACCTTGCACTGCGTAATTCTCTTCCATGACCACCAACGCCGCTGCGCCGTCATTGACGCTGGCAGCGTTGCCAACCGTCACCGTGCCTTTCGTCTCACACACTGGCGATAAGTTTGCCAGCGACCGCAGTGTCATGTCCGTCTTCGGCGCCTCATCACTCTCTATCTCTCGGGCACTCGCTGCGTTCTTGACCGGAACGGGTATCAACTCATCTGCCAGACGTCCCTTATTCCTCGCGAGCAGTGCGCGTTGGTGGCTGCGCAAAGCAAAGGCGTCCTGCTCCTCTCGCGTGACGCCGTACGCCTTAGCAGCTTCACTGCCATGCTCCGCCATGTGGACAGCATGAAAGGCGCACGTCAAACCGTCTACAAGCATGAGATCGAGCAATGGAAGATGCCCCTCCTGCAATCCTTGACGAACACCTTGCAGCGCGTGCGGCGTGTTGGAGGCGCTCTCCATCCCACCAGCGACAGCCACCTGCAAGTCCCCCGCCCGAATCAAGGCATCCGTCAATGTGATGGATCTCATGCCAGACGCGCAACTCTTGTTGACGGTCAGCGAGGGCGTCTCCCATGTCAGCCCAGCCAAACGCGCAGCTTGCCGCGACGGATTCTGTCCCTGTCCAGCTTGGAGCGCCATGCCCATATAAACGCCATCTACCTCGTTTTTAGCCACACCCGCACGCGTTATCGCCGCTTCAATGGCTGTCCCCCCCAGCGCCATGGCAGACTGCGCCCGCAGAGCGCCCTGAAAGTTGCCAAAAGGTGTGCGCACAGCACTCACAATCACACTTCGAGTCATCAACAGCGCCTCCACGCGGAATTGTCCAATATACGAATTCCAGAATTTCATTGCCGCTTCATCAAGCAAACTTCCCCATCATGATGAAAACGAAAAAGAAAGCGATTTCATTAACCTTCACAAAATGCGGATGCAGCCTACTTGCCCCGCATCCGCACATGATCAGACACCAATGGACGCCGCCAACAGTTCGATCACGTCATACGTTTCGATCACGTCTTCCTGCCCGTGCGCCTTTGTTCCATCTATCAGCATGTTCATACAATACGGACAGGCTGTGCCAATCACAGTGGCCCCTGTTTGAATGGCCTGCTCAGCGCGCATGACGTTGATACGCGTCCCAGACTCTTCTTTGAACATCCCACCGCCGCCAGCGCCACAGCACATGCTCTTCTCCTTATGGCGCTCCATCTCGACCAATTTGACGCCCGGAATCGCCTGTAAAATAAAGCGCGGCGCATCATAAATGCCATTGTACCGTCCGAGATAACAGGAATCGTGATACGTGACCGTTTTTTCAAGCGGAATGGACGGCTTAAGATGACCTTCTTCAATCAGCTTCGCGGCAAACGTTGTCGCATGAAACACTTCCGCCTCGTAGCCAAAATCGGGATACTCGTTTTTGAAAGTGTTATATGCATGTGGATCCGTTGTGATGATTTTTTGAACGCCATACGTTCGAAAAAGCTCAATATTGGCTTCCACAAACGATTGATACAAAAACTCGTTGCCCAAACGTCGAGCGGAGTCTCCATCGCTCTCTTCCTCATCGGCCAAAATGGCAAAATCGACACCTGCAGCGAGCAGAATCTTGGCGAACCCTTGAGCGATTTTTTGCGCCCGCTTGTCAAACGAAGCAGCTGTGCCGACAAAGAATAGGTACTCTGCTTTCCCTTCCACTTCTGCCATCGTCTTGACAGGTATCCCCTCTGCCCACTTGGCTCTGTCGCGGCGTGTAATGCCCCACTCGTTCGACTGGCGTTCAAGGTTTTGAAACACCTTGTTCACCCCCGGCGGCGCATCGCCTTCAGTCAGCACCAAATACCGCCGCAAATCGATGATGTCCTGCACATGTTCATTGCCCACCGGGCAAGCTTCTTCACAAGCGCGGCACGTGGTGCAAGCCCACACTTCTTCCTGTGTGAAGACGCCATCAAACAGAGGCTGCGACGACAGCGATTCGGCGCCAGCGGCCATTTGCGCAAGCATCCCTGGCCCTTCAAGCACGATTTGATCCTTCATTTTTAAAATCACATTGCGCGGCGACAAGGGTTTGCCGCTCAGCGTTGCCGGACAGTTGACGTGACAGCGGCCACACTCGGTGCATGCATACCCATCCAGCAGTTGTTTCCAAGTGAATTCCTGAATTTGACCAGCGCCAAATGTCTCGATACTTTCGTCTTCGAGGTCCAATTTTGTCAATTTCCCCGGTGATTCATAGCGACGAAAATACCAGTTGGCCATCGCGCCCAGCATGTGCAAGTGTTTGGAGCGTGGAATGACAATCATAAAGGCGACAAGACACAGGATATGCACCCAAAAGCCCGCATCGGCTAAAATCACCAGCGTCACATGGGCGTCCCCAGAAAGCGCGTGCGCAATTTGATTGAGCACCGGCGACGCGTTGCCTGGATATGCCCCGGTTTGGGCGATATCCGCGCCAGTCACGACAAAATAGGTGATGACAATCAACGCGATGAGACACAAGATAAAGCCAGCCTCAAAGCTGACCTCCGTGCGCATGGGGCGAAGCGCATAACGCCGCACGCCTGCGACGACTATAGCAGCGATGACCAGCAGCGAGAACATCTCCTGCATGAACGCATACCAAGCCATCGTCGCCCAGGGAAAATGCCAGCCGCTGAGATGAAAGACGATGAAGTCCAAGTCGCCAAAAACCAGGACGAGGAAGCCCCAAAAAATAAACAGATGGCCTAAGCCAGACGGTTCCGCTATGACCTTTTTCTGCAAAAGCACATTGGTGATAAAGCTCCATATCCGCTCTCGGGATCTTCCAAAGCGCGCCTTGTCCGGCTTTGCCAACGTCAGAAACTTGAAACGGGCAAAAACGGCCGCCGCAAACAGATAAACACCTGTGCCAAACACGAGAATGAATAGAATCAGTTGAATCAAGCGCACCATCACAAATGCCTCCTCGTAGAAATAAGGGGCGATTTCGAAAACCGACCAACCGGTCGGTTCCATATACATCATACCATACCAAGGGACGCAAAAAGCGGCTCGCCACAATGATGAATGCGCTTACTCCTGAGTAGGTGCCTGCACTTGTATCCCTGCTTCCGTCAATGTCGAAATCAACGCCGCAGCAAACGCAGGCGCATCAGGATTATCCCCATGCAGACAAACTGTGTCGGCGACGATGTTGACTGTTTCCCCTGTACGGGCAATCACTGTGCCAGTTTGCACCATTTGCACCACCTGGGCAATCGCCGCTTGCACGTCGTGGATAACCGCATCGGCGTGTGTCCGCGGCGTAAGCGCGCCATCGGCTTCATACCGTCTGTCGGCAAACACTTCATGCACCACCGCCAATCCTTTGTCCGCCGCGGCAATGGCCAGTTCACTGCCATATGGCGCGTACATCGCCAACTGCGGGCTGACGTCCCAAGTCGCGGCAACAATGGCATCAGCGACGCTTCTATCCTTCGCCGCAACGTTGTATAAAGCCCCATGCGGCTTCACGTGACGCAAACGCCCACCGGCCACATCGACAAAGACAGACAGCGCGCCAAGCTGGTATACGACGTGATCGTACAATGCTTTTGCGGAAAGCTCCATGACGCGACGGCCGAATCCTTGACGGTCAGGATAACTCGGATGTGCGCCCACAGACACACCGCACGCCAACGCGCGCTCAACTGTCTGACGCATGACCGTAGGGTCTCCAGCATGGACGCCACAAGCGACATTGGCGGAAGAAACCAGGTTTAAAAGCCCTTCATCATTGCCAAATTGGTAGACCCCATAAGCTTCACCCAGGTCACTATTGATATCTATGTACTTCATCATTGTCCCATCCCTCTCCTTGCGCCAACAGCGCTGGCGGCTATACGCCCGCTGGCGGCAAACTGTTCCGCTGATCTGCGATTTGCCTCGCCAATAACGCCTGTTGCGCCGCCTGCTGCCGGCGAGCCCCTACCGCATGGGCGAGATCCACTTGGACAAACCGGACAACATCATGCGGTCTGGCCTGCGCCAACTTCGGTAAATCCGCTCCGATGACCGTTGCAATTTTGGGATACCCGCCTGTCGTTTGACAATCCGCCATCAGAATAATCGGTTGCCCGCTGGCAGGCACCTGAACACTGCCGAACACCACCGGTTCCGAACGCATATCCATCGTTGGTGGTGTCACAGTTTCTCCTGCAAGGCGCAGACCCATCCTATCCGATTTCACATCAATGCGAAACGCCTGTTCAAAAAAAGCCCTTTGGACATCGGGTGCAAACAGATGATACTGTTCACCAATCAGCGCTCGTATAGTGATGACACCCGTTTTCGATCCCGTTTCATCAGCCACCCGCCAGCGCGGCGCCCAAACGCGTTCACCCAGTTGCGCGAGCCCTTGCAATGGAGGCGCATTTTGCCGCCGAATCGGCAAAATGTCCCCCGCTGTCAACGTCCGGCCATCTACACCGCCAAGCTGAAACCGCGTCAGGGTACTCTGACTGCCCAGTGTCTCCTGAATCCGAAACCCGCCTTGCACAGCGAGGTACAGCCGCGCCCCCGCCAGCGCTGTGCCAATTTGTAGCGTGGCGCCAGATTCCAGCCAAAGCGGTTTGTTCACAGGCACCGCCTGCCCGTCGACGCGAATGTCAAAGCGACCGCCGCAAAGCCCTATCCAAGTGGACTGCGGAAAAAACAAAGATGGCCCTGCGAAACTGCATTCCAGCGCCCCCACGCCTGGCGGATTGCCAACCAGCAAGTTGGCGACGGCCAAAGTTTGGCCATCCATCGCGCCACCTGGCGTCACGCCATACCAGCGATAGCCAAACCGCCCCACATCCTGCAGCGTTGTGTGCAGTCCGCCATCGAGCACCCGCAGGTGATCACCGATTGTGCTGCTGTCGTAGGACATCATACTCCTCCTCGGAAATGGCGGAGAACCGCACATAATCACCGGGACGCAAACTCGTTGGCGGCGAAGCGTTGACGTCGAAGAGGGGAAGCGGCGTCCGGCCAATGATCTGCCAACCCCCAGGCGTGCTAAACGGATAAACCCCCGTCTGCTTCCCCGCGATCCCAACAGCGCCAGCGGCAATCTTCAACCTTGGCGTGGCTTTGCGCGGCGTCGCCAGCGTCTGATCCATCCCCGATAAATACGGGAAGCCCGGCGCAAAACCAATCATCACAACCCGATAAAGCGGCTGTTGGTGGCGGTGAATAACCTCTTGCGCCGCCAAGCCAGTATGTACCGCGACCTCCGTCAGATCTGGTCCATGCACGCCGCCATAACAAACCGGAATCTCCACCACCGCGGCATCAGGTTCACCTTTCTTTGACGATGCGGCGCAAATCTCGCCATACGCAATCTCCAGCCACGCGGTGACAGCGGCGAGATCGACCACGAGCGGATCGAAATAGACGGCCAGACAGTGGTAACCGATGCTCCATTCGATTACCCCTGGGCAGTCGACGCCATCAAGCTGCCTTGACATTCTTATCGCTGGATCTGAAATGCCCTGCACCGACTGCGGAAAGCGCATCAGCACAGCGGCGTCCCCCATGGGTTGAAAAGAGAGGGTACTGACCACGGGCATCATCCTCACATGTTTCGTATATTTACATGGTACATAAGTCCATTCGCAGTGACTACCAGTTTAACGAGGCGGCAAAATGCACAGCTAAGCGCAAAGGCCCGCTGCCATCAAGTAATTTATGTTCGCCTACTCTGTACATATGCGATCACTCGTTCCACCAAAGTGTTATCGTCTGTGGTTGTGTCGAGCACAAGTTCACCAGGCAGCACACCCGTACGCATTTTTGCATAATGTTCTTTGAGCGCTTGGACGTCCGTCAAAACCTGATTGGGCGAAGGATTGGCTTTGCGCGCGTCCAAACGCGCTGCCCAGACCGTTTCATCTTCGCAGACACACAAAATGGGTTTCAGCACACCATTCTGCGCTTCAACCCACGACTTGAGTTGCTCTACATCATCCAAATGGTTATGACCAAAGTCGATGATGATATCCGCTTCACAAGACAACGCCGACTGCAGCAACTGATGGAGGACATCGAAACAAATTTGATTCCGGGCGTTGCGATCCGTCAGAAACACCGCAACTGAGTCATAGATGTCATCCTTGTGCACGACCATGGTATTGAGCCGCTTGCCCAACGCTTTTGCCAACGTGGTTTTGCCCACGCCTGCTTTTCCTCTCACCACAATGACATTGGCCATGTCCTGTTCCGCTCCCTGTTTTAATATTGCACTACCCACGCAAATCAAAATCCATCATAAAGCGCTTGCGTTGGCGAATCGATGTATGCCGAAATCCGTCAAAGATGAGCGCAATATCGCATCCCGCAGCGGGTTTAGGTTCGGGGTAAAACGGACATCTATCTTCAATGCGATTAATCTCTCTAACAGATTGCTGATTGCTTCTTTGTGGATAGGTTTCGTTGTCTCTGTGGATATGTAGTAGCCAGCCGATTCATCAAACAGCTGAAATTGTTCCGACGGCATGCTGTATTTGTATAGCGTCGTGTTTTTGATCCGCTCATACCAATGTGTCTCGACTGTGATCACGATATCCGAGCAGGTTAAACCGAAGAATTTTTCATTGTCTTTTTCAGTGACCTCCTCGTTTCTCGTATAGACGATTCTCGGACAATCCCGCGGAAAATAGAAGGTAAACGCATGCGCATCATCAATCGCCCAAACGACGGGAGGCATGTTCGTGCGGTTTTCCTTCACTCTGGGGATAAAAATGTCGATGTCACGCTCTTCGCTAAAGTGAAATAGTTCCATCGTCATCCTCCGTTTTCTAGTAAAAACATCATCGCATTTATATCGTTTTATTCTAGCTTGGTTACAAGATTTAAAGCCAAACAATTCTTGACTATCCGGAAATTACCCGCACCAAGTTTGAAGTTCGAAATGGATACAAACACGCGATACATCGCGGGGTCAATTTGGATGAAACGAAGGTTTTCAACCTTCTTTTCCGGCGCGTTAAAGGCAAGTTAAACACAGATGGTGTCGCCCTAATGACATTTGGACCGTCCCCACATTTCGAAAAGTGGATCATGTTGTGTCCAGATGATACAAAGTGGACAATGTTTAAAGAATCACGTAAATATGCGGAGATTTTGAATTGCCGGATTTGATGGAAGAAGGAGCTGACATCGTGAAAAAAGCACTTGAGAAGTACAACACAGAGAAAATTGCCGGAAATGGGCGATTGAGCGTATCATCGGAACCGAATCGGGTTGCTCTGGTACAAGAAATGCTCGAAAAAGGCCGAGATTCTCAAGCTGGGCGTTCTCCCATGTCAGCTGATCAACGTCGGGCCATTTCAGAACGTCTGCGCAACAAAAATCGACAACTGCATGCGACCCTTTAAAATAAGCCCTCTGTGCCAGTGCATCTATCATGCACTGGCCTTTTAATTTACGCTTTGTGCAATCCCACCGATTTTGTTCAAAGGATAAAGCACAAAACTTGCCTGTCCCACAATCGCGGAACGAGCTACATATTTGTGCACCCACACGCGACTGTCTTCCGAATTGGTGCGGTTGTCGCCGAGCATAAAGTAATGCCCCGCTGGCACATGAAATGTCCCTACCTCCGCTCCATTCGATTTCGCGATATCCGGATTTTGCTCGTTCAATTTCTTGCCGTCGATATAGACCGCATTCTCCGTCACTTTGATGGTATCCCCCGGCATTCCAACGACTCGTTTTACATACAGCAACGATGGATCATCCGGGTAATGGAACACGACCACCTCTCCACGATGAATTTGACCAAGTTCTGTAGCCAATTTATTGACTGCGATGTAAGAAAAATTTGTCGGGCTTGTTGCAGGAATGGTCGGATACATGGATGCTGAGGGAACCCTCGCGGCACTAACCACACAAGTCCGCACACCAAAAGCGATGACAGCCCCAATGAAAATCGGCAGGATCCAGCCTGTAAACCAACCTTGCTTCTTTTTTCGTTGTTTCAATGCATCTACATCCTTTCAAGATAACCCAAGTGTTCCCAAGCCCGATTTCTATGTATTTCTTCATTTGCTCACGCCCGTTTGTCTCAATCCGCGCCGAATGTACCGAGATATGTCGGCACGACTTCCATTTCTACAATGCAATCACCGACCATTTTCACATGAGCATCGCCTGCAACGCTGTGAAAGAATGTGCAACAAACGTCGGCCCCGCGCCCAAGAGTTCATCCATTGTCCCGTATCCGTATGTCACACCTATGGAATCGATGCCGTTTTCGTTCGCCCCGATGATGTCATAGGCGCGGTCGCCAATCATCACGAAACTTTCAGGCGGGGAATCAGGACAGTGATCCATCACACAACGGATGATTTCAGCCTTTGCCGACCGCGTGCCATCCATGTTGCTTCCCACGACGAGATGGAACAAATGCCTGATGTTGAAATGCTGTAGAATGGTTTCGCTAAATTCAGTAGGTTTGGAAGTCGCCAAGGCGATGAATCTGCCGTCTTTCCGCAGTTGTTCCAGCAGCGTTTGCACGCCGGAATACACCCTGTTTTCGTACATCCCGTTTTGAGCAAAGTATTCGCGGTAATGAGCAATGGCCTGTTTCGCTTGCGCCGCATCCATCCCATATGAACGCTGGAAGGATTCATACAATGGCGGCCCAATGAACACCGTGAGTTCGTCAGTTCCCGGCGGCGTGATGCCCATCTTGCCAAGCGCGTATTGGATTGATTTTGTAATCCCCACTTTGGGATCCGAAATCGTTCCGTCTAAATCGAATAGGACATTCCTGTACTTCTGCATCAACACACCTCTGGTTTCATGGATGATACAGAATTATACATCAATTTCTTTCGTCGCTATTCCAAAGATGCTGTACCTATACCGTCTGCACGCCAAAAAACGCCGTCATCGACGGCGTTCCGCTTTGCTTTTCCTCAAACGTGCAGTTTTGCTGATGGCTCTGGCGCGCTGGTACAACGTCGCCCCAAACGCGCCGCAAGCGCGACTAGACCAGTCGGCGAAATCTGGAGCGCTGGTTTCCCCGCTCCACTCCCGTGCCATCTCGTCGCGCATGCGCTCCATCAACATGCGAATCTCATCCTTGTTCGGCTCCATCTATCTCACCTTCGTGAAAATTGAACTTGAGACGCACTCGCTGTGATTCGCCATCCATCTGCATATCATAGACCACTTCAACACGCCCACCGCTTGGTTCGATCTCGATGGCCAAAAAGTGTGTCTCTGTATCCATCCCCACGCGTTGCCCGCCGATCTGCATCTCTGAATGATGCTTCTCCCCAACGCGAAATGTGTGACGCCAAGTGACCAATCCGTGCCGAATCCAGGTCAAAGCGTCTGACTCCAGCCGCAGTGTCGTCCGCACATGCCCGCCTGCCTCGTTCACCGATTCATCGTACGTCAGATAGTGTGCCCGGTCACGCTGCCGCCAGACGACCTCTGGGACACGTTCCATCGCTGCAACCGCTGCTGTTCCCACTTGCCGCGTCCACTTCAACACACATGTCCGTGGCGGCGCGATCTCATCCGCAAGCCAAAACATGTTTCACCCTGTAAAGGCGAGCAATGCTTCGCGGATAATTTTGGCCGCCAAGATTTGCGTTTGCTCGGTCGGATCGATTTGCGGCGCCACTTCGACGAGATCGAACCCGACGACGTTGAGTGAACTCATGTACTTCAGCGCCTTGAACGCCTCTGGCGCAAAAATGCCGCCATGTTCAGCCGTGCCCGTTCCCGGCGCGGTGGCGGGATCAAACACATCGATGTCCCACGTGACATAGACAGGTTTGTCGTGTAGCTCCGGCAATACGCTGCGCAGCGGTTCAGCCACTTCAAATGGGGCAAAGTGCGTGTTCTCGCGCGCCCAGGCGAACTCCTCGCGCGTGCCGGAGCGAATGCCGAACTGGTACACCCTGTCTGCGCCGATGGTGTCGCACACTTTGCGAATCACGGTCGCGTGGGAGAACGGCTGGCCCTCGTAGTCCGTGCGCAAATCGGTGTGCGCGTCCAGATGAATCACGCGCAAATCCGGATACGCCTCTGCTGCCGCGCGAATGGATCCCCAAGAGACTAAATGTTCACCGCCAAGGCCAATCGGCAGCTTGCCTGCACTGTACAATTCGCGCACATAGGTGTAGATGCGGTGCACGCTCTCTTCTGGATTGCCAAACGGCAGTGGGATGTCCCCCGCGTCAAAGTAGGCGATCTCGGACAAATCGCGCTCCAAATATGGGCTGTACTCCTCAAGGCCTAGGCTCACTTCCCGAATGCGTGCAGGACCTAACCGCGTGCCGGAGCGAAAAGAGACGGTCCAGTCCATCGGCATACCGTAAATCACCGCTTGCGCTTTGGCAAAATCGGACGTGGCGCCGATAAAAACGTTGCCGCTGTACTCTGGCAAAAACGGTTCGTTCACTTGAAATGAAAAACTCATTTTTGGACAAGCTCCTTCACGAAGTTTGGCAGCGCGAGCGCAGCATGGTGAACGCCGAGGTTGTAGTACTTCGTATCGCTCACGCGCACTTCTTTGACCGCTTCCGGCCGATGCGTTTTACTGCCCATCGTGAAACTCCACATCCCCGTTGGATACGTCGGGATGTGCGCGAGGTAAAGCTCGGTGATCGGGAATGTCTTGTTAATATCGCCATAGACGCGGCGGATCAAATTCTGGTTCACGAACGGCGACTCCGTCTGTGCGGCAAACAACCCGTCCGCTTTGAGCGCGTCAAATACCGACTCATAAAACGTCTTGCTAAACAGGCCGACAGCTGGACCGACTGGATCTGTGGAATCCACCAAAATGACGTCAAACGTATTTGCATGCTCTTCCACATATTTGATGCCATCGACAATCTGCACGTCGACACGCGGGTCGTTCAGCCCCGACGCGATATGCGGGAAGTACTTCTTTGACGCTTCCACAACTGCACCGTCGATCTCGGCCAGCACAGCCCGTTTAACGGACGGATGTTTGACGACCTCGCGGATGATGCCCCCGTCACCGCCGCCGACCACGAGCACATTTTCCGGATTCGGATGTGTGTGCAACGGCACATGCGCCAACATTTCGTGATAGACGAACTCATCCTTGTCCGTAGTCATGACGCAGCCATCGAGCACAAGTAGACGTCCGTACTGATTGGTTTCATAGACGTCGAGTTGCTGATAAGGTGTTTCCTCGCTATGTATCGTCTTTGCAACGCGCAAACCGATGGTCAAATCCTCATTTTGCAACTCGGTAAACCACAAATCTGTTTTTGGCACGACGCAGTTCTCCCTTCAAAGCGGTTGCCCGCACTTGTTTCTGTATGTGCAATTCCAATGAAAAGCCGCCTGAAACCTGACAGTATGCAGTCCGTATTATACCAAACTCGCCCCACAGGTAAACCGCAGCGCCCACAAAAGAAGGGAGGTGCAAAACGAGAGCATGAATCTGCGCAACCAGGGCATCATAATTACCACAATTCCCCTATGGAGGTGGCGCAGGTGCGTAGGCGCCCATTTTCATCCAGAGAATCAACGAAAGTTTATCGACCACGTAAACGGCGCCCAAACCTGTGGCTGACAGCGCTCTTTCTGCCGCTGGCCACTGGATTCACCGGCATGTCCCTGATGCTTGTGCTGTTGCGCGTATTGCCTTTGCCGGATCAGAGTCTCATCAACCCAACGGAAATCGACAGCGACAATGGCTATCGTTTAGCCGATTGGACCAGTAGCGGCGGCACAGCAGAGCAAGCCGTGCCGTTAAGCCGGATTCCCACGGCGCTCATTGACGCCACGCTGGCCGTGGAAGATAAAGATTTTTATCACGATCACGCCATCGATCTCAAATCGACGGCGCGCGCGATGTTGATGAATATCAAGCATGGCAGCGTTGTGCAAGGTGGATCGACCATTACACAACAGTTGGCGAAAAACCTGTATTTGTCGCAGGATAGAACCTACTCCCGCAAAGTGTGTGAAGCCTTGATTGCCTTGCAGTTGGAGTTACACAAATCGAAGAACTGGATTTTGGACCGCTACCTGAATGTCGTCTATTACGGTCATGGCGCCTATGGCGTGGACGCTGCAGCGCAGTTGTATTTCAACAAATCGGTCGACGATTTAAATACAGCTGAGTGCACGATGCTTGCGGGGTTGCCGAAAGGACCTTCCATTTACTCGCCGCTGACCAACATGAAACTGGCCAAGGAGCGCCAACATGTGGTGCTGCACCGCATGGTGCAAGCGGGATATATGACCCAGGCGGCTGCAGATAAGACGTATGCCACACCTATTCACCTCGCGACGTTCCACACGCCAACGGTGCAGGCGCCGTATTTTACAAAAGTGGCAATGAATGAAGTGAAGGATACATACCACGTGACAGACGACGAACTGGACGCCGGAAACGTGCGTGTGCACACGACGCTCGACCCGTTGCTGGAACAGGCGGCAGAGCGCGCGTTGGCGACGACATTGCCGAAAAACAGTCAAATCGAAGCGGCATTGGTCGCAATGGATCCAAAAACGGGGGCCATCAAGGCGATGGTCGGCGGGCGTGATTTTAAGACCAGCCCATTCAATCGCGCCTTGGCTCCGCGGCAACCCGGCTCCACTTTTAAAGCGGTGCTGTACGCTGCAGCCCTAGAACACGGCTGGACCCCTGCCAATCAGGTGGACAGCAAGCTGACGACATTCGTCTATGGCCCGTCTGGGCAAAGTCAGTACACCGTTCACGATTACGGCGACTTTTACGCCGACCGACCGCTGACCTTGCGCGAGGCTTTGGCGAGATCCGACAATGTGTATGCGGTGCACACAAATTTGGCGATTGGCCCACAATACGTGGTCGACATGGCAAGGCGAATGGGCATTGATTCTCCGCTTAAGCCCTATCCGTCCTTGGCTTTGGGGGTCTTCCCCGTCAGTCCTGTGGAAATGGCGGCAGCCTATGCCACGTTGGCCAACGGCGGCTATCGCGTGTCGCCGCACACGGTGAAAGAAATTGAAACCCCAGTGGGCAAAGATGACGCCCAACAGTCAGCATCTCGTGTCATTTCGCCGCAACTGGCGTATCAGATGACCGATTTGCTGACCAGTGTCATGCAGCGCAACGGCACTGGGTATTCCGTGCACGGCTATCTGCACAACATCACTGCCGCCAAAACCGGAACGACAGATACAGATGCCTGGATGGTCGGCTACACGCCGAACTTGGTTTGCGCTGTTTGGGTCGGTTACGACACGAACCGCCCGCTGACCGTGACAGAAGCGCACTTGGCCTCGCCCATCTGGGCGAAATTTATGGGCACCGCGCAAAACCACATGCCCTATGACTGGTTCAAACCGGTAGATGGACTGACAAAAGTGACCCTAGATCCGCTGACAGGGAAATTGGCCACGCCGCAGTGCCGCAACACCGAGGTCGACTACTTTATACCAGGCACCGAGCCTGTCGAACCCTGTTCGCTTCATGGAGCAAAAGCGCAAACTCAACCAAATCCGCCACAACACAAGCTGTTTGGCTGGTTGCATAAGTGGTTTTCATAAGACATTGTTGTAAAACGCGCTGCAAGCGCCGAAGTTCTGCCACATCCGCCACAGATTGCTTCTTGTGTGCTACAATTGCGGCAAATCAACAGACCGCCATGCGCGATGCGTCCTGTACCAGTAAAACCATGAAAATACCCGTCAATGGGGACATCGCGGATGGTGTAGCACCAGGGTTTGATTAATTCTCAGGACAGGGAGGAACGTGGCCCGTGGAACATCGCTTATCCACACGTGTTCGCAATATTCGACCGTCTGCAACAATGAGTGTTGATGGTAAAACCAAAGCGCTGTTGGCGCAAGGCCAGCCGGTCATCAACATGAGTGTTGGCGAACCAGATTTTGATACGCCGACCGCCGCCGCTTTTGCGGGCATTCGCGCCATCACAAACGGGAACACCCGGTACACGCCAGCCACTGGCACACTCGCACTGCGCCAGGCGATTGCCCGCAAGCTGATGACAGAAAACGGCCTGCAATACACACCAGAGCAGATCATCATTTCATCAGGCGCAAAACATACGCTGTACAACATCTTCGTGTCCATCTGTGAAGAAGGAGACGAGGTGATCTTCCCAGCGCCTTATTGGGTGTCTTACCCTGAACAGGTCGCGCTGGCCGGTGCAAAATCGGTCATCGTATCCTGTGATGCATCGACTCAGTACAAAATGACCGCAGCACAACTTGAAGCTGCCATCACCCCGAAAACAAAAGCTGTGCTGTTGAATACACCTTGTAATCCGACCGGATCGGTATATCACGAGGACGAACTGGCCGCACTTGGCGAAGTGCTGCGCAAACATGATGTCTTCATCGTGTTGGATGAAATCTACGAGCGACTTGTCTATGACGTAGAGCAGGTGAGCTTGGCGCGCGTTTGTCCAGATCTGGCCCAAAATGTGCTGGTCGTCAACGGCTTCTCCAAGGCGTTTGCCATGACTGGCTGGCGGCTCGGATATGTGGCGGCACCACCAGACGTGGCCAAAGCGCTCTCCGGTTTGCAAAGCCATACGACAGGCAGCCCATCGACCATTTCCCAAGCGGCTGGATTAACCGCGCTGGATAGTTTCGATCCGACCGTGGTGCAGACATTCCAACACCGCCGCGACACATTGGTTGCAGGATTGCAAGCACTGTCTGGCGTCACATGTGTCTGTCCAGAAGGCGCGTTCTACGCTTTCCCTGACATATCCGGCGTCATCGGCCAATCTCTACATGGACGAACCATCGCATCCGCTAACGACTACTGTGAGCTGCTGCTCGAACATGCGCTTGTCGCAAGCGTGCCCGGCGACGCATTTGGCGCGCCAGGACATGTGCGCTTCTCCTACGCGGTTTCCGATGAGCAAATTGCCGAGGCCATTTCGCGCATGAAACAGTTTCATGATCAATTGACGGCAGAACCGAGCCACGTTTAATCGGCGCAGAAGCGCATACCCTGCCAGACTGAACAACATCATCAGCTGGTTCGTACAAAACGAGACAACATCCGCTTACGTCACTGTGTGCAGATGTTGTCTCGTTTTCGTCTCAAGTGCATTGTGGATATATTGTGGATATTCCAGGCGGTAGGCGATGAACGACTACTTTGGTCCTTTATCACCCTGTTCATGTGGATGCGCAGGATGCACATCGCCATAGGGATCGACCCAATCGTGGTCATTTTCGATATGAATCAACCCCGCTTTATCCAGTTCACCGAGCACTTCGAACAGGCTGTCTCGCTTATCTGCGCCCAATGTCTTGACGAATTCATTGATATCCCTGCTGGATGCCTGTTGCGTAAAGTGTACACCGCCGTACTTGGCGAACAGCGAACGTTCAATTGGCATGGATCATCACTCCTTTACGACTGCGCTCCCCCGCATTGAGGCGCCTCTTACGGAGGTAGTCTGCACCGATGCGCGCTGCCTATGCACAGATGGCAACACGGCAAATTCCGCACCAATGGCCGAACCTCGCAATAGGATAACAGAGAGAAACTGTCTATCAGAGGGAGGTGCAACCATCACGACCAACAAAGCAGTGCGTTCAAAGGTTCGCCATCGTCCAACCGCAAAATCAAAGCAAAACACTGACCATCCAACGGCCTGGCGCAAAACCGCCATGCATGATGTGCAGCTTGCCAAAGCGCAATCCAGTCGCCCCACCACAAGAAGAACTCGAACGCCGACGCGCAAACGGCGGAAACCGACCTCATCAGCCGCGGTGACTACGCCAGCGAAAAAGACGAAAAAAACGCCGAGTCTGTCGCAGTTGCTGACGCCAAAAAACATGCAGGAGACGATGAAAACTGTTGGCAACTTGCGTGGCATGGTGAAGAATTGGCTCGGCTATCTGCAACAAGCGGATCGCGTTTTGGATACGGTGTTTGTCACGACCACTTCCTTAAAGGAATCTGGTGTATTAGACAAACTTGTGAAACAACGAGGCAAAAATTTGTCCACCGACGATTTTACGAGCATCCTTGGCGCTTTGATGAGTTCCCCGTTGGGCGCCAACCTATTTAAGGGCGGTGGCGATGAGGAAGAAGAGCCAACAGCTACTCCGGCACAGACCACCAACCCGCAACCCGCCAATCCACAGGCAATTCAACGGCCCAATCAACAAAATGGCCTGCCCCCAATGGGGTGAGAGGCGCTCTGCCCTCTCGCCCCTCGTCTCATTGCATGAAAAAAGGCCCCGCTGTATCAGCGAAGCCTTTTTATAAACGTCTACTGCCCGCAAAACGAGCGCAGCGGATGAAACAGTGATTGACCTTCATTTTAGCCTTTGCTCTTCGGCACAAACTTCTTGATTTCTTTTAATGTCTTGTCGTCGACGTTTTTACCGTACTTTTTCACCAGATCATCGACGTTTGCAGTCGGTCCGTTCTTCGTTGCATCCGAGTAGGCCTTCACAAATTGGCGAATCCGTTGTTCGGGGACAGGCAGTCCCAATTTATTGGCAAACGATTTTGCCAACTCTTCCACTTGGTTCGGATTTTGCCATTGATCAGGCTTTACTTTCTTGACGTCATCCAAAATTTCAAAAATCGCCTTGCGTTTACCTGTAAGGTTATTTTTCAGATTTCCCATCGCATCCGACTTCGATGCAACCGTTTCAACTTCCGGTGTTTGTGCCGGAGTGGTCGGTCGCTGCCGTTTAGCTCCGGATTTCGGGGAAGCTTTGCGCTTGCTTCTGTTTGACTGATTCGCCACGTCGCATCCTCCTCTGTCCATTTGCTCCAACCGGAGCCTCACCACACTGTATGACAAGAGGCTTTTAGATGCGCCTGTTATGGGCTCATCTTGCGACAAACAGGCGTCTATCCCGCATCTTACCTGAAGTAAAAGGATATCGCGCACCGCATCGCAAAAAGCAAGCGCTTTCAATCATAGTCAGCACATGGCAGTATATGTGACACCCCGCGTAACGCTGACTAAGAATGTCTGTGAAACTTGCGTAACTGTGGGCTGCGCAGGCGAATGTCGATGGCGGCAGCGCCAATCATGGCACCGATCATCATCAGGCAACCAGCCCCCTCATAAACACTTCTCCCGGGATGAAGCATAATCAGTGTAAAGCCTACGAGTAACAGCATCCCAAGACTGACAAAGGACCACAAAAACTTTTCCATTCAGCGGGCTCCTCCCGAAGGCGTGCATAATGGACGTATGCGTTCCCAAAGGATATACGTTACAATAAAGTCACTTCGCATAGCTGACCGCTCCAACTACGCATACCAATGGTATCGCCCATTGTAGCATGATTTCGCATCCACTGCTTGGTGAGTTTGCGCGTTTCTCACGCCCATCGCGCCTGCGGCTCACCACGGGTGGTATATCCCGCACCCAGCAACAACAGGAAAATACCGGCTAAACATGTCCAATTGAAAAGGGATGATTGACACGATGAAAAAGTGGTTATTGACGCTTTTCGCAGCCATCTGTTTATGGATGCCCACGACGGCATTTGCCGAAACGACAACACAGACGGCCCACATGGATGTCACAGAGTACGCCGTACAGACGTCAACCAGCGCGCCGCTACACGACATTCGACTCGGCAGTTCATTTCGCGCATCGAGATCTTTCTCGTCTCGCGCCAGATATACCAGCCGATACACATCGCCTTATCGCACTCGTTCAGGGTTTGGCTTTGGTTCTCATTTTCTGTCCTTCTTTGCTGGTTATACATTTGCGCGCTTGTTCAACCCATTTGGGTTTGGTTACGGCTATGGCGTTGGATTCGGTCTGTTTCACATCATTTTTGACATTTTCCTCATCTGGATCATTTGGCGCATCATTCGGCGAATGTTCCGTTGATGGGCGAAAACTGGTGTTTTCCCCTGTTTTCGGGCACCTTAACAAGCGGAGGTGGCGCGGGTGCGAAACGATGAAAAGTGGACTTGGGATAGACAAGATGAGGCCGCCCTGCAAGAAACCATCCTGCAACTCGTCCGCATCCCCAGTGTGACAGGCAGCCAGGCAGAACATGATGTGGCGTCGTACTTGGCGGATCGATTGCGTCAAGTGGAATGCGCTGCCGCAGACCGTACATTTGAGGTAGAACATTTCACGACCAAGGACGGGCAACAGACAGGCGTCGGCGCTCTGTATCGCGGACATGCGACACGACGCACCGTCGTCTTGATTGCACATACAGATGTGGTCGGCGTCAGCGATTTTGGCCCGAATGGGCAGGACGCCTTCGATATCCCGGTATGGACAGCGCGCCTTTTGCAGGGCGAGGTGCCGCTGCCTGCCCACGCAAAGGCCGATACCATGCGTGGACGCTGGTGGTTTGGACGCGGGGTCATGGACATGAAAACGGGTCTGGCCGTGCACCTGCATCTATTTGAAAAAGCATGCAAAGTTGGCGCAGACAGCAATTTGGTCTTCTTGGCTGTGCCTGATGAGGAGTCGCAATCGCGCGGCATGATCGCGGCGGTTGACCTATTGCGCCACTGGCGGCAGATGTATGACCTCGAGTATGTGCTTTGCCTCAATGGTGAGCCTTCCTTTGTCCCCTCTGACGCCACTTCCGGCGCACATATCTATTCAGGCACATTCGGGAAAATCCTGTTAGGCGCATTGGCCGTCGGCGTTCCTGGCCATGTGGGCATGCCCTTCTCTGGCCTGAATGCGATTCAAATGATCAGCCACCTGACCACGACATTGGAAGCACATCCAGATGTAAGCGAATATACAGAACAACACAAATTGGTGCCTGTCACTTGTCTGTGGCAGCGGGACTTGCAAGAGACGTACTCTGTTCAATCCCCTCACATGGCTGCCGCCTTTTTTCATGTGCCCTTTTTCCGACGGTCACCCAGTCAAGTGCTCAACTTGCTGCGTCAAACCAGTGATGGGGCAATGCGCACGCTCCAACACCAGATAGAGACAGCAGCCAGAAAAGCGGGCTTGCTGACGTCAGGTGAAGGTCATTATATTACCGTTCACTGGCTATCCGAATTGCTGTCAGCCGAACAAAATGTTTTGGTCTCCGACGACAAAGACCCACTGACCGGGACGCTGTGCGCCGTAAAAGATATAGTGAATCAAGCGCAAGTCTCTCACACTGGCCGCCTGGTGTTGTTTATTGCGCCCCCAGTTTATCCGCCAGTGGACGCCAGCCCGGATCCAGTGGTCTCTGCTTGCATCCATCGAGCAAAACACGTTGCCAGAGAACGCTTTGATATCCAACTTGAAGACCGGACGGCTTTTCCAGGACTGTGCGATTTGAGTTACACAGGGTATCAGCTGAGCCAAGATTGGTCGGGAATTGCCCGAGAAATGCCTGGCTGGGGAAGCGCCTATTCACTTCCTTTGCAAACGATGGCGGAATTGTCGATCCCGGTGTGCAATTTAGGCCCTTACGGAAAAGACGCACATCAGTGGACAGAGCGTCTGGATGTGGATTACGCCACGCGCGTGTTGCCGGCTTTGAGTATGGCGGTTATCGAGCAAGCTTGGTCGGGGTGCCGCCAATGAACTGCCAATTGCCAGACGCAACGCAATCTAGACCAGCAACATCATGAAAATGCAGTCAATGCGCATTGCGGATGGCGTGGCATCACGAAATCGATTTAATTTTCAGGCTTCATCCGATGGAAATTGGAAATTCATTGTCCTTCGCTACTGCCATTTCCATCACTTTGCGTTAAACTGAATTGGGAGCGTGTCCAAGTCCGCTCCAAGGGGACATGTGAAATCCATCAACTCGAATGACGAGCGGACTTATCACATGTCACATAGACAGTCATTGTCCGCTAAAGGGGGCATATGCAAACATGCTGGACGTTGCGCTCATCGCACACGACAATAAAAAAGAAGACATTGTCAACCTCGCCGTCGCTTATCAAAGCATCCTTCAGAGGGCGAACCTTTACGCGACCGGCACCACTGGTCTACGCATCATGGAAGCGACTGATTTAAAAGTCCACCGCTTTCAATCCGGCCCGTATGGCGGCGACCAACAGATTGGCGCGCGCATTGCGAATAACGAAATGAATTTCGTCATATTCTTGCGGGATCCACTGACTGCTCAACCTCATGATCCAGACATCAACGCGCTTTTGAGACTGTGTGACGTACATAATGTACCCGTCGCGACCAACATGGCCACAGCAGAGGCTTTAATCCGCGCAATGGACCACGGACTGATTGATTTTCAACCAAAACCAGCTTTGTGAATGCTAAAAGGAAGTGCGTGTATGTTTAACTCATCCCTGTTTCAAACGCGCCGCCAGAAGCTTGTGGAACAACTGGCCGACAATGCGCTGCTCGTGCTTTTTTCTGGCGTTGCGCCGCATATGTCGCGTGATGCGTCCTACCCGTTTCACGTCAACCGGAACTTCTATTATCTGACGGGACTTGACCGAGAAAACATGGCCTTGCTCATCGCCAAGAAAAACGGCGCGGTCAGCACAACCGCCTTCATCGAAATTGTCGATCCACTGGAAGAAAAGTGGACCGGCAAGCGCATGCGCGCAGAAGAGGCAAAATCTCGTTCGGGGATTGACGACATCGACAACGTCACCCATCTACAGGATGTTTTCGCGCGCCTTCTGATCGATGGCGCATTTGACACACTGTACTTGGACATCGAACAGTCTGGCTGGTCTCAGACGGCGACAGCGGCCCATCGCTTTGCCCAAGAGGTCGGAACGCGCTACCCGACATTGCAGTTGAACAACGTGTACCCACAAATTTGCCGCTTGCGCTCCGTCAAAGACGCCGCTGAAGTCGAAGCCATTCGCAAGGCCATTCAAATCACCAAGGATGGCATTGAGAACATGATGAAAAACGCGCAACCAGGCAATATGGAATACGAAATTGAGGCGGATTTTGACTATGCGCTCGCCCGTCACGGCGTTCGCGAACATGCCTTCCCTTCCATCATCGCCAGCGGTGAACGCGCAACCATCCTGCATTACGTGGAAAACAACATGCAGACAGGCGAAACAGATCTCGTCCTGTGCGACCTTGGCGCTTCGTACAGCTATTATTCCGCGGACATCACGCGCACATTTCCTGTCAGCGGTCAATTTACAGACCGGCAAAAGCAACTGTACGAAATTGTGCTGATGGCGATGGACGAGACCATTGCGGCCATCAAGCTTGGCATGACATACAAGGAATTGAACGATGTGACACGGGCCACACTGGCGCGTGAGCTGAAGAAAATCAACCTCATCACCAACGATGAGGAATTGAGCAACTACTACTACCACGGTGTCAGCCACCCACTCGGATTGGATACGCACGATGTCGGCGGCCGGGAATGGCCCATTGAAGCAGGGACTGTGCTGACCATCGAGCCGGGGCTGTATATTGCAGAAGAAGGCATTGGCATTCGCATTGAGGACGATGTCCTCGTCACAGAACAAGGTGTTGAGAATCTCTCTGCGGACATCATCAAACGCGTGGCGGATATCGAGGCTTTCATGCGAATTAAAGCGTGATCGCACCCGGATCCATCTGCATCTGTCAATGAGTTGAACGTCTAGCAGGGGGTGCTCCTGGCTAGGCGTTCTTGTTTCTCAAACGCGCCTTTCCATCACGCCACTGTGACATTGGGGTTTGGAGGTTTTCGAACATGACAACGATGTGGTGTACCATCGGCTTAGATATCGGTACCACATCCATCAAGGCGGTCGCATATCATCTCACTGGTGAGCAGATTGCTGAACACACTCGCCACACCGAGACCCTGCATGACGAACAGGGCGCTGCCGTTCAGGATGCGGATGCCATTTACGAATCCGTCATGGATGTCTTTCGCGCGACTTATCAGACTGCAACCGCAAAGGGCTATACGTTGCGTGCTGTCGGATTCAGCACGGCCATGCACAGCCTGATGCCGCTATCCGCGACTGGCGACCCGCTGATGCTCGCCATGACTTGGATGGACGCGCGCCCCGGACATGTGGCGGGCGCGCTCTGGCAAAAAGACATCGGCAAGGACATTTATACGCACACAGGAACCCCGATTCACGCCATGACGCCGATTGCCAAACTGGCTTGGCTGCGTCAGGCGCACCCGGACATCTTCCAAAAAGCAAAGAGATTCGCTTCCATCAAGGAATATGTATGGTTTCGCTGGTTCGGCGTGTGGGAAATCGACTACGCCATGGCCAGTGCGACAGGCATGTTCGATATCGCCCATTTCAAATGGTACCAGAAGGCCCTTGATTATGCAGAGGTCACCACAGCACAACTATCTTCGCCCGTGCCGACGAATCACCTTGCAAAAGCGCCGACAGACGAGCGGTTCAGCCAACTTGGCGTTCCCGCCGACGTGGTATTTTGCATCGGCGGTTCGGACGGTGTGCTCTCCAACCTCGCAGGCAACGCCACCACCCCCGACACGATGCTGTTGACGGTCGGCACCAGCCTCGCTTTGCGAATGGGCAGCGCGCAGCCGACCGTCGACGTATCGACGCGATCATTTTGCTACGTCCTGGACCGCAATCACTACATTGTCGGCGGCCCGAGCAACAATGGTGGCATCATGCTGGACTGGCTGTACCGCAATGTGTTGACACAAGCTGGCGAGGATTTTGACCGTCGTTTTCCCGAACTGTGCGAGGCAGCAGGCGCGGTGGAAGCCGACGCGCTGTTCTGCTTGCCCTATGTGGCCGGAGAACGGGCGCCTTTGTGGCAAGAGAGTGCAACCGCATCCTTCCTTGGTCTGCAGCTGTTTCATCGACAGGAGCACCTGTTTCGAGCCGCCATCGAAGGCATGTTGTTCAACGCGTACTGGATCGGCGAGCGCCTGATTGACCAATTGGGCAAGCCAGACAAGGTGATTGTCTCCGGACGGTTGTTTCAAACTGCGTGGGTATTGCAGCACATTGCGGATCTGTTCGGCGTGGAGATGCACATCCAACCTGATATGGACGGCGCGACGCTCGGCGCGGTGTTGTTGGCCAATCAAGCCGCTGGATTGCCGGAGATGTCAATCAACCGGCTGTCACTGCAAGTGGTCAAGCCACGGATGGAAGAACATCGCGCACTGCAAACGCGTTATAGGCAGTACCGAGCGTTGTGCGACCGCCTGCTCGACGAGACATGACCCCTTCTATATCCCGTCGATCACGCTTGTAGGATCGACAAAACAAGGCTGCCCCAAAGCAGTAAACCTGCTGTGAAGGCAGCCTTGATGACCTTTGGTGATGATGACACTTTTTACGCTTTATCCACTGCATGTCCACCAAACTGATTGCGCAGCGCTGCAACCACTTTGCCATTGAACGTATCGTCCTCTTCCGAGCGGTAGCGCATCATCAATGACAGGGCAATAACTGGCGCTGGAACGCCCAAATCAAGCGCTTCATCAACCGTCCATTTGCCTTCACCGGATGAATGCATAACCCCTTTGATCTGCTTCAAACGGGGATCCGCCCGGAATGCACTCTCCGTCAGTTCCATCAACCACCCACGGATGACAGAACCGTTTGACCAACAGCGAGCGATTTCCGCAAAATCAAAATCAAACGGACTGCGTTCCAGGATGTCGAATCCTTCGCCAATAGACGCCATCATGCCGTACTCGACACCATTGTGCACCATTTTGGCAAAATGACCGCTCCCTGCGCGTCCCGTGTAGACGTAACCTTTATTTACTGCCGTGTCGCGGAAAACCGGTTCAATGGTCTTAAACACTTCTGGGTCGCCGCCAATCATGTAACAAGCCCCATGGCGGGCGCCTTCCATGCCACCGGACGTACCGACGTCAAAAAAGTGAATTCCCTGACTTTCCAAGCGTTCTGCATGGGCGATGCTCTCTTTGTAGTGGGAGTTGCCCGCCTCGATGATGATGTCACCTTTGGATAACATCGGCATCAATTGATCAATCAGATTCTCCACCGGCTTGCCGTGTGGGACCATCAGCCAGACAATGCGCGGGGTATCCAGCTTTTGCACCATTTCCGAGATGGAGCCAGCCGCCTCTGCGCCTTCGTTTTGCAGGCGTGCCACCGCATTTTTGTCGAGATCGTAAGCGACAATTTGATGCTTGTGTTCCATCATATTCAAAGCGAGGTTATACCCCATTTTTCCTAACCCGATCAGACCGATTTTCATGCGTCTACATCCTTTCCTTACGCTTGTATCACTGTTTCCAGCGCGATTTCCATCATGTCGCGGAACGTGCTTTGCCGCTCCTCTGCGGTCGTCGCCTCGCCGGTCAATATATGATCACTGACGGTGAGAATGGACAACGCCCGCGCTTGGAACGCTGCTGCCAACGTGAACAACGCGGCACTCTCCATCTCCACTGCCAATACACCATACTTTGCCCATTGTTCCATGTCCGCAATGCCATCGCTGTAAAATAAGTCGGCAGTAAATACGTTGCCCACTTTTACCGGTGTCTTGCGCGCTTTCGCAATTTCATACGCCCGATACAAGAGTGAAAAGTCGGCGGTCGGCGCATAATCGATATTGCCAAACCGCAGGCGATTCACGTTTGAATCTGTCGATGCGCTCATCGCAAGGATGACATCCCGCACTTTCGTGTCTTTTTGAATCGCGCCGCAAGTCCCGACCCGTACGAGCGTCTTGACGCCATAGGACTGGAGCAATTCCTGAACATAGATAGAGATGGACGGCACACCCATGCCTGTTCCCTGAACAGAGACTGGCACGCCTTTATATGTACCTGTAAATCCGTACATACCGCGCACTTCGTTGTAACATACCGGATTATCCAAGTATGTCTTTGCGATATACTGCGCGCGCAACGGATCGCCCGGCAAGAGAATTCTCTCGGCAATTGCGCCTTCGTCTGCCCCAATATGTACGCTCACGTTCAAATTCCCCCTTTTCCATGAAGTATCATACCACGAGCGACTTGCGGCGTAGAAATCCTTCGGTATGATGGGATTAAGACAATTTAGTGAAGGAGATCACCCATGAACACTGCTGAAGAACTTATCAAATTTATTTCCGAAAGCCATAAAAAAACACCTGTAAAAGTTTACGTTAAAGGCGACGACCTGGACAAGCTGGTCTATCCCGACGGCGTTCAAGCGTTCGTTGAAGCTAAAACGGGCGTCCTCTTTGGTGAATGGGATGCCATTTCCGCATTTTTAGAAGCGCATAAAACGTCATTGGCAGATTACGTGATTGAGGCGGATCGCCGCAATTCAGCGATTCCTTTGCTCGATACGAAAAATTTGAAGGCCCGCATTGAACCGGGCGCCATCATTCGCGACAAAGTGACCATTGGTGAAGGCGTCGTGGTGATGATGGGCGCAAGTATCAACATTGGCGCTGAAATCGGCGCGGGGACGATGATTGACATGAACGCGGTTCTCGGCGGACGCGCGACTGTCGGGCAAAACTGTCACATTGGCGCTGGCGCGGTCCTCGCAGGCGTCATTGAACCACCTTCGGCGAAACCCGTGGTGGTGGAAGACGATGTCTTGGTTGGCGCCAACGCGGTCGTACTCGAAGGTGTACGCGTCGGGCGTGGCGCAGTGGTGGCGGCAGGCGCAATTGTGATTGAGGATGTCCCCCCGGCAACGGTGGTAGCTGGCGTGCCTGCACGCGTCATCAAGCAAATTGACGAGACGACCAAGTCCAAAATCGAGATCAAACAGGAACTGCGTCGCCTATGATGGATGTTCAAGCTTTGCGCACGGTTCGCCGCGCGCTGCACCAAATACCGGAACCTGGTTTCCAAGAACATCAGACACAGGCGTACATTCTGGACTTTTTGGCAAAATTGCCACAGGATCATTTGCGCATCAGCACATGGGAAACAGGGGTCATTGTGCGCATTCAAGGCACAGACGCCCGCTTTCGCGTCGCCTATCGGGCAGATATGGACGGGCTGCCCATCACCGAGGAGACGGATTACCCGTTCTCCTCGCAGCACCCTGGTATGATGCATGCCTGCGGCCACGATGTGCATATGACCATCGCGCTGGGACTGGTCGCCCATTTTGCCGCAAAGCCGCCACTGGATGACCTCGTCGTGCTGTTCCAACCAGCTGAAGAAGGACCAGGCGGCGCTTTGCCCATGATGCAGAGCGAGGCGTTTCTGCAAGTCAAACCGGACGCCATGTTTGCGCTGCACGTTCAGCCAGAATTGCCCGTGGGCCAAATCGGCATCAAGCCCGGTATTCTGTTTGCCAACACGTCCGAGCTTTTTATCGATTTGACGGGGCGCGGCGGCCATGCGGCCTATCCACACCGGGCAAACGACATGATTGTGGCAGGCGCGCATCTCATCACAGCGCTGCAGAGCATTGTCTCACGCAATGTCGATCCGCTCGACGCCGCGGTCATCACCGTTGGTCGTCTGGAAGCTGGCAGCAAACAGAACATCATCGCGGAAAAGGCGCGGATCGAAGGAACCATACGCGCCCTCTCGGCAGCGACGATGACGCAGATGAAATCGAGGATTGAAGCAGTCGTACAAGGAATCGAAGCCATGTTCGCATGCCAAGCGACCATCGACTATGGGGCAAATTATCATCAGGTTTGGAATGAAGCGCGCTTGACCGAAGGATTTATGTCATTTGTAGCGGACAATCGCCTGGCAGAGGTCATTCGGGTGGATGCTGCGATGACAGGTGAAGACTTTGGCTACTTTTTGCAAGCATATCCGGGCTTCCTATTTTGGCTTGGCGCAGACTCCCCTTACGGCCTACACCACGCCAAATTGACCCCAGACGAGGGGTGCATTGAAACTGCATTAAACGTGCTGACCGCATACTTCCGGAAAGCCGCTTATCGAGATGCGCTTGTATCTATGCGTTCAACTTAATTGAACACTGGCAACACACAGCGTGATACCCGCGCACTTCTGCGGGCATCACGTCCACTGTTCGACCACATAGCGGAAGAATCGAAATAACAACAAAATGGCGGCAATCAAAATAAAGATTGTCGCGCCAACCCACACCCGTGTGCTTCTGTTTTTCGCACGCATGTCCTCGCCTCCCTCTGTAGCTTGACTCAGAGTGGGTGTAAACATGCGTGCGCCTTTTTGTTTGCATACGGCGAGATGAAAATGGCGGACAACCACATCTGCCCGTCCGCAAGAAATTCACATGCTGGAATGACACTTCTTTACAAAATCGTCCAATCGCTGTAAACCTGCTTGTAGGAGAACAGGTTCACATGCATAAGAAAGCCGCACAAATCCTTCTCCGTACTCGCTAAACGCATCGCCGGGCACCACCGCCACGCGCGCCTCGTCGAGCAGTCGCATAGCAAACGTCTGCGATGTCATCTGCAAAGGCCGGATGTCCGGAAACGCGTAAAATGCGCCCGCTGGTTTGACCAAAGGCAAATTCATTTGATCCAACGCCTCGACGACCATATCGCGGTTTTGCGCATATTGCGCACGCATGATCGCACTGTCATCTCCGCCACCGACCAGCGCCTCAAGGGCAGCGTGTTGACTGATGGAACTGGCACAGGACACGCTATATTGCAGCACCTTGACCATCTCGTCCGTCAACTTCTTTGGCGCCAAGGTGAAGCCAATCCGCCACCCCGTCATGCTGTGCGACTTGGACAATCCTTGAATGACCACCGTACGCTCGCGCAAGGCTGCAAATGTGGCAAAACTGGTATGTTGTTCATCAAATTGCAACTCACTGTATATTTCATCGCTGATGACATAGACATCTGTCTTTGCCAAAATTGCAGCCAGCGCTGACAGCTCGTCCTTTGTATAGGCGACACCCGTAGGATTTACCGGCGAAGCCAACACAACCACTTTGGTGCGGGGTGTGATGGCCGTTTGCAATTGAGCCGGCGTCAGTTTAAACCGTGTCGTGGCGGTGTCAACATAACGCACAGTCCCTTGCGCCAGGCGGACAAGCGGTTCGTACCCCGGATACGCAGGCGCTGGAATGACAACTTCATCTCCTGGCGCCAGGAGCGCGCGCAAACTGATATCCAAAGCGTGTGTCGCACCGACCGTCACCAAAATTTCGGTCTGTGCATCGTAGACGACTCCGCTCTTGGCACCGTAGTAGGCGCTAACGGCTTGCCGCAGGGACGGCAGGCCGCGATTGGACGTGTAACTCGTATGGCCCTCCGTTATCGCCTGTATGGCCGCATCCTTGATGTGCTTAGGGGTTGGAAAATGGGGCTGACCGATGGTCAATGATAAAACATCGTTATATTGGGTGACGAGATCTGCAAATTTGCGGATACCCGATATTTGAATACTTGCAACCGCCTTGTTCAAGTCTGTCATTGCGCTTCCCCCTCGTGACTTCTTTTATTGTACTAAAGCCTGTTCCGGCACGCATCAGCAATGCGCATGCAAAAATTTTTTTGGCTCAGCCCTTTGCAAAATGTATCCATCTGATGAAAAGCGGCGAATATGACTTGCAAGCTGAGGACGAAGTTGTTATAGTCTCCTTGACAACTAAAACAGAGCGGCTATGTGACTGGCGGTAAACGTGGAGCACCACGGGGAAACATAGCTGATATCGGTCGACCGCCTGGGCATTTAAACCCAGGCGGTTTTTTGCATTTTTTTAGGCATTCAACCA
>NZ_JBHUCX010000035.1:214499-242386 GCF_042678105.1 Alicyclobacillus fodiniaquatilis
GGAAACCCGTGGCAGTCGCTTTGCAAAACGAGATCGTACAACAAGTGGACACTTGGAAGTCACAGGGCGTCAAACCGCGCATGATGACACTGCTCGTCGGCTCCGACTCCGCTTCGACGGTGTATGCGGAGCAAAAGGGTCGCTGGGCGAGACGACTCGGCATCTCTTTCGAGGTCGTTCGACTGCCGGCCGACACTTCCCAGTCCGAATTAGAGCGCCGAGTTCAGCAGTACAGCGCTGATGAGTCAGTGCATGGCATCATGGTGGAACTCCCGTTGCCGGATACCATCAATAAACAAAAAGTGGTGGCGGCGATTCACGCGATGAAGGACGTCGATGGTATGTCCCCCTGCCACTCGTTTGCGCAACCTTCGCCGCAGTCCGCCCTCTATCCCGCTACACCCCTTGCCTGCATTCGCCTGCTCAAACACTACAGATACGACTTAAAAGGAACCAATGTCAGCGTCATTGGCTGTGGACAAACTGTCGGTCTTCCCCTTATCCACCTGTTGATTTTTGAGGGCGCCACCGTCTCCGCCTGTCACGAATATACGCAAGACGTGCGCGCGCGTTTGCAACAGAGTGAAATCGCCTTTGTCGCGGTGGGTAAACCGGGTTTGATCCACCCAGAAATGGTGCATGACAATCTGACCGTCATCGACGTTGGCATCACGCAAACAGAAAGCGGCGAAGTGCTCGGCGATTTGGCGCCAGAGGCGGCCGCGCTGACGCAGGCGTACACGCCAACACCGGGGGGCGTCGGCGCTGTCACGACCATGCAAATTTTCGCTAACCTCATGCATGCGATGGACTTGCAGCGGCAACATCAAATCATCTAGTTGGGACATTTCATCAACAGTGATCGCAAAAAGGGCTATCTCACAGCGGCGCCAACGCCACTTTGCAAGATAGCCCTTTCGTCATGCGCCTGAAATGGAGATTATGTGTTGCCGCCGCCAGCGACCAACGCCTTGCGCTGCTGGCGGAGCATTTGAATCGGATCCATTTTGGGAACAGGCGCAGTCACCGCCACATCCGGTTCTGGCCCGCTCTCCTCTGGCTCGTCCTGCGACAAATTTCTTTCGTTCATATGAACGGTCTCACTGACTGGCTGTTTTACCCGTTCAGGCGTCGGACTGACGCTGGATGCCTGAGCTTGTGCATCAACCGCAGTTGTTTCTGACGGCTTTTCTGCCGCACGAACGTGCTTCGCAATAATTTGCAGGATCTCATAGCTGAAATCCCCACGCTGTTTCAATTGCGATAAAAACTGGCAAACTTCAGGCGGCGTATCCGACGCGATGTACACATGAAAGAGATCTCCATGTTTCAGTACTTTGCTTCGCGTCTTGCGTCGCCGATCTGTCAAGCTTGTTCATCTCCCGCCGTCGCCGCAACTGCCACTTCCGCCCCGACATCAAGCGAAGCCTGAAGCGAACGGAAGGTGCCGCGCAAGTTCCGCAGTTGACTGTGATCCTGCGTGTCAAAGCGAAGCGGGTGACCTTGACGTTCCACTTCCTTGATGTAACTGGCCAGAATGGTCGCACCGCCGCCAATAAACAGGAATTCCTCCGCGTCCGGCGCCTCCGCCCACGCATCCAACACCCTGTCCAAGACATCCCGCGCCAATTCCGTCAGGTGCAAGTGCGCAATGTCGCCGATGTTGCCTTTGACCAATCCCTGCCACTTTACTTCGTAATCCTTATTGACCAAACGTTCGATCACGTTGACATCACTCTTGATGAATTCTTGGCCCATATTGGTGTTAAAATCTTTGCGAATACGTGTGACAATGTCATTCAAATTGACACGAAAACCAGTCGATGTGTAATCGTCAAGCTGCAGTCCCGGTTTAAAGAACGCGATATCCAAGTCGATGCCGCCGAGATCAGCCACACCAAACGATTTTGCAGCCAAGGTGCTCTTCGGTTCACTGGCGAGATCGATAATCCCTGAAACGTTGTCCACATTGATGCCGTCCGGCAGCGTGATTTGCAGTTCGATTTCCACGCCTTCATATTGCGGCGTCGAACGGAATGCAACCATATGCACGCCGCGCGTCAATTTGTCCGCAAACGCCTGCGCCTCTGCGACTTCAGCAATCGGCAGTCCAACACCCAATTGCACTTGCGCGCGAATCCGCTTGACCCCTGCCGTGATTTCAGCTGTATGCTTCAGTGCAACCGCATATGCAAGTGCGCCAAGTGTCGTTATCATCGTCTCTGGCCGTTGGGATTTCATCTGCGCTGCTTTGTGCCCAATGATGGCCTGCGCGCGAGGATGGCGCGAGGCAAGTACGCCAATCTGAAAATGCCGTCCGTAACCTTCTGGGATGGATGGAGATACGATTTCCAAATCGAGATTATCAAGCGGTGCGCCTTGATTCAGGATAACCTTTCGCTTTTGGTCAGACTGCACGGTCACGTTCGGAAACATGAACGTCTGATCAATCCGGTCATATGCCGCCTTCACAAAACTATTTCCGTTATCAATGGCAACCAACACGTTCGTATTAAAAATCTGCGGGTCTTTGCCCATCCAATCATCCCTTCCATTACATCAAAACAACCTTATGTGGAAGATTATATTTTTGCAACCAACCACGAGTCAATGGCAAACTAGTTTTCGAGTCAACGCATCAATTAGTTAACTAGTTATTTAATCAATGCATTCATGCGTTAACTAAACCAATTTATTGATCAACTAGTTAACTAGTTGATCAATAGCGAAAAAACCCTTGCCACGACTGGGTTTATCGGCCTTATAATAGATTTGTGACAACACCTTTTCTTTGGAGGATACCACATGAATTCGTGCGATATATATGATTTACTCCCTGGATTTACACTCATCCCTAAGCAACATCCAGGACAGGCACACAAAATTTATATTGGCACATGGAAACAACATGAACAGGTCGCCATTAAAGTTCCAAATCATCAACCACATTTAGCCAACCCGTTCTATTACGGGGTATCTCGTCTATTTGGCGCAAACCTGCAAAATTTATATCATCAACGCAATATGACGTCGATTCTAGAAAACCACAGCCCGCTCCCAACACCGCCAGTCTTAGGGTTGTACAGCTGGCGAACCCGCGTCATTCGCATTCATGCCTTTATTCAAGGGAAGGCCGCAGAATCTTTCACACAGTTGTCTATGTATGGCGCCCACCAGTTTGGCTGCCACATGGCGACATTGCACAGCGTCCAGCTAAACAGCTTCGGCACATACGGCAACCTGCAGCCCAAAAACAGTTTTCATCAATCTGCCGCGAACATTGCGAGCGAACTGCTTTGTCGATTCGACTATGATAAATCGACAAGATACGCCGCCTTACCACTGATTGAACAACTCAAAGGACTCAAGCCCCCAACAGCGATGTCACCCATCATGTTGGATTTAGACGCATCACAATACTTCATCGACAAAGGCGTGTTCACGCATCTCATCGACACCGATTTCTTTGCCTTTGCGCCAGCAGAACTGGAACTTATCGCCCTGGAATCTTTGCTGCCTGCATGCCTGGCGCCTGCCTTTCTGCAAGGATACCGCAAAATTCGTCAATTTCCTCAACTGGAGACCTACCGTATGCCATATCGGATGCTCAATCGATTGTTGTGGGTGCAAGGCGATCTGCCCGTTGCCGATTGGCGTGATGGGCCCATCACCTTTTACTGACTGCACAAGGCAGATCAGTCTCCTCGGCTGCCTGTCAAAATTATCTTACCGCTTCTTCCGCGCGCCTCAGCGGCGATCACGGCCGCTTTGACTTCGTTCAGCCCAAAGCAGGTCCCTGCGCGCGGAAGCTTCAGCCTATCTGTCTGCAGCAATCTCATTACCTCTTTGAATGTCGAATGCCATGTATCAACCGATACATCCGCAATCCAATGACGCAACAAGAACAGTTTCGCTTTGACGCCCGCTTCGTGGCATAGTCGACCCCAATTTACCTGCTTGCCGGCCAACGAACCGATACTGACAAATGTCCCGCCGGGTCGGACACTGCGAATCAAGGACGCCCCATCCTGTCCACCTACAGAATCAATGGCCACCGTGATGGTTCTGCCACCTGTGGCTTGTAAGACAGCCTCTGCCGCAGAACGGCCAGATGGAACAGCAATCACCTGCAAAGCCCCGTGTGCATACAAATCGTCCGTGTGCCGGCGATTTTCTGTGATGGCTATCATATGAAAGCCGAAAAAACGACTGAGCTGTGCAAAAATACGACCGATGGACGAACCAGCCGCATTGATAGCTACAACATCGCCACGGCCTATATGTAATATTTCCTTACATATGACCCAAGCTGTGATGGGGTTGATATACAACTGACAAGCCGCCTCATCGTCAATATCAGCCGGGATCTCAACGATCCATTGCACTGGCGCACAGACAAATGTCTGCCAAGTCCCTTCTCCACGAAGTGGCAACACACGCTTCCCCAACCAAGCGGCGCAAACGCCAGGCCCAATATCACTGACGATGCCCACCCCTTCATAGCCCGGTACCGCTGGCAGTCGTATCCGGTGCGCATATGCGCCGTAAATGGGAATTAAATCAGAAGGATTGATGGGGCAGGCAATCATGCGCACCACGACTTCCCCTGCTTTTGGGACTGGCCTCTCACATGCTTCCACGCTCAATACCGCTGCAGGTGGACCAAATTTGTGATAGCGAATGACCGTCGATGGCGCAATCACACAAGGCATGCTTCTCTCATTAGGCATAGGGCTTCCCCTCCCTCAACATCGTACAACGGACCGGTTTCTCTTTAGCAAGCTGTACCACTACAACGCCTCCGAGTCATTGAGGCAGCCTGCATACCCATCCGCACTTTGATAACGCGCCTGCACAATCACCCCGATTATATATCGGCTTCCTTTTTTATCAATCGCTTGAACTGTCCTCTGCTCCGGCTATAATCATGATGACGCCCCACAGCAAAGGAAGCTGATAAGCTGTGTGACAAGGCGTGATCAAACCATCCAAAAATGATATAGCACCCCGGTGCTGCGCCATCCGCGACGCCTAATAGACTGGTATTTTCCTGATTTTTTTCCCGGTATTAGACACATCACGCATGGCAATCTGGCGATTGGAGTTCAACATGAGCATTCTTTCCGTAAAAAACTTGAGTCATGGCTTTGGCGACAGAGCGATTTTTCAGCAGGTTTCCTTCCGTTTGTTAAAAGGGGAACACATCGGTTTAATTGGCGCCAACGGCGAGGGCAAATCCACATTTATGAACATCGTCACACGACAACTTGAACCAGACGAAGGACAAATCGAATGGGCAAAACACGTTCGCATTGGCTATTTAGATCAACATACGGCGCTGCAGCCGGGACTCACGATTCGCGACGTGCTGCGCAGCGCCTTTCAATATCTATTTGACTTGGAAACACAGATCAACGACATGTATACCAAGATGGCAGACACCTCCCCAGAGGAACTAGAACGCCTGCTTGAAGAGGTCGGCACACTGCAAGATGTTTTGACAAATAACGATTTTTACGTCACTGACGCAAAGGTCGATGAGATCAGCCGCGGGCTCGGCTTGGATGAGGTGGGCCTCGACAGAGACGTCGCTGACTTAAGCGGTGGCCAGCGAACAAAAGTACTGCTCGCGAAACTCCTTCTGGAGAAACCGGACATTCTGCTGTTAGATGAACCGACAAACTACCTGGATGAACAGCACATCGAGTGGCTCAAGCGCTATCTGCAAGCCTACGAAAATGCATTCATTCTGATTTCACACGACATTCCTTTTTTGAACAGTGTCATCAACCTGATTTATCACATGGAAAATCAGGAACTCAACCGCTATGTCGGCGATTACGACAATTTCCGACATGTCTACGAAGTGAAGAAACAACAGTTGGCGTCCGCCTACAAGCGGCAACAGCAGGAAATTGCGGAATTAGAGGACTTTGTGGCGCGCAACAAGGCCCGCGTCTCTACGCGCAATATGGCCATGTCGCGGCAAAAAAAGCTGGATAAGATGGATATCATCGAGCTGGCAAAAGAAAAACCAAAGCCACAATTTCACTTTCTCGAAGCGAGATCGCCGAGCAAATTGATTTTTACGGCCACCGATTTGGTCATTGGCTACGATTCACCCCTGTCCAAGCCACTGAACTTACAGATGGAGCGCGGACAAAAAATCGCGCTTGTGGGGGCCAACGGTATCGGTAAAACCACCTTGCTCAAGAGTATTCTCGGGGAAAATGCCCCACTGTCTGGCGGTGTTGAGCTAGGTGACTATCTGTCCATTGGCTACTTTGAACAAGAGGTGCGGCAAATACACGACCGCACGTGCATTGAAGAAATTTGGACCGCGTTCCCCAACTGGGCGCAAAACGAAGTGCGCGCCGCGCTGGCGAAATGCGGCCTGACAACCAAACACATCGAGAGCAAGATCGAAGTGCTAAGCGGCGGTGAAAAGGCGAAAGTGCGGCTCTGCAAACTGATGAATCAACCATCCAATCTACTGGTGCTCGACGAGCCGACCAACCACCTGGATGTCGATGCGAAGCATGAGCTGAAACGCGCATTGCAGGCGTACCGTGGCAGCATCTTGCTGATTAGCCACGAACCGGAGTTTTACCGCGATGTCGTGACAGATGTCTGGAACTGCGAGGCGTGGACGACAAAGGTTTTTTGATAGGGTCTGACGCCAAGGGAGCTTGAGGGAGGCGTGATGAGATAGCTGATACCGCCTGGATGGACGAGCAGGCGGTTTTGGTGCTACTGGCGGGATCAACAGCGCATGGAGAGACGTGTCGGCGCCTCTGTGCGTCTGCTACAATAATCACAATTTCGAAACGAAGTACATGTCGAGGTGATGGATATGGACACAAATCAGGTGGAAACAGGCGAACTCGAACGCTGGGAACGAATTGACGGTATTATTTATGATATGACACCACCGCCGACCTCGGATCATCAAAGCATTGTGAGCAATCTGCATCGCGAAATCAGCGTTTATCTCAAAGGAAAAACGTGTAAAGTTTTCCCTGCCCCCTTCGGCGTGTGGCTGAATGCGGAAGAGCCAAATGGCAATTATGTTGAGCCAGACATCACCGTGATATGTGAACAAAGCAAAATACACCGCCAAAGTTGTATGGGTGCCCCTGACATGATTGTTGAAGTGCTGTCTCCATCTACAGCGTTGAAGGACAAAACTGTGAAATTGCGGGCGTACAGGGTCGCAGGTGTTCGCGAATACTGGATTGTGGATGGCGCGAATGAGATCGTCGAAGTTTACACTTTTGCTGAAAATGTGTTCAGTGAACCGGATATTTATGGAAAAGAACAAAGGATTGCGGTGCGTATATTTCAGGATTTGAGCATTGACTTGAAGGATGTTTTTTAAGGCTCAGCCTGCTTATCCTGGTCAGCTTCAGCCATCATACATCTTCCCAAGTTCCGCTCTGCATAATATCTCCATTATATACATTCATAAAGGCCGCAGAAGCACGCTGCGACCTTCACACATATATTCAATGATCCACCACTGTCAGAGAAACCTATACAGCAAATATATCTTTAAGAAACTGCTTCTCCGCCCACTTCCATAGAGGCTTTGTCTGTCTGATTCACTTCACTCGCCTGACCGAAATAATTCAAGAACAGATTCAACAGCACCGCCGTTACAGCACCCGGCACAATGCCGCTTTGCAGCAGCATTTGCAATGTCGACGGCAGTTTATCAAACATCTGTGGCACAACGGTGCATCCTAAGCCCACACCAATGCTGCAAGCGACAACGAGCAGATTCTCATTGCGGCGCAAATCGACATTGGACAGCAAATTCATGCCTGAAGCGATGACCATGCCAAACATTGCAATCATCGCGCCGCCCAGCACGGCTGAAGGGATGACCGTCACGAGCGCCGCCAGCTTGGGAAGCATACCTAAGATAATCAAGATGATGCCTGCTGCCACAATGACATTGCGCGTCTTGACGCGCGTCATGGAGACCAGACCGACATTCTGGGAGAATGTCGTATACGGGAACGTGTTGCAGATGCCGCCCAGCACGATGGCAAGTCCCTCAGCGCGCAACCCACGCACGATGTCCTTGTCGGTGATTTTTTGATCCGTCACTTTACCCAAAGCGAAGTAGACGCCTGTCGACTCCACCATACTGACAATACATACGATAATCATCGTAATAATAGCTGATAAATTAAATTCCGGTCGCCCGAAGTAAAATGGATGAACGATGTTGACCCAAGAAGCAGCAGCGACAGAGCTAAAGTTGACTATGCCCATAGTAAAGGCAGCAATGGTTCCGAGAATCAATCCGACCAGCACCGAGACAGCGCGCATAAAGCCGGTAAAGAGGCGATTGATGAGCAAGATGACCACAAGCGTGCCCAAGGCCAATACCAGATTGCGCGGTTGACCAAAATCAGGCGCGCCTTGCCCGCCTGCGGCATCATTCATCGCAACTGGAATGAGCGACAAGCCAATGATGGTGACAACCGAACCTGTTACAACCGTCGGGAACAACTTCAGTAGCTTGCCGAACAAGGGCGCCGCCAGGAAGACAAAGATACCCGCGAGAATCACCGCACCGAACACAGTCGGCAAATTGGTGGAAACCCCAATGGCCGAGATAGGCCCCACAGCCGTAAACGTACAACCGAGCACGACGGGCAAGCGAATGCCGATAAATCGATTGCCAATCACCTGAATCAAGGTGGCGATCCCGCAAGTAAACATGTCGGCTGCCAACAAATAGGCCATTTGGCCCGTATTTAACTTAAGCGCGCCACCAATAATCAGTGGCACGATCATCGCGCCTGCATACATGGCAAGCACGTGTTGGATGCCCAACGTAACGACCTTTTGCTTATTCACCTGACCACCGCCTCCTCATCATTCTCATGAACGAACTCCACACCAGTCTCCGGCGACATCTTGCTGATGCGCGCTAGGGCGTAGACGGGGATACCCGCATCGTCCAAGGTTTTTCTGCCACTTTGGAAACTCTTCTCAATGACGACACTCACACCAGCCAGACGAGCGCCCGCATCGTGGACAATGCCAATCAGGCCGTTCAACGCCGCGCCCTCTGCCAAGATATCGTCGACAATCAAGACCGTGTCCGCAACTGACAAAAACGGCTTGGAAACCGTAATTTCATACGTCTCCTGCCGTGTGTACGAGTAGACGGAACGCCGATACAGTTCATCTGACTGTGTCGTCGCTTTTTTCTTCTTGCCATAGACGAACGGTACGCCCAGCACACTGGCCACCGCAAAAGCAATATGAATGCCGCTCGCTTCAATGGTCATGACCTTCGTGATGCCTTCATGTCGATAGCGTTCAGCCATCGTCTTGCCGATCTCACTGATGAGCGCCGGATCCACCTGGTGGTTCAGGAATGAATCAACTTTCAAAACGCGATCAGACAGCACCAGTCCTTGTTCACAGATGCGTTGTCGCAATCTCTGCATGCGTATTTCCGGCTCCCTTCCGCCATCAAAACAGAATCAACAACAAATAGCCCAGACAGACAGGCTCACTGGATACTCAAGGTCCAAGTGAAACCTGTCCATCTGGGCTTTTATCCCTCTGGTGTAACGCAACGGCTTGCGTTCGTATCGCTTGGACCAGCTGCTGCACATCATCTGCGCAACACGGAACCCTAGATACGCTTCCACTCGTAGTCAGGCCATTTACGGTGCCTGGTAGAAACTTGCGGGCCATATTCCCGCCATTATACGAGTCCTACTGATTTTCAAGACGCTTTGACAATAACAGCAAAGCAGGGTGAAATCAAGCAGTAAAAAATGTGTATGCCAAGCCGTTAAAATTGTAATATACAGAAAAAAATCAATGATCCGTGTTAGGATTCAACTTGAATCGCTTGCATCTGAGCCTTCACGCTCAGTTCGACAGCTTTCAGCGCATGTGCCTGCGTCATCGCGTTTTCCGTCCGGTGCAGGCAATCCAGAATCAATTGGCCGAAGAACGGATAACCGACCTTGCCGCTGACCGGGATATGGAACTCGCCTTCATGATTGACTAAGTAGACTTGATCTCCCACTGGATCGCGCCCCACGTCAATGTACTTGCGCAACTCGATGTAGCCGTCCGTCCCCAGGATGAACGTGCGGCCGTCGCCCCATGTCCCCAGCCCATTTGGTGTAAACCAATCGACGCGGAAATAATTCGTCGCTCCATTGTCGGCGACCAAAGTCGCATCGCCGAAATCTTCAAATAAAGGGTACTCTTTGTGCGCGTAGTTTGCCACTTTGCTCGCTAATACTTTCGCATCTTTTGCACCAGTAAAGGAAAGGAATTGCTCGATTTGGTGACTGCCAATGTCGTTCAGGATGCCGCCGTTGCGCGCTCGGTCAAAAAACCAATCCGGGCGGCCGCTTGCGCCCAATCTGTGTGGGCCTGTCCCCAGCACCTGCACAACCCGCCCAATTGCGCCATCCGCAATGAGCTGGCCAGCAAAAACCGCACTTTCCACATGCAGCCGCTCACTGTAATAAACCGCATATTTCCGGCCAGTTTGCGCTGTTTTTTCCTGTACGCGCGCCAATTGTTCAAGGCTGGTCAAAGGCGTCTTGTCTGTAAAGTAATCCTTGCCATGCTCCATGACCCGAAGGCCAAGATCCGCCCGCTCGGACGGGATCTTTGCGCCAGCAACCAGATGAACCGCAGCATCGTTCAAGATTTCTGCTTCCGAAGTCGCAACACGCACATCCGAATATTTCCCGCGGAATGTGTCGACCTTTGCCGGGTCCGGATCATACACCCACTTTAGCTCGCCACCCGCTTCGATGAGCCCATTGCACATGCCATAGATGTGGCCGTGATCCAAACCGATGGCGGCAAAGATGAAGTCCCCTTTTTGGCAAACTGGATTCGGTTTGCCAACGGGCGCGTAATTCATGCCATCCTGTTTAGACACCAGCTTTCCCTCCCTGTTTGTCGACAGCTTCTAGCAGTCCATTCAAATAGGCGGCTCCCAACGCTCGGTCATACAATCCGTAGCCTGGATTGCCTGTTTCCTCCCAAATCATACGGCCGTGATCTGGTCGAAATGGCCCGTCAAAACCCGATTGCCGCAACGCTTGCATCACCTGATACATATCCACTGAACCCGTTTCCGACAAATGGCCGGATTCATAAAAGGACCGTTCGCCAACCACCTTCACGTTGCGCATATGGACGAAATTCACACGGCCTTGCGCGGCAAAATGGCGCGCCATTTCGACGATGTCATTTGCCGGATTGCAACCAAGCGAACCAGTGCACAGACAGAGACCGTGGTTCGGCGAATCATGAATGGCGAGCAATCTATCGAGATTCGCTCGGTTTGTGACAATGCGCGGCAGTTGAAGCACTGACCACGGCGGATCGTCAGGGTGAATGGCCATCTTGATGCCAACCTCATCGGCGACAGGCATGATGGCCTGCAAGAAATACGTGAGGTTCTCCCAGAGCGTTTCCTCGGACATATCCCGAAAAATCTTGTACAGCCTGTGCAGTTCATCTTTCGTATAACTGACGTTCCAGGCTGGCAGTTTTCCCTCGCCAGACAATAAATCCAACTGGGCGATCTCCGCGTCGTCATATGCCAGCGTGTTCGATCCGTCCGGCAATTCGTAGGATAGCGTCGTCCGAACCCAGTCAAACAGTGGCATAAAGTTATAACAGACCACTGGCACGTTGGCGGCTGCCAAATTGCGCAACGTCTGTTGATAGTTTTCAATGTACCTATCCCGCGAAGGCAGTCCCATTTTGATGTCTTCATGAACCGGCACACTTTCAATCACGCTGATGGTCAAGCCAGCTTCTTCAATCGGCTTTTGCAAGGCGCGAATGGCGTCGAGCGGCCAGACCTCACCGACAGGCACATCGTACAAAGCGGTGACAATGCCCTTCATGCCCGGAATCTGGCGAATCTGGCACAACTGTACAGGGTCTGTCTCCCCATACCAACGAAAGCTTAGTTTCATCACTTGATTCTCCGTTTCATCAGCGATTGACAAAATCCCAAAAATTCTGATTGAACAACTTGTTTACATCACGCTGAATCTGCTTTTCTGTCAGCGACCAACCTTGCTCAAGAAGCACACGGTACTTGTCCGTCAGTACGCGTGTGACAATGGAACGCGCACGTTGCCACTTGTATATCACATGCTCCAGAACGCGCGCGTCTGAGTGCTGCGGGACAAATGTCGGGCCCAGCAACTCCATGCGCATGCGCGTAATTTCCGTGACGAGCGTGTCGGTGTTGACAAACCACCAGCAACCGAAAATCATCAGGTTGTGAAACTTGCGCGCCGTGACCACCAACTCATGCTGGCTCTCGCGCGACAGCAGCGTGACCAAAAATTTGTTTTCCGGGTGATTCGCGCACAGCGCTTCAATGGCGCGCATGGATGCCTTGCCGAGGCTGTCCCCCGCCAGTTTGAGCGCAGGATTGACCCCTCGCCGCGAGCCGATCATCAAAGACAACGGCAAATTCCGCTCTGCACACAGTGGCAAAATCGCCTCTTGTAAAATTCGCCCACGCGCCGATTGCTCTGGGTACTGAAAATCATCTGCCGCCGAGAAAGCGAGATAAATCGGGTTCATCTTATCTGTCCAGTCAGACAAAAAGCGCGCGACTTCGGCTACCGATTTCCCAGACAGATCCGCGGAGACGTCATAACCCCAACCGGCGAGCACAGCAGCAGCGCTGTCAAAGTGATTCAGCAGTTGATCTAGCCGCAGCGCCGCATGGAAACGCGGATTTAAAGTCAGACCGCGCGCCCACTCCGCGTGCTCGGCCGGATCGAATGGATCATTGGTCATCACTAGCTGCTCCACACCCGCGATGTCCAATACCCGCTCAATATAGGCGTCCGTTGGAACATCGGACAACGTTTGGCGCAGCGTCTCCAGGCTCAACTGGCTCATGTCGCAGCCGAATGCTTTGGCGATCTCGACAATGCCGGACGCCGCTTCACTCAACGGTGTGTTTTCCACAAATAGCGAATTCCACACGATTTGAGCGCGTTCCGGCTTGCTCAGCGCCCAAAATTCCTCGTACGGGGTTTTGTGGACGCGAAACGCCTCAGAGATGACATAGTGAAATTCCATCAGTTCATCTGCACCGCTTAACAACAAGTCGCCAAGCTCCGGCGCAAACAAATGTGTGTGCATATCTGTCACGCGCTCGGCTTGGACGATTTTTGCAACGGTCTCCTGTAAGTTTTCAACTGTGATGGGCATCAAACCCCTCCTTCAGATTTCGTAGTCGACATCCGGCCAGTATCTGCTCTGGGCAAACATGCGTGCCCCATCGAGCCGCCGATGGGATTTGCGATACGCATAGGGCGCCATGCCGACGTGCTGTTTGAAGAGGCGGCTAAACTGGGCCACGGCGGCAATCCCAACCGCTTCAGCGATGGCCGCAATAGATTTATCCGTCTCGACGAGCAGCTTTTTGCTTTCATCGATGCGACGCTTAGCCAAATATTGGTGTATCGTAAACCCGGTGATTTGTTTAAAACAATGACATAAGTAATGTTTGTTCAAGTGCACCGCTTCCGAAATGGCTTCCAGTGTGATGGTCGATTGAAATTGTTGGTTGATGTAAGCCAGCACGCGTCCTGCGTTGATTTCCTTCTGGCTGGTTGTCGAAATCGGATGCTGCGGAAAGTCGGCTGAGCACTTGCGCAAACTGGAGAGCAACAATGTGGTCAATCTGGCGCGCACCATGTCCTGATAGCCCAAATCCCGCATTTCATCTTCCTCGGCAATCTGGTTGAATATCTGTTCAACCAGTTCCCGTTCCCCGACTGACCAGTGCAACAGATGCCCTCCGGGCTGGTCAAACATCTCCATCACTTCGGATTTCGCTGGTTCCGTCAACAAGGTGTCCACATAGTCTCTGCTGACATTGATGACACTGCGCAAATACGGCACCTGGAATGACGGTTTGACATAGTGCAGAATCTGACCGTTGAACAGCAGCATATCCCCAGGTTTCAGCGTATAGATGGTCTCACCGATGATATAGGTGGCGAGGCCGCTTTGGAAAAAATATATTTCGTAGCCGGTGTGCGAGTGCGGATCGATATTCTCTGGTTTGGCCAGCTTTCTATGCTGCACATAGACGCGCTCCTCCACCAGCATGCGATTGGTCAACAAATCCGTACTGCGCATGTCCAGGCCTCCTCATCTTGAAACTGAACCGTCAGCTTGACAGCACACCACGCCACCCACGATGATCCGCTAGACGGGCACTTGATAATTCCATTGGTGCGGCATGCATCGGCGCACAGCAAGCGCTATGACAAATACACGGGCTTGCCCGTTCTCGCGGACTCGTAAACCGCAAGAATGACGCGAAGCGGCTTCAAGCCTTCTTCACCATTGATGGCGGGTTCCCGGTTTTCCCGAATGGCAGCCATCATATCGAGCAATTGCGCCCTGTGCGGCGACCCCGAGATGGCGCCTGGATCTGCTGCCCCAGTCGCGGCATCCCCCGTTTCCGCCAGCGCCAAGTTGACCTTGGCCTCATTGTCGCTTTCCTCTGGAATATTCGGATTGCGTTCGTATAAATGCGTCAACTTATCGCGATCGATCACGGCGCTGCCTTGTGTGCCAAACACCTCTATGCGCACCGAGTATCCGGGGAATGCGGCTGTGGTTCCGACCAAAGTCCCCAAAGCGCCTGATTGAAAGCGAATGGTGGCTGCTGCCACATCCTCCACTTCAATCCGCTCATGCGCCAAGGTGCCTGTGTGGGCAAAAACACTTTCGACTGGCCCCATCAGGTATTGCATCAAATCAACCGTGTGAATGCCCTGATTCATCAGCGCGCCGCCGCCGTCGAGCGCCCAAGTGCCACGCCAGTCCCCACTGTCATAATACGCCTGCGAGCGATACCAATTCACAGCGGCTTCGCACAGCACCAGTTTCCCGAGCCGCCCTTGCTCCAGTTCGTCCTTGACCCGGATGGTAGACGGGTCAAAGCGATGTTGCGAAATGACACTCAGCTTTACACCATTCTCCCTACATGCGGCAATGAGCCGCTCCGCATTTTCCACGGTCACATCTATCGGCTTCTCGACAACCACGTGTTTCCCTGCCTGCGCCGCCAACACGCCAACTTCCGCGTGCAGCCCACTCGGTGTGCCGATGCAGACGACATCCAAGTCGTTCCGCTTGAGCATTTCAGCTACATCCGTATAAAACGCGACACCTGTCTCTTCTCCGGTTTTCTGTGCCCGATCGTAAACCTCATCACAAACAGCGACCAACTTTGCATCTGGGATACTGGCAATTTGCGCGATGTGTGTGCGGCTGATGACGCCACACCCAATCAGACCAAAACCAATGACCTCGTGCATACTTTTCCCTCCCGAATGATCTGTTGTAGTTGCTTGCTGGATTTCAGCAGTTCGCCGTTCCCTGACCTACCGTTCAAATCGTGATGGCGCCAAATCCTCCGTCTACGCGAACCAATTCCCCTGTGACAAAGCTGGCTGCCTGGTCAGAAGCAAGCCAAATCAGCGTGCCCTGCAATTCCTCCGCTTCGCCCAACCGCCCCAGCGGTGTATGGTTGAGAATCGCATCCACGCGCGCTTTGGTGAGGATTTTACGATTCTGTTCAGCCGGGAAAAAGCCCGGAATAATGGCGTTGACGCGCACCGTTGGCGAAAACTCGCGCGCCAAAAATTTGGTCATATTGTTGACGGCCGCCTTGGAGGCGGAATAAGCAAACACGCCAGAAAGCGGTGGATCAGATGAAACGGAAGAGATGTTGATGATGGAACCGCCACCTGCATCCAACATGTGTTTGCCGATGATCTGGCTGGTCAGAAACACGCTTTTCGCGTTGACAGCCATGATGCTATCCCAATCTTCCTCAGTGACTTCAAAAAACGGTTTGTTGCTGTTGCGGCCTGCACAGTTGACTAAAATATCAATACGCGGGGACCAATCTGTCACCGCTTGCAAAAGGGCAGCAATATCTTCCCTTTTCGTGACATCCACCGAGTAAGCCTTCGCCTCTCCGTGTTGCGCAAGCGATTGAACGACTTCGTCCGCCTTTGCCATGTCCCGTCCCGCAATGGCAACTTTGGCGCCATGCTGCACGAGCGCAGAGGCCATAGAACTGCCAAGAACACCGTTGCCGCCAATGACAAGCGCGGTCTTGCCCGATAAATCAAATATATTCATGCACGTCCACCTCCTGGATATTCGCCGTGCGCAGCATGGTGCAAAACATGAGTCTAAGTCAAGATAGCGCAACACGTGACGCTGCGGCGAAACGCCGACTTTATTTGCAAGATAAGTATCCATGATTGATTGTACTGGACACAGCAGATTTTTTTTGACGAATCTTGCGCGTTTTGCCCTCCGATTTGACGAATCTTGCGCATTGGTTCGTCCCATTGGCTTGTGCCTTCGATGACGATGTTCTGATCAAGTGGCGGTCTACCATATCAATCTAAAATGTTCTATCATCAAATATTGAGAGAAGGCTGGCGCACTGATTTATTCTTTATATTAAGATGTTTTGCTCATTTGAAATGACTGCAATTTTTGCAAAACACCGCTTCGACAACCAAAACCATCATACACAAGGAGCTTACACAATGAACTTAAAAGTCATGACGATGAATTTACGCGTCCACACGTCTTATGACGGTGAAAACGCTTGGCCGAACCGGATCGAAAGCGCAGCAGATGTTTTCCACACCCATCAACCACTCGTCGCTGGGACGCAAGAAGGGCTGGCGACCATGCTCTCCTCATTATCAGAACAACTTCCGGACTACGCGTGGATTGGCCACGGCCGCCTCGGCGATCACGAAGACGAACACTGTGCGATATTCTATCGGAAAGACGCCGTTCAACTCCAGGATAGCGGGCAGTTCTGGTTGTCTGAAACCCCCGAACAACAAGCAAGCGTAAGTTGGGACAGCGCCTGTGTGCGCATCTGCACCTGGGCAGACTTCACCCTGAAGGAAGACCCTAGCGTGACCTTCACCTTCTTCAACACCCATTTGGACCACGTCAGTCAACAGGCCCGCGAGCAAGGCGCAAAGTTGATTTGCCAACGCATGGCCCAGAAACGCGCCGCAGGCGCCCACACACTGATTCTCACGGGCGACATGAATGCGGAACCAACCAACGCCGTGATTCAATTCTTCCGCGGCGCACAGCAAATTGACGGTGAGACGACAGATCTGGTGGATGCTTACAGCGCGTCGAATGAACCCGTCAAACACACATTCCACGGATTCCACGACGAGGGCGTCACCATTGACTATATCTTTACGACACCGAATGTCACTATCAACAACGTCAAAGTAGATCAAGAGAAACACCTGGGGCGGCTACCGTCGGATCACTTCCCGGTCATCGCTTCGCTTGAATTGTAAGCCGCTTTCCCTGTACACCGCCACCTTCGTTCACTTACATCTTGGTCTCTACGAAAGGATTGAGCTTCATGAAGCGCACAAGCACCGTCGCTGTCGCAGCCGGCTTGTTGTCATTAGGCACCTTTTTACCGATGTCGTTTGCAGCGAGCGAAACACAATTTACCGCGAAAATAGATGTAAACGGTCAGCAAATTTCGGCGCCAACCGCCATTGCGGCATACGATGGCCAAACAAAAACCACATATATCCCTATCTATTATGTCGATCAGGCTTTGAAAGCGGCTGGTTTTGTCGCCAGTTGGGACGGTACTTCACAGACCTGGAGTCTACTTTCCAGCGCGGGTGTCGGCGCTGGCATCGCTGTAGGTTCTGGCAATGCAAACATCGACGTCAATGGCAAACTGGTGAAAAAAATCAATACGCTCGTCGCACATGATCCGAGCGCGGGCAGCAATGCACAGGAAACGGTGTACATGCCCATCTACTATGTGGATGAAATCATCAAAAGTTTTGGCTCTCCGCTCACATGGAACGGTAAAACGTGGAATATCGGCAATTATGGCGGCGTCTTTCAAATTGAAGGCGCGACCAGTATGAAAAGCGGCGCTTCCGAGCAGCTTGCGCTCACGGCGACAAAAGGCGGCACCATCACCGTTCCAGCGCAGGATGTCAACTGGACTGTGAAGGGACAAGGACAGGCCTCGGTAGATGACGAAGGAAATTTCTCATCCAGCACGCCGGGTGTTTACACCGTCACTGCAACCTATGGCAATAACGATGCAACAACGCAAATTGAGGTATACGGCCAACCAGCTCAAGTCATCGTCGGATTTACCAATACGACCAAAAACAGCGATGGGACGCTCAACAACACCATCCAAGTGCGTGTATGCGACGATACAGCACTCGACAACACGGTGAGCGATTTCAATGGCACCGTGCAACTTGCCCTCAGTCCTGACAGTGGCACATTTGCCAATGGCGGCATAGTGGACATTCAAAACGGTGTGGGCACCATCACCCTGACAAGTCCGCAAACCCTTCCAAGTGGAACAGAGACCATCACTAGCTCCAATTTGTTGTCCAGTGACGGTACAGCGTTGACCAACATCAATTACGGATCTATCCAGTTCTCTTACACGGCTTTGGCTCAATACTTGGGATAGAGACAACGGAGGGCTTTATGTATCAGGATATGGCACACAAAATTTTACGACTTTCTTCTACGCGGGTTTGGCGGACGTATGATGGCGGCGCAGAGCTTGAGCGCTGGCAAGGCGGCGCCAATCCGCAGGATGGCACGTTTCCCGAAGAATGGATTGCTTCCGTCGTCAAAGCGCGCAATCCAGCGCGAGATGGCGTTGTCAACGAAGGGCTGAGCGAAGTGCTCCTTGCTAACGGCGAAACAGTGCTTTTAAAAGACCTCATCGATGCAGAGCCGCGCGCTTTTTTAGGAGATAAACACTGCGAGCGGTACGGCGACAATCCGGCCGTATTGGTTAAAGTGATCGACTCACTAGGCAGATTGACCATCCAGGTGCATCCAGACAAGCAGTTTGCCAAAGCCGTCTTTGGTTCAGACTATGGCAAAACAGAAGCGTGGTATATTCTCGGCGGTCGAGAAGTGAACGGGGAAGCGCCCTATGTGTTATTGGGCTTCAAGCCCGGCGTCACACGCGAAAGCTGGCAGCGTTTGTTCGCTACTCAAGATATTGCTGGCATGATGAACGCACTGCACAAAATCCCCGTGCATCCGGGCGAGATCTATCTGATTGAAGGCGGTGTTCCCCATGCCATTGGCTCCGGTTGTTTTCTGATTGAGATTCAGGAGCCGACCGACTATACCATCCGCCTCGAACGGACGACACCGCAGGGGAATACGGTCTCTGACGAAATGTGTCATCAAGGGGCAGGGTTCGAGAAGATATTCGACTGCTTCCACTATGACACGCTGACCCTGGACGAAACACTGCAGCGTTGGCGCATCAGCGCCAAAATCATCCACAGCGATGAAGCGGCTGAGGAAGCCGTGCTGATTGGCGAAGACAGCACTTCCCTGTTTGGCATGAACCGCCTGTCCATCAAGGGGCGCTACGCAAAAGAAATGAACGGAAGTTTTGCGGCGCTGATTGTGGTTTCCGGCGCTGGGCAGTTGCACTATGGAGATGAACAGCTTGCTGTCAAACAAGGGGACACGCTGTTTATTCCTGCGGCAGTGGCGAAAGTCGGCTTTGAAAGCGCCGATGGTGACTTAGAAATCATCATGTGTTTCCCCCCTGCGTCTTAATCTCGATAAGAAGGTGCTAACAGATGCATAAAGAAGGGTTTGTCCAAGTTGAAGGCGGGCGTGTCTGGTATCAGATGTCCGGTGACGTCACCAAGACGCCGCTGGTCGTCCTGCACGGCGGTCCCGGCAGTGCCCACCTCTCCATGAGGCCCCTTTCTGCCTTAGCGGATGAACGGCCCGTGATTCTGTATGATCAGTTGGGTTGTGGGCAATCAGACAGGCCCACAGATAAATCCTTATGGCGGATAGATAGATTTGTGCGCGAACTGGCGACGCTGCGCACGGCGCTCGATTTGGAGAAAGTGCATCTGCTCGGTCACTCCTGGGGCACGATGCTGTTGGCCGACTATCTTTTAACCGAACCAGAAGGTGTAAAGAGCGCAGTATTTTCGAGTCCTTGCCTCAGCGCGCCTCGCTGGATGGCAGACGCCATGCGTTATCGCCGCGATTTGCCAGAGGAGATTCAAAACATCCTCAACGCGTGTGAGGCAAGTGGAGATACGGATTCCGCCGCATACAAGGAAGCGTCGAAAGCGTACATGAATAAGCACGTCTGCCGGATCGAAATCCCAGCAGAACAGCGCCAAGCGCGTAATGCTGCTTTTGGCGCAGCGGTGTACAACACGATGTGGGGGCCATCGGAGTTTTTTGCGACTGGCAATCTCAAGGATTATGACCGAACAAGCCGGTTGCCTGAAATCGACGTGCCCGCGCTGTTTACTTGTGGTCATTACGACGAAGCCTCGCCCGACTCCACGAGATATTACCATTCGCTCGTGCCGGGATCGCGCTTTCACGTGTTTTCGAATAGCGCGCACATGCCTCAAGTGGAACAGACGGATGAGTACATTCGCGTGATACGGACGTTTCTGCAGGATGTTGAAGCGTGATCGCATGGGTCAGAAGGTAAAGTAGCAACCATCCGCGGTAAACAAGCGCGTGCCGGGAAGGCTGCACGCGCTTGTTTGTGGTTATTGCTGCGGCAGGGACACATCAAGGTTCCAGGGGCCATTGAAAAAAAGGTGGCCAATGCCACCCCCTTTTCAACATCACACAAAACACCGATGATTGAACAATTGCCTACTCGGACAGGTGCGCTTCCAAAAACCAAAGATCCTTGTCCAACTGGCGTGACACTTCGGTGAAGAGGTCTGATGTATCCGGATCTTCATCGGCAGTTGTTACAACCGCCTCACGCGCGCTGTTTGCAACTACAGCCCAACGGTCTACCAGTGCACTCATAACTGACGAATCTTTCGTCGTCTCCAGTGCCCAAACCGGCAACGAAGTTTGCGCGGCAATGGTTTGCACAGGAGCACCTGCGATGCCACCCAGCGCGGTGACTCGTTCAGCTACGGTGTCCGTCAATTCGAAAAGATGTCCAGCCAATTCATCAAACAACTCGTGGTACGCGATGAAATGTGGCCCCCGCACATTCCAGTGCGCCACCTTCGTCTGTATCAAAAGGTCAGTGAGATCTACCACGTGTTTATTGAGTATTTCCGCCATACGTCGCTTTACGTCATCGGGTAAATTGTTGCGTATTTTTCTCAATTCGGACATTGGAATCCCCTCGCTCTTCAAAATTAACCCTGCAGGTCACATATTATAAACAACTGAAATATGAGGATAGTATGCCCCAAAGCACCCTTGTTTCCGATCAGATGTCGCTGTATGATAAAAATAACTGCATACCACGATGCGTGACTGGCGGAACGTGGAAAACCACAGGGGAGCGCATGGTGATTCGCCGACCGCCTGGGCAAGAGGTATTTGAGAAACTCAAATACCTCTTTGTTTTTCTCCCTCATTTTGGTGAAAAACAAGTGTGCAACACACACGCAAAGGCGGTGCTTTTATGTTAGGCGAATTGAAACAAGCCATTTCCATGCACGATCCTGAGGTCGCTGCGCTGATTGCAGCAGAAGATGTGCGTCAACAGCAGACGATTTGTTTGATTCCTTCGGAGAACTACGCCTCCAAGTATGTCCTGGCTGCTTTGGCCACATCGTTTACCAACAAATATTCTGAGGGTTACCCCTACCGCTGGCAAGACGGCGACAAAGTGGCCCGCAACGGTCGTTACTATCAAGGGCAGGCGAACACCGATGCACTTGAACATTTGGCGATGCAAAGAGCCTTGGATTTATTTACGCCAAATCCGGAACGCTATCACGCCAATGTGCAGCCGCTCAGCGGCTCGCCAGCAAATCTTGCTGTGTTGAACGCTTGCCTCGAACCCGGTGACACGTTCATGGGCTTGAGCCTCCAACACGGCGGCCATCTCACACACGGGCACAATGTCAGTGTCACGGGGCGCTACTATCAGGCAGTCCACTACCATTTGAACGATGATGAAGTCATCAATTATGCGGAAGTCCGCGCACTGGCTGAAAAACATCGGCCAAAATTGATCTTCTGCGGCGCGACGGCCTATCCGCTCATCATCGATTTTGCGCAACTTGGCGAGATCGCCAAAGCTGTCGGCGCATTGTTGGTCGCCGATGTCTCGCACATCAACGGCCTGTGTATTGCCGGGCAACATCCACATCCGTTCCCGCACGCTGATGTCCTGACCACCACGACCCACAAAATGCTGCGTGGACCGCGGGCGGGCTTGATTATCTGCCGCAAGGAATTGGGTGAAGCGATAGATCGGTCTGTGTTCCCTGGCCTCCAAGGCGGCCCGCATATGAACACGATTACGTCCATGGCCATCGCGCTGCAAGAGGCGGCAACAGAAAGCTACCAAGCATATGCGGCGCAAATTGTGAAGAATGCCAAACGTCTAGCGCAGACGCTGCAACAAGCCGGGTTTCGATTGGTCGGCGGCGGCACGGAAAACCATCTTCTCCTGATTGACGCTGTGCAAAGCGCAGAGAACGTTCGCTCCAAGAGCGGCGGCTACTTGGCTGCTCGTTTAGAAAAAGCGGGCATCATCGTCAACAAAAATACATTGCCCGGGGATGACAAGCCTTGGTTGCCGACAGGAATCCGCATCGGCACACCAGCAGTGACCACACTTGGCATGGTGGAGCAGGATATGGACGTCATCGCGAACTGGATAACACGGGTAGCTGGTTGTAAAGACGATGATGGAACACTGCTCACTGTCAAACAGGAAGTAGAATCGTTCATGGCAGCGCGAGAGATTCCGGAGGCCTTTGCCCAGTCATAAGGTGACTGGGCACGCCGGATCCTAGTGGCGCGCGCCATCTGGGGAGGAGTTTAACCCATGAGTCAGACTGTGCGCGAGACAGATCTCTATCCGCCCATCAAGCGTTATCTGGAAGCGCGCGGCTACACCGTGCGCGGCGAAGTCCGCGATTGTGACGTGGTGGCGGTGCGGGGGGATGATGTCATCGTGATCGAACTGAAACGGCACTTTTCCAGTGCGGTGCTGATTCAGGCGATTGCGCGCCAGCAGCTGACAGATTCGGTTTACATCGCGATGCCGCGGCCGCAGGGACGCGGTATGAAAGGCAAGTGGCGCGGGATCCGGCGTCTGTTGCGTCGACTGGAATTGGGCCTCATTTTTGTCGATATGTCCAGTGCGCGAACGAAGGTCTCCATCGCATTGCACCCGGAGCCGTACGAACACAAACGCACTCGCCAAGGGCGGCGCGCCCTGCTGGCCGAATTTCACGAACGATCCGGCGATTACAACCTTGGTGGCAGCACGCGCCGCCCCTTGGTGACGGCCTACCGAGAACAAGCCATTCAAATCGCGCGCCATCTGCAGACAAATGGCACTCAGTCCCCCGCAGCGCTGCGCGCGAAGGGGACAAGTACCAGAACAACGAGTATCCTCTACCGCAACGTGTATGGTTGGTTTGTTCGCGAAGGGCGCGGCCAGTATGGGCTGAGCGATAAAGGGGCGCGCGAGTTGAAATGGTTTGATGAAGTCGTGACACATGACGAACAATAGCGCCTGTCCGAGATGGGGCAACCACCAGCAGATTCAAACATCTGCCGGTCGATCACGCCTCCGCTCAGACGCTTTATTCATACTGCTCAGCGATTGAAGAAAGCAGCGCACATCAGCCCGAAGTAAGTGGGCACCTCGTAGGAGAGAAACTCCACATCGCGCAGCGCGCGCGGAATGGCCCCAGCAAGAATGAGTGATTGCCAGATGCCATCCGGTTTGGCGTCATTGACAAATTGCTCATCAAACGACATCATGCCTTCCAAATCACAGGTTCGGATGAGTTCCACAACCTGCGCATCCAACTTGGCGGCCGCTTCATGATACCCGTACGGCCCCTTTGCATCGTGGGCATGTGCCCAATCACAGCTGGCAATCAGCCCCACACGCTTCCCTGACGCTGACACAGCCTGCGCCATCGCGGCGCCAAAGCGCAGATGCGCCTCATAGCTGACATGACGTGATGGCGTCACAACGACAATCGGCACGTCCGGCATGAAATACAAAGGCACGATGGCGCCCCAGTCCAGCGGCAGACAAGAGAGCGGCCCTTCACTTGTCGCAAAGTTCAGCACGCCGACCGCCAGTCCTTCTGCCCGTGCACGCTCAGCCATCGCACTGGCCAGTTCCCTATCCACTGCCCTGTCCATGACCACTTTGCCACCATGCTCGGCCAACTCCCCATACATGTGCTCACTGTTGGCGATGGAAAATTGGCCATCCACCCGCGTGCCATGGGGTGTCAACAAAATGATGGTATCCGGTTTCGCGCCCCGCATATGCGCACCTAAGTGTTCCATACTGTGGCGTGTACGCTCCATCAAAGCGACGTTTTGCTGCGAAAGTTCAGCAATGATTTCCGAGCCATGCGGCGTGATACAGGCAAAAACAAATGGATTCATCAAACGTGTCCCCTATCTTGAATATGTAGTCAGTACCTTGGCGCTGGCCATCACACATGGCAAATATCCTGAAACTGTCTAACAGGTACAGTGACCAGCATCCCCCATGCTGATACACACAAGTTTGTAGAAGCCCGAAACAGATGAGCAAACGTGATATGATATAGCCAGACAACTTACGAAAATCCTGCCATTCATCTTGTCACGATAGGAGACCGCCATGCTTAAATTGATGTTGTTCTATCTCATCTGGCGCATTACGGGCAACCCCATCTTGGCAATCATTGTGCTTCTGGTGATTTACTATGTGGTGGATCGCCGATATATTGGCCTGCTGCCCAGTGTGACCGCACCATTTCGGCGCTGGTCGCGCATGTCCTATTTGCGTAAACAGTTACAGATAAATCCGTATGACGCGCCTGTGAAACAGGATTTGGCCAGCGCGTATATCACTGCGAAACAATACAGAAAAGCATTGCAACTGTTAGAAGAACTGCCGCCTGCCATGCAGACGTCCGCTGAAGTTCTGTACAATATCGGCTTGTGCCACTTGGCGCAGGGCGATACCGCCACAGGTGAGCAACTCGTTTTGCAGGCGTTGGCGCAAAATGATCAACTGCGCTTCGGCGAACCTTATCTAAGTTTGGCCACCGCCTTTGCCGAGACGAACCCGCAGAAGGCTATGGAGTATTTGCAAGCATTCCATACGCAAAACACTTCATCATGTGAATCATATTACCGCAAAGCGACCATTCACGCGCAATTGGGAGATAAGTTGGCGGCGATAGATGATTGGCACCGCTGTATAGAAACGTATCAATTTCTGCCCAACTTCCGCAAACGCAAGGAACGGCGCTGGGCAGTAAAGGCTCGGTTGAGGTTGTGGGTGACACGTAGGTGAGGAGGCATACATTACCACATGCGGGCACCGCACACGCCGTGCCCGCATCAAACCGTTGCTGCTCAAAATCCTAATCCGTCACCCTGTTCTTCAGGTGCGATAATCCCCGTTGATACGCACATAGTCGTAGCTCAAATCACAGCCCCAACCAGTCGCGCTGGCGTCGCCGTCACCGAGCGAAATCTCAATCACGATGTCCCGTTCATGGAGAATGCGACTGGCTGCCTCTTCATCAAACTGAATCGGCTCACCGTGTTCCATCAGCGCAATATGCCCTTGGTCGCTGGTAAAAGCAATCGATACTTTGGCCGGATCAAACGGCGCGCCAGCATAACCCATGGCCGCCAATATGCGCCCCCAGTTTGCATCCTCGCCGAAAAAGGCGGTTTTGACCAAGCTCGAATTGAGCACGGCCTTGGCCAATTTCCGCGCATCTGCGCGACTCGCTGCCCCAGTGACGCGCGCCTCCAGCAATTTGGACGCCCCTTCCCCGTCTGTGACAATCTGCTTGGCGAGGAATGTGCACACAAAGCGGAAGGCATCGCGGAAGGCGGGGAATTCAGCGTGATCGACCGTCAAAGGTTCGTTGCCAGCTTGGCCGTTGGCCAATACCAGCACGGTGTCGTTCGTGCTGGTGTCCCCGTCGACGGAGATCATGTTAAACGTGTCTTCCACCGTCGCTTGCAGCAACTGTTGCAACGCGGCTGGTTCCATCTGCGCATCTGTCGTGATAAAACCGAGCATCGTCGCCATATTGGGATGAATCATGCCCGAACCCTTGGCCATGCCGCCAATGGTCACCGTCTTTTGGTCGATCACGACCGATACCGCAACCTGTTTCACAAATGTATCGGTGGTCATGATCGCTTCCGCCGCCGCCGATGCGTTTGCAGCCTCGCTGCCCAGTTCTGCGCTGGCTGCTTGAATGCCCGTACAAACCTGTTCGATGGGCAACGGCACGCCGATGACGCCCGTGGATGCCACCAACACCTCATCTGCTGCGAGGCGCAGGCGGTTCGCTGTGGTTTCGCACATTTGCACAGCGTGCTCCATACCGACCGCACCTGTGCAGGCGTTCGCATTGCCACTGTTAATGATGACAGCGCGCGCCATTGGTTGGCGCAGCACCTTTTGTTGTGTGCACAGCACCGGAGCCGCCTTGACCACATTGGTCGTGAACACTGCCCCCACATGAGCGGGCGCTTCACTATATATCAAAGCGACGTCTTTTCCTTGTTTCTTGATACCCGCACTTACGCCAGCTGCCTGAAATCCGACAGGAGCGGTTATGCCGCCTTCTCGTCTCTCCACCCGTGTTTCCCCTCCTGATGACTGGCCAGTAGATCACGCCGCTTGACCATGTTCCACGATTACGCTTAAGATTTTATCAAAAAATACAGCAAATATAGTGGGATGTTTGTGAATTTGGATACAAAGATGTTTGGTATCTGCAGATTCTGCTTACAAGACCCGCTTTGTTCCGATAAATTGAGGATGATGATACAGCATGGACCCCAGCCAAAGAGAATTTTGGACCACATATATTGCCAAAGCCCAGTTGGATCTGTCCATTGCGGCGTATACGAAAGTTCCCCGCACATGGCGTGAACACGATTATGTGCCGGATTTCAATAAATTTTATTTTGTCATCGAAGGCGAAGGTTACTTAAAAATCGGTGAGCAGCAATTTTATCCCAAGCCCGGTCAACTGTATCTACTTCCGGCTGGCGTGATCCAATCCTATGCCACCATCAATCAAAATACGTTCGGCAAGTATTGGTGTCACTTCAGTGCAAAAGTGGAAGACTCGCATCTATTCCGCCTCATCAAAACACCTTGCTTTATCGATGTGGCAGATGTTGATGAATTGCGGGAGAAGTTCGAGCAATTGATGTTTTGGCAAAAGCAGGAGAAATTGACCGCGCGCATCCGCATCAACGCCATTCTCTTGGAGATCATCGCCTTGTTTATTGAACAGGCCGATCCGGTGGAGATCAACACGCACACGGTCGCTTCTTTGGAAAAAATCCACACCGTTCTGGAATACATCGAAGAACATCTCGCAGATAAATTGACAGTGGAAGAACTTGCGCAGCACGCTCACTTCCATCCCAACTATTTTATTCGCGTGTTTAAAAATACAACCGGTTTGTCTCCCATCCAGTATGTGAACCGCATGCGGGTGGAAAAGGCAAAGCAGATGCTGACTGCCACCCCTTTAAACGTCCTGTCCATCGCGACGCATTTGGGTATGGAAATTGCCTATTTTTCAAGGATGTTTAAGGAACACACTGGATTCGCGCCGACCGATTATCGTGAATTATTTACCAAGAGCGCAACAAATGGGGACCTAGAAGATTGGTGAAAAGCACAAACGCTCTGTGTGCATGATGTCAAAAGCGCCTAACTCCCTTTTTAACTGGGAGTTAGGCGCTTTCATCCCGACGCTCACACG
>NZ_JBHUCX010000035.1:242499-309656 GCF_042678105.1 Alicyclobacillus fodiniaquatilis
GAGCACCAGCGGCTGTTAAACAGCACTTTGATGAGCATGTCTTTGGCCGGTTCCGTGCCAATATAGCGCAACGCCTCTGCGGCATGGGCGCGAACGTAGCGATTCTCGTCTTCTAGCGCGCGTTCCAAATAAGGCAATGCGGCTGCACCGTCTTTGCCGATACGCGTGAGCGCCAACCCTGCCATGAAGCGAACTTGCACGTCCGCATCCTCCAGGCATCGATTCAACCCTTGCACAACCGCATCCACCGGTGTGCCAATCATGCCGAGCGACTCGACGATTTCACGCCGCACGTGCTCGGAAGCGTGGTTGAGCAACCCCACCAATTTGGGTACGGCGCTTTGAGCCAGTTCACGCAATTCACCCAAAGCGAACACCGCATGGCAGACCGTCTCTTCACGACCGCTGTCCAATGCCTGCGTCAAACCAGCCACCGCATCTGCGCCGGATACGGACAAGCCATATGCGGCCAAGCGCGAAACGCGGACATCCTCATGCGCCAACGCCGCGAGCAAGGCCTCTGTCGCTTTTGGACCGCGGCAAGCAAGCTCGTAAGCGGCATTTAAGCCAGTCGGCTCAAATTCGTCCGCCAATTCAGTCGCAAGTTCCGAGATCCTTTGTGCGTCCGCCGGCAACGTGTTGGCTAAGCTCCCTAATTTACCAGACAGCCAGTTCCAAGTTTCTTCCCACATGCGTTCATGTTTTGCTATTGGTGTATTTGTTTGCGCAGGTGTGATCCACTTCGGTTCTTGTTGGTTCCAGCTTGGCGCAGTCGGCGCAACCGTTCTCATAAATTCGAATTTCAACATATAACGAGGGTTGCCCAGTGTATTTGCTGTGGAACGATGCCAAATATCGTAATGAATGAGTGCAAATGTCCCTGCTTCACCGCTTGCCAACGCTTCTTCCGCTGATCCATCTGATGTGAACGTCCGTGTCTCGTAGTTTTGCGTGCCCGGCATGACGCTTGTCGGCCCCAATTCCACAGGCGTATCCTGCGGGAAATACATAATCATGGCCCACCACGGGTGGTGATTGCGCATTCTCTTATAGCCCCAATAGCTGTCCTTATGCCAACCACCAGGTGTCGGCACCGCATTGAAATGTCCATGGCGATGCGCGTGCAGCATGTAGTTCGGGCCCAGCACGCTGGTCAGTGCGCCCGTGATGACAGGGTGATCGAAAATCTTTTGCACTTCGCGAATCCGCGGCAGCAGGTTGTTCCCTGGATTGCCCTCGGTTTCGTAGACTTGATTCAACTGCTCCATCAGGCTCGCGTGGAATTCCTTTGAAAAATCTGTTTGTAAAATCAGAAAGCCCTCGGTGATAAATTTCCTCATCTGCTCATCTGTCAAAAGCAATGGTGTGTTTTGATCCATTCTGCATGGATACCTCCTCACCTGAATTACTTTGATTATAAAAATGGAGCGATTGAATCAACATAGACAATGTTAAGTGATGTTTGTAGAAAACTAACCATCGTCCTGGCCCGCTTTTGTCATATGCAGAAAATGACCGGAAAATGATTGGAAACCTATCATTCGTTTTGTGTACAGAATACAAAAGGAGCGCTCTCTCATGCCTGAACTCCCTGAAATGGAGACCTACCGAACCCGATTGTTGCAGACCGTCGTTCACAAGCCCATCGAGCACGTCGAAATTCTGCGCGAAAAAACCATCAATGTCTCTCCCGCCGATTTCATCCGGCGCGTCAGGGGCAGACAAATCACCGACGTGACGCGTCGGGGAAAACATCTCGTATTCTGGCTGGACTCGGGCGACGCGCTCTTGTTGCACTTGATGCTTGGCGGCTGGCTGTATTTCGGCAATTCACGAGATACGCCCTCACACCGCAGTCAAGTCATTCTCTCTCTTCCCCACGACGAGCAGTTGTTCTTTCTGGGATTACGGCTTGGTTTCCTACATCTTCTGACAGGCGATGAACTGGCAGCCAAGTTGGCGGATCTTGGACCAGAGCCACTTGATGCCGCATTTACAGAAACTGCGTTCACAACGGCGCTCAAGACCAAACGCGGGCCAATTAAATTTGCGCTCGTCAATCAACACTGCATGGCGGGCATCGGCAACTGCTACGCGGACGAAATCTGCTTTACAGCTGGCGTGCTTCCTCTGAAGCCTGTGATAGGCCTTCAGCCGAATGAACGGGCACGCCTGTATCAAGCGATGCACACAGCGCTCACGCGCGCCATTTCTTATGGCGGCTATATGGAGTTCCCGTTCAGCAAAACGGATGAATCCACAGGCGGCTACAACGAGCACTGCCTGGTGTATGATCGCGGCGGCGAACCGTGCTTGACCTGTGGTCAGCCCATCACCCAGACAGCGCACGCGAAACGCAAAGTGTTCTACTGCAGCCATTGCCAGCAGTAGCGCGTGTATATCTCAGACAGCATTAGCCCTGAAACCGCTTTTATCAGCAGATTTCACTCCACAAAATTCACTTCCTTTTTGCTGTTCGGTACAAGTATGATGGTGATCAGACAGCATTGATCAATGCGGGGTGAAGGAAGTTTGTTGCGACGAATCCAAGGAAATGCTCGAACCTGTGTACTTGCTGAACCACTGTTCGTCGTGCCAGCCAGCATGTATGCCACCTATACTTCTGTGTACATGTTGCAATTGCATGTGACGGACACCGAGATTGGACTCATCACCACCATCGGTATGTTGTTGCAAATCTTTTCTGCATTTATCAGCGGCCACCTGACAGACAGACTTGGGCGACGCAAAGCGCTCTGGGTGTTTGATTTGGTCAGTTGGTCGATGGGCACATTGTTGTGGGCGTTGTCGCAAAACTTCTGGTGGTTCGTACTGGCGGCTTTTTTTAACAGTTTTCAGAGGATACCGTCCACAGCCTGGTACTGCTTGCTCGTGGAGGACACTGAGCCCGAAAAACGCACGTACGTATTTACAGGACTGCAGATTGTCAATGTGGTCGGCGGACTGTTTGCGCCAATTGGCGGTATTTTGGTCGATCACTTCACGCTCGTCCCCGCTGTGCGCATCATGTACGCGCTGGCCTGCTTCAGCATGACGCTGATGAATTATGTCAGGCATCTGGGACTGCATGAAACGGACATCGGCGTGCGCAAAATGACAGACCATGGAACCTCGAACATCCGCGCAGAGCTGATAAGCTATTTGGAGACACTCAAGCATATTTTAAAAAATCGGATATTGTTGTTGTTCTTTGGCGTGTATGTGCTGTGGAACATCCAATCGACCATACAGGGCACGTTCGTGTCTGTCTACCAAGTGGACTATCTGCGCATCCCAGCCGCAATGATTTCTTTATTTCCGGCCATTTCTTCTGTCACGATGGTGGTTCTGCTGGTGACGGTTGTACCGCGGTTTCGTGAGGAACATGCGGAGCGCTTGATGAACTTTGGGTTTTTGCTGATTGTCATGGCGACCCTCCTTCTCATTGTGATGCCAACTGGCAATTTCACACTGGTGGTCATCAGTACCATCCTCACCGCCGTTGGCACCATCATCGCCAATCCCTATGTGGAGTCGGTCGTCGCCAATGCCATTGACGATGAGCATCGCGCGACCATGCTGTCGGTGCTCAATGTGCTGATTCTCGTCTTCACGGCGCCTGCAGGCATCATCAGCGGTTGGACCTACAGCATTGACCCGCGCATTCCCATGTGTCTCGTGATTGGAACATTTCTGCTCGGCATGCTGTTCACCTTGCGCGCAAAGCGCCGGTCCACAGCCAATTACAACGCGATGAACGTGTAAATCGCAAGTATGATGAACGGAAAAGGTAATAGGCCGCCATGCGCGATGCATCCCGCATCAGCAGAACCATGAAAATGCCAGTCAATCGGAGCGCGGATGGCGCAGCACCAGGGTATCGACTTTATTTCCAGGATAGCGAAAAATTAAAAATTGCCGTTACGAGTGCAAATGTTCGCACATCTGTAACGGCAATTGACGCTTGCGTCATACGGTTTGCAGGATCAGACCTGGCTTGCTTCAAGCGCCCGCGTCAAATCCTCTAGGATATCTTCAATGGATTCAGTACCGATGGACAGCCGAATCATACCTGGCGTGACACCAGCCGCCAGTTGTTCTGTCTCGGTCAACTGTTGATGTGTCGTGCTTGCTGGATGAATGATCAGCGACTTGGAATCCCCGACGTTGGCCAGATGGGAGAACAACTTCACCGCGCCGATGACTTTTTTGCCTGCCTCGACACCGCCTTTTACATCGAACGTCAGGATGGCGCCTTGTCCCTTTGGCAAGTATTTTTGCGCCAAGCCATGGGATGGATGACTTTCCAAGCCAGCGTAGCTTACGGATTCAACCGCGTCGTGCTGCTCCAAGAAACGTGCGACTTTGAGCGCATTTTCGCTATGCCGCTGCATGCGCAGATGCAACGTCTCCAGCCCTTGCAGCAGGAGGAACGAGTTAAATGGCGAAATGGCAGCGCCCATATCGCGCAACAACTGCACCCTGGCTTTGATGATGTAAGCGATTGGGCCAACCGCATCCGTGTAAACTACATCGTGGTAACTGGGATCTGGGCTTGTCAGGCCAGGGAATTTATCATTTGCCGTCCAGTCAAACTTGCCGCTGTCGACGATGACACCACCAATGGACGTGCCATGACCGCCGATGAATTTTGTCGCAGAATGGACGACTACATCTGCGCCAAACGAAATAGGTTGCAGCAAATAAGGACTAGGGAACGTGTTGTCCACAATCAATGGAACGCCATGTTCGTGCGCAATAGCCGCGACTGCTTCAATGTCGAGAATATCACCCTTCGGATTCCCGATGGTCTCCGCGTAGAGCGCTTTGGTCTTCTCTGTAATGGCGTCGCGGAAATGCTCCGGATTGGATGAATCGACAAACTTTACGGTGATACCCAACTTGGCAAACGTATGTTTAAACAGATTGTACGTGCCGCCATAGAGGCTGGTTGATGACACAATCTCATCCCCAACCGATGCAATATTCAGAATTGAATAAGTTATCGCAGCCTGTCCAGAGGCAGTCGCCAGTGCAGCGGCGCCACCCTCCAGCGCAGCAACCCGCTGCTCAAACACATCCGTTGTCGGATTCATGATGCGCGTATAGATGTTGCCGAACTCTTTCAAAGCAAACAGGTCTGCAGCGTGATCGGAATCGCGAAAGCCGTATGACGTGGTTTGATAAAGAGGAACAGCACGCGAAAATGTCGTGGGATCAATCTCTTGTCCGGCGTGGACAGCTAATGTCTCGGGACGGAAATGGTTCTCTGTGGACAATGGGCTCACCCTCCATAGTTGGGATATACAGCACTTGGATAAATCTTACCTCACTATGCCTATAGATTAAAAGAGAAATATACATATGCCGCTGCAAAACTCGTCTATCCTGAAAATAGTCCGATACCTTGTTGTGCGCCATCCGCGATGCCTTGATGGATTGACATTTTCATAGTTCTACTGGTACGCGACGCATTACACACGGCGTTCCAACGCTTTAAAATAGAGGGATTATGCCCGATTCCCGACCTTCGTAATGGATGCCTAGGATGTCCATCAACTGCTTGGCGTTGGCTGCAGCGTCACCGCCAGAGTTGTTGTTAAATATCACGCAGATGTCTTTTGTCATCTCTTGTAGTTGTTCGATATTGCGCTGCCATTCCACCAATTCTTCTTGATTGTATCGATATAAATACCGAACATCGCGCCAATTGGCATCCCCTGTATTGTTCCAGCCCCCCGCGTTACGTCCGTGCAAGCGAACAAGCGTCAACTGGGGATCTGTCGCATGCAAAATGGTCGGCACAGACCCAATCCCAGCCTGCGGTTCATCACAGATGCTGTGAATCCAGCCCTCATCTTCCATGAACTTGAGCGTCTTTTGCTGTAAACCTGGTTGAAACCAAGTCTGGTTGCGAAATTCGAGCGCCACAGGAGTGCCTTCCATCGCCCTTTTCGTATACCGCAATGTCCGGACGCTTTCCTTCGTGCAATCGAACCATGGCGGATACTGAAAGAGCACGACCTTCAATTTCCCGCTCGCCTTGAGCGGTTCGATCGACGCCTTGAACTTGGCAAACATCTCCCCCGCGCTCTTGTACGGGTTGTTCCCACGCAGATGCCCAGTCATCCCTTGATACGCCTTGACGATAAAGGAGAAGTCCTCTGGTGTCTCGTCGATCCATTTCAAATAGTTGTGCTCAGGCTGGATGGCATAGAACGAACTGTCCAACTCGACAATCGGGAAATGACCACTATATGTCTTCAGTTTGTTTCGATCCGCCTTCGCCAAATGGACATACAAATCATCGTGATCTCCCCAACCCGACAGCCCGATTTGAATCAACACATCATCCCCTTTGCAGCGAAATCAAAGCTGTGCATCGCGCTTGATACACAGCGTGGAGAGCAGAGATTGCCAGTTCATCAGACCCAGCCAATAGCACATCAGCCAAGCTTGAACTCTACAAAAGTGTACAGTCACTATGATCATTTTGTAAAATTAGTGGGAGACACTTGATTCCTTCGCTGTCGCATAGTGCGTCAGCCAAAAACATAGAAGGTAGAGAATGACGATTGCCATGCTAACAGGAACCATGTTTCAATTATCGATTGTGCTCATTCCCATCCTCGGCTATCACCTAGCCGCACCGATAAGTCACTTCCGCAAACCGCGCATCGACACGTTGGTATTCGGATTTTATGGCGGGATCGCCGCCATTTTGGATCAGATGGCCCCCATTCACATATTTGGCTTTGCAGAGAACTTCCAGTGTGTTCCAATTATTTTGTCGATCCTCTACGGCAAACGGCGCAGTGGGCTCATATCGGTGCCGATTCTCGCAGTGTACCAACTGTTTTCCGATCACAACGGCGCGCTTTTCGCCATCATGGCGATTGTCATTTATTCCGCGCTCCCATTCTGGATGTGCAATCGCTATGAGAATTACTGTATTGCGCAGCGGATCAAAACGGTGCTCATGTTGTGCGTGTTCACGCTCGTCATTCAACTTGGCACCGTCACAGGCTTGCTCTTCGCCTTTTACTCGACGCAGCTATCTCATATTGTGCCACCTCTGACGAAGCTCATCGCGGTCGCAGTCCCCTTGCAGTTTCTCATCATGGCACTGTCGATGATTGCCATGGAATCTGTCATTGAGGAACAGCGGATGCACCGAGCGCTCCTGCAATCACAAGTCGCCCTGCAGGCAAGCGAGGAACGGTACCGTTCGCTCGTCGATTACAATCCCATCGGCATTTGCGCCGTCGATATGGAAAATCACATCACACTGGCGAACGAGGCGTTTGCGCAGATATCGGGCTACGAAGTCGCTGAATTGTTGGGACAATCGCGCTTTAAACTTTGGTTCCCCGAGGATTATGAATTGGCCACGGGCGTAATGGACAACATCCGGCATTTGAAAGAAGTCAGCGAGACAGAGTTCACGCTGAAACACAAGAATGGGAATATCATATCAGCGCAATGTACAACTGTGCCCATTGTTGTAGACAATGAGGTGATTGGTTACTACAGTTTGGTCAAGGACATCACAGAACTGCGCGCTGCAGGAGAACTGCTTCGGCAATCGGAAAAACTTTCTGCAGTTGGCCAACTGGCTGCAGGCGTGGCGCACGAAATCCGCAACCCACTCACTTCACTCAACGGATTTCTCACCTTGATTGACCGGGAAACATCGGGGGCGGGTGAATATATTTCCATCATGCAACAAGAGTTGGCGAGAATCGAGTTGATTTCCAATGAACTGTTGGTCCTTGGCAAGCCTCAGGCGGTGCATTTTCAACAGAGTGATCTCAATGCCATCCTGCACAATGTGGCCGCCCTTTTGGAGACACAGGCCAACATGTCCAATGTCGAGATCAAAACTGAGCTTGTCTCCGCGATTTTACCGGTGTGGTGCGAAGAAAACCAACTCAAACAGGTTTTTATCAATGTCGTGCGCAACGCCATCGACGCCATGCCGAGCGGAGGAACGGTCACCATCGCCTCCGTCGCCCTGGTTGGGAAAATTGGCGTCACCATTCAGGACACAGGCGTCGGCATGCCTGAAGACACCATCCGCCGCCTCGGTGAACCATTCTATACGACGAAAGGGACCGGGACAGGACTCGGCTTGATGGTGTCGCATCAGATCATTCAGAAGCACGATGGCGAAATTCACTATGAAAGCAGTCCGGGAAACGGCACCACGGTGCGGGTGCTGCTCAACTGTATGGACGCTGTCAGTGAACCAGCCCTTGCGCCCATTTGAAAGCCTGGGCTCATTTTGCTCCACCTTTTGGCAGAGGACTGGCCACACTCCGATGGCTTATCGCAAACTAAGTGATTTTCGAGAAGACAGGCCAGAGGCCCATTCGCTATATTGAGTTTAGGCATTGGAAGCAAGAGGAGGCGTAGACATTGACGCTAGGTATTCAAAAAGTTGGACAAGTATCCATCAACGTCCGTGATTTACAGCGGGCGATTGCGTTTTACCGCGATGTACTGGAACTGCAATACGTGTGGCAAACAAACGGGATGGCTTTTTTCACCTGTGGAGAAGTGCGGTTGATGCTGGGTACGCCCGAAGATCCGAATTTTGACCATCCGAGTTCTGTCTTGTATTACAGTGTGGATGATATTCAAGCAGCCTTTCATGTCCTGTCCACACGCGGCGTTATGTTTCACGGTCCACCCCACGAAATCGGGAAATTAGGGGATATCGCTGTATGGATGGCTTTCTTTACGGATTCAGAAGGGAATACCGTCGCCATTCAAAGTGAAGTCCCAGCTGTGTAGGGGAAGGTTTACGACGGAAAGGAATCGCGATACATGAATGATTGGATCACATGGGCACTATTTATCATCGGCATCATCACCCTGCCATCCGCCCTATTACGAGGATTTCATTATGGCAGGAACATGAAATCGACAGCACCCGTGCGTGAACAAGGACGTGTACCGGTTCGCTTTTCCATCACCTATCTCATTGACGATCACCTTTGTTCACTCATCTCCCTTTCCTGGCTGGTGATGCCGTTTCTCCCGCATGCCAGCCGCTGGGAAATGAGGCGTGATCGAAATCTATCGATATCTCAAGGCGGATTTCTCCCTTGTTTGGCACAATACATTGCGACATCCGCATGTCTCATCAGCTTCTCAACCGAATCCCCATCCGCAGGAAAAAACGCGACACCGATACTCGCTGTCACATGAAGCGCTTTGCCTTCGATCACGATCGGTTCAGCGATTGCGCGCTTGACGCGATCCATAGTGAGATCACAATCATCTTTGTCCACGATATTCTCCTGAAACACCGTGAACTCATCGCCGCCTAAACGAGCGACAACCCCTGTATCGCCAATGACACGGGTCAACCTTTGAGCGACCTCCATCAGCAGTAGATCTCCCATTTCGTGCCCAAAAGTGTCGTTGACGTATTTAAAGCCATCCAAATCAAGTAACATCAGGCTGTGACGTTGATGTATGTTCCTTTCCAAAACCAGACTGACACGTCGATGAAACAACCGACGATTTGGCAAATCGGTCAAGGTGTCGTGGTAAGCGAGGTACGAGATCTTGTCCTCTGCCTCTTTCCGGTCCGTGATATCGCGGCCCACACCTATTGTTTGTCTGATGGCACCAGTTTGATCTCGAATGAATTGGATTGTGGTCTCATACCACCGATATTCACCATCTTTGTGCCGAAGACGACCTGTAAACCGCCCCGTATCTTGATTTGCAGATAACGACATTCGAAGTTTGAACAGTTCCTCATTGGTGTCTGGGTGATTGAAGGCCACCGCGGGTTTCCCTATGACCTCTGCTGGCGTATACCCAAGCAGTGGCTTTACACTTGGAGATATGTAAGTGAACATGCCATCTGCTGAAAATGAAGAAATAATGTTTTGCGACTTCTCCGAAATGAACGCGAACATTTCCTGAATCTCTAACAATTTTTTATATTGTTCCCGTTGCTCCGTGATATCTTCTAACACAATTAACTTTCCCATCTCTTGTCCATCACTTACAAGTGAGGTACATGTCACTCTGACATAAACCAAATGGCCTCGTTTATGCAGAATTGCCCATTCAGTTCGACCCTCAAAGGTCTCATCAAAGTTACCGAAGTTAGCGCCAGGCCCATCCAACAGTTGTACCAATGATGTCTGGGATAGCTCCTCCATTGTAAAGTCAAACATTTTCAAGGCCGAAGCATTCGCACTTAAAACACGACCGTCCAAATCGACGACATACATCGCATCTAGATGGTGTTCAAAGAAATGCTGAAATGCGCCAGGCAATGTAAGTAAATGATGTCGCACCATAATCACGCACAAATCCACTTTTCTGTTTCAGAAAGGGGATTTCTCTCTCAATCCAGTATAGTTTCGGCAACGAGTGCCGCGTCTATCATAACAGATGTTTTGTACATCTTTCCTGCCGCCTGTTCAAACCCCCGCCGCATTCGCATACTCGGAAATCAATTGCATAACGGCCTCCACCCCATCAGGCACTGCGGCTTTTTTCATTTCATCGATATAAACCGCACGCTGACGATACACCCTATCCACCAACGCGGAGAGATCCGTAGACGGCAGTTTTTCATCTTCCACAACCACCGAGTACCCATGTGAAGCGAATAGCTGTGCATTGAGCAACTGATCCCCACGGCTCTTAGAAGCAGGCAGCGGCACTAAAATGTTCGGTTTCTTCATCACCAACAACTCAAAAATGGTATTCGATCCTGCGCGCGAAATGACGACATCACTCATGGCCAGCAGATGCGGCATCTCGTCTTGCGCATATTCCATCTGGATGTAGCCGGGCATCGCTTGCAGCGACCCATTCGTCTTCTCTTTTCCACACAAGTGGATGATTTGAAACCGAGCGGTCAACTGCGCCAGTTGGCGCCAAATCGCCTGATTGATATTTTGCGCGCCAAGACTGCCGCCCGTCACCAACAAAATGGGGCACTGCGGCGAAAATTGGTATGTTGCGAGCAGTTTTGTCCGACTGCCGGAAAACACTTCTTTCCGGAGCGGCAATCCGGTATATACAGCCTTGGCGGGCGGTAGATGTGCTGCGGTTTCCGGGAATGTGACGGCCACTTTTGCAGCAAAAGGCAAGGCCAGTCTGTTGGCCAAGCCAAGCGTCAAATCCGCCTCATGCAGAATGACCGGTATGCGCAGGAATTTGGCGGCGACGACAACTGGCAAGGCCACAAAGCCGCCTTTTGAGAAGATCACAGCCGGACGGTGCCGCCGAAGCAATTTGTAGGATTGCGCCACGCCTTTTAGCACCCGGAACGGATCCTTTAAATTTTCAACATCCCAATAACGACGCAGCTTCCCAGTAGCGACCGCCTCGTACTGGATGTCGAGATTTTGCGTCAATTGGCGCTCGATGCCTTGGCGCGATCCGATATAAACCACGTTCCAATCCCGTTCGCGCAAAGACGGGACAAGCGCCAAATTCGCCATCACGTGACCTGCCGATCCGCCTCCGGTGAGCACGATGGTTCTCAATGCTGAACACCCCCGATACCACGGACAATTATCTACCCATTATAGTGCAAGCCGGACGTCTGTAGAACATCGCACAAAGGTTGTCCTACATGTGCTCAAGCAGCTGATCAATTGTTGGCTTATTGGTATGATCGCTAGTAATATCGTCAACCTGATGTATCGACTTTATTACAGGATAGAAAGGAATGGCCTACTATGGTGACCACACAGGAGGCGTTTATCCAGTCGAATAAACAAAGCTGGGATGAAGTCGCACCGCGCTTCTTTGGCAGAACCGCGCTGCCGACTTACGGCCCATTTGCGCCCACAGAAGATCAACTGAACTTATTTGGTGATGTGAAAAATTTAAAAGTGCTGGATATTGGCTGCGGCAGCGGGCATTCGCTGGCGTACATGGCGTCCCGCGGCGCTGCTGAACTTTGGGGAATCGATTTATCCGATACACAGATTGCCACCGCCCAAACTGTGCTCCTCCCCTATGCGCCCATCGTCAAACTGTTTCAGGGCCCTATGGAGCAGGACCCCGGCATTCCCCATCAGGCGTTTGACATCGTCTACTCCATCTATGCGCTAGGCTGGACAGTAGATTTGCGGAAGACGCTACAAAACGCGTTCAATTATCTGAAGCCTGGCGGCATCTTTATCTTTAGCTGGGAACATCCTCTGCACAACCGGATTCAATATGAAGAGGGGGCGTATGTGGTCAAAAAATCGTACCACGAGGAAGGTTTGCAACAAAGCGAGGCATGGAATCAACATCACGCTGTCATGAGTCAATTCAAGTTGAGCACGTATCTGAATGAACTCACCCAAACCGGCTTTCAAATTGTCAGGGTCATAGAGGACGCATGCATTCCGGAGACGACTGAACAGGGCAACCCAGCCAGATGGTACGCCCCCGAAAAGGCACAGCTTCTCCCAGCGACTTTCATCATCAAATGCGCCAAGCCGACACAATGACTGCCCAGGGGATTGTGAAAATCTGTGAGATGACAGATACAAAATGACACCCATACGCCGGATAGTTAAACATGTCGCTTCAGTTTAGCTGCCGCGTTTGGGTACACATATCTACCGCTCCAACCATCGAAGTAGCCGCCCTGGCTGAAGTTGCCCGTGTACTGCGCAATGTGTTTTGGCAGACAGAAATTCATCGATTTCGCCATTCGCTCCGGCTGTATCCACTCGGCCAGCTGGAGCATTGGCCACCACCACTCCACCACCAATGGCTCGCGCTCGTTCTGATTCGGCGCGGCGCCAACTGCTGGCGCAGATGATTCCTCATATATGCGCTGCCATAGCGCGGCATGCACTTCTTGCACTTCCACCGCACGCATCCGCTGCGCTTTTGCCCAAGCGTCTAGTTGCGCTGCAAATCCATTTTCGCGATCCGTCATTGACCTTCGCCTCCTGATGCTGCTTCGCCCAGCTGCAGCTTCGATCTCAGTTGCCTGCGCGCCACGGTCAGCCGATAACGAACTGTCCCTGCCGGTATGCCGAGCGCTTCTTGGATGTCACGGCTGGTCATGCCCCCGACTGTCTGCATCATCAGCGGAAGACGCAAATCATCAGGCAGTTCCATCACTGCCTGATGGACGTCACGCCACATTTCTTCGTTGACGATCCGCTCCTCAGCAGCCGGTGCAGCCGGTGCCGAGATGTCGGACTGCAGACGAGAGAAAGCAGCGGTCTGAACGGACCGCCGCCGAAAATAATCAATGACCACATGTTTGGCGACGGTAAACAGCCAATACCGCCGCGCGGCATCAGACTGCCCAAGCCAACCATCCGGCGTCCGCCACGCGCGGAGAAACACGTCCTGCATGAGATCCCGCGCGGTTTCCCGTTGCCCCGTACGGGCCAACAGATAAGCGAACACCGACTCGTGCAGCGCCTCAAACAAGTTGTCAAACGCCGCTTTGCGCGCGGCATCTGGCTGCTCATGCTGCATCATGTTGGACGCTCCCTTCGCAGTGTATGCGCCGCCGGTCATCTGCGAACGCCTTTGCTACCAGTGGCCACCTCGTCGTCATTCCTGCGAGGTGGTCTCCTTTGCAGCTTCGCTGTCGATAAGATCCCCGACTTTTGTGCTTGCGAGATACTGCAGGGCGCCGTGCAAGCGAAGAGGAGCGTGCACGTTTCCGATTAAGACCAGATCATGAACCTTATTCCGAAGTAGATCAACCGTCACTTCTGATGTAAACCGAGTGTCGCCAATGAGAATTAAGGTGAGTGGATCCGAAGCCATTTCAAGGAAATCTGCCGTAATGGTGTTATTCCCAACTAACATGCGAGGCGTGCCGCCCTTGTAATAGAGGATCTGCCCAGCTGAATACTGGAGCTTGGCTCCGATAACGCTTTCGCTTGCGCGTGGCGCGAGAAGCTGCCCAGCTACGACAAGTTGTGATTTCAGCGCTGTGACTGGCGACGTTAATATCAATTGACCTGCCAGAACGAGAATCGTATTCTCGTCTCCCTGTGCGGCCAGTGATTCGCCACTTATCTCCATCTGCCCCGAGAGGATTTTAACGTCTGGCCCGACTGGTACGGGGACAATACCACCGACGTTTTCCATCGGCACAGTGCCGACATAAGCCATCTGATCCTCCTGCACCAAGATCATTCCGACGTTCATAATTGATTCAATACGAGAAAACTCTTCTGCTGAGCGAACACCACGCAAATCAAGGAATCCAACATTCATGATTTTACCTTGCTTTACCTGCGCCTCTGGCTGCGTATCCTCTTGCGTCTCTACTTCCTGTACCTGTGCTTCCTCTTGCTGTGCCTGCGTTTCCAACACTTCATTCTGCTGCCCATGCTCTTCCATTGTATTTCCTCCTTCGCCTCAAGTCGTTTGCTCATAGATAAAGACGCACAAGTGCACAGACTGTTGGCTGAATCGGCAGAAAATTTTTTAGATGAGCTATGATACAGTTTGTCGACCTGTCGATGTATCAAGTTACGCTGGCATTCAACCAAGGAACTTGTCTGCGAATTCTGATTCTGCGTATGATAATGTCTAGCGCTATGCTTTAGTCATTGCAGATGCAGAGAGGCTGGCGAGATCAATGGACGAATTACAGTGGCTCAAATGGGCGCAGCAGATCCAATCGATTGCGCAAAGCGGCTTAACCTATGGCAAAGATGTCTTCGATTTAGAGCGGTACACCCATCTGCAAACACTTGCTGCAGAGATGCTCGCTGCACATACTGAGATGCAAAAAGAGGATATTCAGGCGATCCTTTCACTGGAAAGTGGGTATCCGACACCCAAGACCGACATTCGCGCAGTTGTTTTTGATGATGACAGGCGGATTCTAATGGCCAGAGAGACGTCAGATGGCCGTTGGTCCTTGCCCGGCGGTTGGGCGGATATCGGTGAAAGCGTGGGCGAGATCGCTGTACGTGAAGTGGAAGAGGAAACGGGCTACAAAGTAAAGCCAGTCAAGATGCTGGCGGTGTGGGATCGGCAAAAACATCCTCACCCGCCTATGTTCTGGCATGTATACAAACTATTTATCCGCTGCGAACGCATAGGAGGATCTCCGAAAACCAGCATAGAGACGGATGCCATCGGCTTCTATGCCGAAGATGGTCTGCCGCCATTATCGGTGGATCGCGTCACCAAAGCGCAAATTCACCGGATGTTCCAGCATCACGATGCCCCTCATCTGGCAACTGATTTTGATTGAGCGTCTTTTTGAGAATAGAACCGATTCCCTCGGCATTTCGGGTCCTCTTCGGTTCGCCGATTCTCCAGTTCTATAGGCGCTTAATTTTCAAGTGTGCAGCAGGCATCCGAGAGATGCCGCTTTTCGCTCGGAAGACACAGGCGTACACGGAAATCCTTGCGGCGCCTTTCGGCATACCTATCTGCACTCACTCACGTACAATGTACGATGAAATAGCGTATCCTCGCGCACAAGCCAGATCTAAAAATGCCCCCAGCACATCGGCTTGGTGTCCGTGCGGAATAATCTTTGGAGCACAGGAACCCAGTCCAGCGCAGAAACGGTCGCCAGGCCCAGCCGCAGCAGGCTGCGCAAGTCCACTGCGCCCATCCACAATGACGAGAATGAGGCAACATCCATACTCACTTCGACATCCCACGGCCCGTCGCTGACCAGCATTGCCCGGCCATTCTCAAACTTAACAATAGTAGTACCGGAATTTTCAGGTAAAAAATCGTCCAAAATATCCAGTTTAAGCGTCACATCCGTCACATCAAACGGCTGGTTCTCCACTGCGCGAAACATCCCCGCGACATCCACCACGCGGTACATCAGGCCCAGACCGATGCTGCAGGTTTCCACATACCGTGACGCGAAGGTGTCATAGGTGTGACGAGCAATGTCCTCCAACATAAATTGCAGTGTATCATCTTGCGTCTCAATGATAATTTTCTCAAATTGATCCATTTGCCTGTGCAAAAAAGCGCTGAATGCCTTGAGCGCGTCAGGTGTGTGATGCACCAATTCCACGAGCTTCAGATCGCTCTTTAAAGCATGCTGGCACACGAATGCCAAGACGAGATACCCCTTCAATACCCCCTCTTCCTCGTAGCCCATCACAACCTTATCGGGGGCAAATACATCGCCCAGTGATCGATCCAATCGCGCGCTCATGCCGTGCGTCCTGCGAAAAAATTCATCGTAACAGTCAATTGTCGCTTGCCTGTCCGCGTTTGTACCCGTAAGCTCCCGTACACTTCCCGCTGTCTCACCATGCGGGAAATCCTTGGGACTGACCTGGTATTGCCTCACCTCGGCTCCATAGCCGAACCCCATTTTGCGATAAAAGCCAGCGCGAAATGGATATAGGGTCACCAGACTCACCCCATGCGCGCGATAGTGTCGAAGCGCACTTTGTATCATGTCATAGGCAACGCCTCGTTTCCGATGCAAGAGCGCAGTTTGTACTGACCCAATCCCGCCAGCGGTCAAGATACAACCGCGCACATTGAAATCCATCGTAAACAGACACAAACTTGCAAGCAGTTCACCTTCCTCCACAATGCCAAATAGGTCTTGCCACGGCCAGTTGACGATGCTGTTGGTGGCCCATTCTTTGATGTGTTGCTGATGCGCTTCAGACTGACCCTGGCCAGGATAAGCATGCACAGCGGTATGAACAATGGAATCAACAAAAGAGAGATCTAACTTTTGGAATTGACGTGACATGGTGTGGTCCTCCCGACATCATTTTAGGAATGTGTCGGAGACAGAACGATAGGGTTGCGCCTCAAGGGGTTGCCAGACGTGGCTAAATACGGATAAAAGTGTGGGAATTTGATACAAATGCACTGGTGTGATCCCGCAATAAAAAGACATTATCTCTAAAGATACACCGCGCAGTGATTGCATTTCCCCCGCTATTGCTCGCACCCTTGTATGGTTGAAAATAGGCGCAGTTACCCTGGAATGTGTCTCCGACACAAAAAAACAGGATACGATTTTACGCGCTATTCAAAATCCAACCATCACAAGTTTGCCGGCATGGAGTGAAAACGCTCCTTCCCACAGCAGCAATTGGTAAGCCATTTCTCAAAAAGATTAACAGAAGGTCAAAGCGCAGTCTAGTATTTGCGGGCTATGGCCCCATATCTAGACATTTTGAATGCGATAGCCAAATGGCGCGCCAATCGGCACGCCATTTGACCAAAACTCAGATGGCTGGCATGATCCGCCCGCCACAAACCGGAATATACGCCCCCGTGATAAACGAAGCCAAATCAGAGGCCATAAATGCCACCACATTCGCGATTTCCTGATCCGTCCCCCGCCGTGCAAGCGGCACCGTCGCACGGTATCCGGCGTCATGATCCTCCGGCGCATCGTAGTATTGTTCACTGACGGTCCAGCCGGGCGCAATTTGATTGACCGTGATTTGATGCTTTCCGACTTCCCGCGCCAACGTCCGCACGATGCCATCCAAGCCGCGCTTGCCGGCCACATACGCCGAAGAATTCGCTGCAGCTTCCATGGCGCATTCGGTATTGATGGCGATATAGCGCCCGCCGCCTTTGCGCACCATGCCGGGAATGAACGACTTGGCCAAATAGACAGATTGCATGACACATGACTGAAACTGGCTCTCGTAATCACTCGGGTCCTCTTCCAGCACACTCGACCAAGGATGAATCTGAATCACAGCGTTGGCGATCACGATATCGGGATCGCCCAATTCCGCTTGCACCGTCTTGGCCATTTGCGAAATGGAATCCTGATTGGTGACATCTGCTTGCACAGCTACACTGCGAACGCCCGTGGCTTGAAGTTCCTCTACCAATTCCTTCGCCTTTTGGGCGTTTTGCATATAATGCACGGCGACATCAGCCCCGCATTGCGCTAGGGATCGCGCCATTACGCGTCCTAACTCGCCAGTTGCGCCTGTGACGATGGCAATCTTACCTGATAAATCAATACGCATCCGCTTTCACAGTCCTCTCCGCTAAAGTTGCATTCATCCTCTGTACCATAGTACTGTTTTTGCAATTTTGTAAGTAGTGAAATCTCTTTGCTATGGTTACTCGTTCTTCACTTAGTTACCTAAAGTAAAGTTCAAACTGTGCCGTTGCCACACACGGTAAGTGAGCATACAGCCTATGTCTGAATTTATAGTATAGTTGGTGGAGAAACACCGACCATTCGCGATGCCTCAAGTGCCTGGCATTTTGATGCTGCTGCTGGTGCAAGATGTAGCACGGGTATGGCGGACTAGGGGGATATCTGGTTGCAGCGTTTTGTTTGGGCATCTTACGGTATGTACTTTCTCGGTGGCATCACCAGTGTTTTCTTCGGAGCAATTATGCCTGAACTGCTGGCCCACTATCATGTGAACTATGCCATGGGCGGGTTTCTCATCCTGCTTCAATCCATTGGCTTCATCATTGGCGTTCCGCTGACTGCAAGCTGCATGAAGCGATACCACTATCGGTTTATCCTCTCTGCGTCGGCGCTCGCGGTTGCCATTGCGCAGACCGTGATTTTGTTTCTGCCGCGGCTCTTCTGGGTGGATATCCTCGTCGTTTTAAACGGCATCGGCGCATCAGCGCTAGAAACAGCAGTGGCATCGTATATTATGGAGTTGTTTGCAGGCAGACGAGCGATATTCATGAGCCGCCTGGAGGTCGCCTTCGGCAGTGGCGCGCTTTGCATGCCCGCAATTGCGAGCGGACTGATCGCAGCGCACTGCTGGCGTCTCACTTCTTTAGTGGCAGGTGGTTTCGCCCTTTTCCTGGCCATCTTCTGGCAGACGATTTCCGTTTCGCTGCAAGCGACGGCAGACGAAGGACAAATGGACGCCCGCACGGCCGATCCGCCTGTATTCAAGGGAAGTTTCTCAAAATACGGCGTACTCGCTCTGTTTCTCCTGATGATTTTCATTTATGTCGGCGTGGAGGGCAGTCTGAACAGTTTTATGCCGACGATTTTCACTGTATATATGAAAGTCCGACCCTATTTCGCATCGCTTAGTTCAACGACCTTTTGGATCGCGATGGTCTGCGGGCGGATCGCCATCGCATGGATTGTCCGCCGCGTGAGTTATGAGCGGTATTTGCTGTGGAGCATCTCCCTGTGCATCGTGTTCTTTCTGCTTTTGACACAGCTCCACCGTCCATGGGCCTCGTACGCCACGGTGTTTGGTTTGGGACTCGCGATGTCCGCGGTGTATTCCATCACGATGGTGTACGCCAATCACACGTTCCCTGGCATGGAGCGCACGGTGACCAGCGCCGTCACCGCGTTCGCCGGAATCGGCGGGGCTGTGTTTCCTGCCGTCATCGGATACGCCATGGATCGCCTCACGCCAAACCATGTGCTTTGGCTGATGCTCGCTTTTGCCGCAGCGCTGCTGGCTCTGTTCTTACTGATCTTTTGCATCCTACATGCGATACGCCACCGCTATCAGGCAAACGTGCAGGCTGAATAATGGTGGGAACAGGCGAGAGATGCCCTGATGTTCCCCAGCCCCTTTGCGACAAACAAATGGCGAGCCAAGGGCGGCTCGCCATTTGCATAAATCGTTATTTAATCTGAAACGAACTTTTCAAGGCGACAATCAAGTTAAACACTTTGTGATCTGGCGTTGTATCCTTCGGATCTACATTAAAATAACCGTGGCGGAAGAACTGGAACTTGTCCTGCGGCTGCGCCATTTGCAAATCTGGCTCAATGTACCCATGTTCCACCTGCAGCGAATGAGGATTGACCCGGTCGATCAGTTCGCGCCCGTCCCCTTCATCCGGTGTCAGCAGCGCCTCATACAAGCGGAACTCCGCAGGGATGGCGCGCTTTGCATCGACCCAATGGATGGTGCCTTTGACTTTGCGCCCTGTGAATCCACTGCCGCTCTTGGTCTCGGGATCATACGTGCAATGCAATTCCACTACATTGCCGTCCTCATCTTTCACGACATCATTGCACTTGATAAAATATGCATTCTTCAGGCGGACTTCATTCCCGGGAAATAACCGAAAATACTTCGGCGGCGGATTTTCCATGAAGTCCTCCTGCTCAATGTAAATCTCGCGTGAAAACGGGATCTCTTTCATCCCCATCTCCGGCACTTCCGAATTCACTTCCGCTGGCAGCATCTCCACCTGATCTTCGGGATAATTGGTGATAACGACCTTGAGCGGTCGGATAACGCCCATCGCGCGCGGCACTTTGAGTTTGAGGTCCTCACGGATGAAGTACTCCAGCATCCGGTAATCCACGTCACCACCGCCGAGCGTGATGCCCAACTCGCGCACAAACGCCCGAATCGATTCCGGTGTAAACCCACGTCTGCGCAGACCCGAAATGGTCGGCATACGTGGATCATCCCAGCCATCGACCGTCTTTTCTTCCACCAACTGCCGAAAAAGTCGCTTGCTCATGACCGTATCGGTGAGACTTAATCTGCTAAATTCATATTGATGCGGAACATGCGGCATCTCGCATTCGCGAATCACCCAATCGTACAAAGGGCGTTGATCGCGGAATTCGAGTGTACAAAGGGAATGGGACACCCCTTCGATCGCGTCTTCGAGCGGATGCGCGAACGCGTACATCGGATAGATGCACCACTGGTCACCTGTGTTGTGATGTGTCGCGTGAGAGATGCGGTAGAGCACCGGATCGCGCAGATTGATGTTTGGTGAAGCCATATCAATTTTGGCGCGCAACACTTTTTCGCCATCCTTGAACTCCCCATGGCGCATGCGCTTGAAGAGATCGAGATTCTCCTCAACCGAACGCGTGCGACATGGGCTGTTCTGCCCCGGCTCTGTCAAGGTGCCTCTGGCCTGGCGAATTTCGTCTGCAGATTGATCATCCACATATGCCTTGCCGTTTTTTATCAGCAATACCGCGCGCTGATACATCTCCTCGAAATAATCAGAAGCGAAAAATAGCCCGTCCCATTCAAACCCGAGCCATTTGATGTCCTCTTGTATCGCCTTTACATATTCGGCGTCTTCCTTGAGCGGATTGGTATCATCAAAACGCAAATTGGTCTTGCCGTTGAATTCCTTAGCAATCTCAAAATTGATACAGATGGATTTGGCATGGCCGATATGTAAGTACCCATTGGGCTCTGGTGGGAAGCGAGTCACCACCTCTGTGACTTTATGTGTTTTCAAATCCTCACTGATGATCTCCCGAATAAAGTCGGAAGCGATTGACGTGTTCTGCATCGTATCAACCTTTCGCCGGAGTTGTTTCTATGCATACCAAACCTCAGGTGAGCGCGAACACCGTCTTCACCCACCATCCAGTTGGATTGGTTTTGTTTTTGTCAGTATACCACTCGCCAACTGTTCACAATATCATTATGAACCAACTGTAGTCCAACGAGTCTTTGACGTCCACTTTCTGTGCGATCCCAATGTTCACTGCACCGCTCGCATCAGAATCTTTAATTGGTATACTGGCGCCAAACATGATTTCATCTCCGCCATGTCCATGTCCCCATCATAGCACAGCGCCTAATAGCCTGGTTTTCTATGCTTCTCTATACGGCTGACACGGTAGCCCTTCTCTTACTTGCGAAAGCAACATCGTTTGCGTATGTTTGATGAAAGCGTATTATGTCAGGAGGATCACTCATGTCAAAGACGAAAATCCCCCGCTAAGCGAGAGGGCCTCCGTTCATCGCTCGTGACTGCTTACCTAACATTACGAGGGGGTTGCACACGGATGAACATAAGCGGGCCAAAGGCGATTTCACGCAGTGAAAGACTGCAAACATGCCGTGAAATTGCCAAGAGATTACATGAGGTATATGGGAGCAAAATTCAAGCCATTGGTGTTTATGGCTCTGTGGCCAAAGGAACGGATGGCTGTTTCTCGGACATTGAGATGTTTTGCGTTTTACACGATTCCGGTCAGACAGTGGAATATTGTTATGAATGGTCGGCAGGCCCTTGGAGGGCAGAGGTGGATGTTTATAGCGCGAACATCCTGCTGAAAAACGCCGCGACGGTTAAAGGAAGATGGCCGTTGACGCACGGTGCATACTTTTCCACACTGAGCTTGTACGATCCCGACGGTTTTTTCCACGACTTGCGGACTGCGGTTGAGTCCCCCGCACAATCAGATTTCAACCGCGCGATAAATGAAGTCCTGATAAATGAGTATGAGTTTATGGGGAAGTTGCGGAATCTACGCCCCAATGGTCCATACAGTTACTTGCCCTACCTGGCTATGCAGATTGCGCATTACGGCGCCATGTTGGTTGGGCTACACAACCAGAGCCTCTTTTCCACAGGCGCGAAGGTTCTGCCTGAGGCGCTGGCACTGCCAAATCGCCCACATGGGTTCGATACAGTCGCAGAGCTCGTCATGAGTGGAGAATTGGCTGAACATTCAAAGACAATGACAGCCTGTGGAGATTTCTGGGATGGAATTGTTGACTGGGCAGATGAGCATCACTACACAATTGATGGAGAGCGAATGCCGTTTTGAATCATGCTAGCCCCGCAGAGAATTTGCGGGGCTGTTTTCTTTGTTTATGAACTGTTACAAGTACATCCCAGTTAAATCCGGGAAACGATGCGTCACCGAGCGTAAAGAGATCGGCTTCCGGTAGATGGCCCCGGTGATGCCTAACAATAAGCTCATGGCCGCATACGATCCGTTGTTCGGGCAAACTACACCGGGAGCGTGTCCACCAAATGCTTGGCCACGATGGATCTCACATCCGAGGCAGATGCCGCATTCATTGGAAACAGGGACCAAACCTGTGTCGTGAAAAACTCGTCACTGGGCATCAGTGTCATCATGGGAGCATGAATCTCCGCCTCATAGTACGGATAGTCTTCGGAATTGTACACCTCAACGGCGCACCCGTGCCCGAATGCGGCGTCAGGATACACTTCGAACTGTTTGAGATAACCCAAGGCGCCGTCGGGATGTTGAATCGTGTTCAGCATCCAGCCCTCTGAGTACGCTGTCCCAATCTTGTAAACACCGTCGTTTGGGCTGCAGTCAACGCTTGCAACGCCGTTGGGAAAGACCTGCGCGCATGAAGGCATTGGCCTTTCAAATGTATAGAGCGAAGACAGTCCCATGGATGACCCCAGCGGAAAATAAACCTTGCCCGGACTCACCACTTGTGTCACATCCCACAGCCCGAACTCCACGGGCTCTCGGCCTTGATTTCGCATACCCATGTCCACGTACACCGCATGCGAGTCTAAGGCAACGCGGATTCTGCGGACGAACTGCACGCCTGTCTCGCGACAGACCGGGCTCTCCAACGTCACTGTGACCGTGTCGCCTTCCTCTATCCAATCGGCTGTGTGTTCAGCAAGATCCAAATCCATATAGGGGGCGCTTTGCCATCGGCTTTGCGGCGCGAGCCACGTCTTGAAGCCGCCGTACAATTTCATGCCCAGTTCCATTCGCTTTTGCTCGATGGATTCGCCGTCCCCTAGAGACAGGTCAAACAACTTCCCCTCAAGGGAAGGCATCACATAAAACGCTTCCATCCCCTGGAACGAGTAACTGATGATTCGCCCGCCAATTGACGGCGCGATCGACAGCTTGTAATCCATCCACTCTACGTCAATGGTCTCGAATCCGTGGTACAACCCTCTGCGTACACTCACTGTCCACCACTCCATCGTTTAATGCCACTACTTGCCGTCGACCTTCGTTTTGTGGCTTCAGTTAGGGCCGAACAACGGTGCCGTCCGCCTTCCGGTCAATCGGGTAAGGACTGTGATACTTGTGCAATCGTCTCTCATCGTCCATTAGCGCCGACGCTTTTTCCTCATCAATGTCGATGCCAAGCCCTGGCTGGTCGCTGGGATACAGGTACCCATTCTTTAGGATGGCGTGCCCTGGGAAAGTTTCCAGTTCCTCGGGCCGGAAGTGGTTCTCCTCCTGGATGCCAAAATTCCACACGGCGAGGTCCAGATGAAGCGAGGCGACCTGATTGACGGGGTCGTTGTCTCCGCCCTCTTGCCATGCCGTCCGAACGCCGAATGCTTCAGCCAAAGCGGCCACCTTGCGACACGCGCTGATACCACCCGCTTTGGAAACGCGGAGACGGATAAAGTCAATCAACTGCTCTTTAATCAAGGTGGTCCATTCATGCGGATTCACGAATAGTTCCCCGATGGCCTGTGGCGTGCTGCATTGTTGGCGCAATTGTCGAAACCAGTGAATCTGCTCCGGCGGTAATACATCCTCCAAAAAGAACAGGCGATAGGGTTCCAACAGCTTTGCCAACGCCACCGCAGCAGTTGGTGACAAATGCTCATGCACATCGTGGGTGAACTTGATCTTCGGACCAAAGTGGCTTCGCAGCGATTCGAACATATTCGGAATGTTGATGAGGTATGATTCCTCATCAAACACATGTTGGTTGCTCCATGCATTGTCGGGCAACACAGCGTGCTTTGCGTCGAGAAAACCGCCGCCGCCGTACTGGCCCATCTGGCACCGTATCACCTGGTATCCTTCATCGATATAGCGCTGGACGTCTTCCTCCAACTCCTTGATGTCGCGGCCGCTGGCGTGGGCATAGCAGGGCGCAGCTGAGCGGCAGGGACCGCCCAAGAGCTTGTAGACCGGCATCCCCGCCTCCTTTCCCTTGATATCCCACAGCGCCATGTCGATCCCGCTGATAGCGGTATTCACCAGCGCACCATTGCGCCAATAGCCGCTCGCATACATCGCTTGCCAGAGATCCTCGATGTGGCCAGCATCCTTCCCAATCAACTGCGGAGCCAGCAACTCTTCCACAACAGTCACGACTGCGTTCGGATTATACGCGTCACTGGCCGAGCCGATCCCATATAAACCCGGTTGGTCTGTCTCCACCTTAACGATGGTCCAGCTGGCATTCCGTCTCGTCCGAATACAGCGCACTGCCTTAATTTTTGCCACTCAAATTCCTCCAAATCAGCCTTATCTCTTAGAAAAACCTCAACTGACCATGCTCAAATGCCTCCGTAGGCAATTCAAATGCCTTACTATCTGCGCCCCCTGTAAGCGCCAACATCCGAAACACTGTAAGATTCACGGAAGATAGGGTGGTGTATGGTAACCGCCAGCGTAGGCCGCATCAGGCTTGCTCAGGTCACCCATCAACCCGCGGCGAACCGGTGTTGTACGCGCTAAAAACGCTTCTGTGTTTTCGAAACGGTCAGCGTATCGCATCCACGGTGGACTGTACACAAAGTGCATGGTGTACCGATCATAGTCTTCATTGTGTTCATAAGCCCGGTGCCAAACAGCGTTGTGAAATACCAGCGCGGAACCCGCTGGAGCACACACGATATGACTGATTGGCGTCTCTGCGTGTTCCGTGCGCACGTGCTCAGGCAATGGCACACGGCTCCTGTGACTGCCCGGAATCAACTCCAGATTCCCCATCCCAGGTCGAGTTTGATCCGTGAGCAAGTACGACACCCGCAACTGTAGAAGCGGGATTGGGTAACCTAGCTGCCGAAAATCGAATGCGCTCGATCCGTCTTGATGCCATCCACCCGTCTTTCCATGTGCTGGCTGCAATGTACACCACGCAGCCTGGACAATGACATTGTCCGATTGGTACAGCCCTCGAACCTTGGGGAGCACTGCAGGATGGTCGAGCAGGCGCTCAATGGACGGTTCGCGCTCAAATCCGTTCCCAACCTGCTGAAATACCCCCTTGTGCCCAGAATGCAATCGTTGTGACGCCTCCAGAACAGAACGAATTTCATCTTGGTTTAGAACATCGGGAATAATGAAATAACCCCACGATTCAAAAATGAATCGATCCAACTCCGTCAACTCACCGGGCTCGACTACCGGATCCAACATGTGGGTCACCTCCACGCGTTTTCTAAATCAACTGACTTTTCTGATGTGAACTTCAAGACGTAAGCTGTACCTTCCGGCCACCTTACCAAGACTCGTGCCACGAGGCCGTTATTACAAGGGAAACGACTAGCTACTCTAAATTTATATTTAATATATATTAAATATGTATTAAAATGCTTTGTCAACACTGAACATTTATAATTAGATGCCACTAGATACTAGACTATGGGTGTGATTATGCCTGATGGATTTGTATCTTAAATGTATTGTTGAGCATATGTGTTCATTACGGCACCTAAGTCCTTCTATAAGCGTCATTGTTTTAAAGATATTTAATTCATCACTACCGAATGTTATAACCCAACAAATTTTTTAGATATCGAAGATTCAACATAGCTTCGAATCAATTTCCATCCCGATTTTTCTCTGCAAAAGGTTTCCACAAACATGTTTGCTTCTTCAGTAGGTCTATCGTCCATCTCAAACGTCACCCAAAACAAAGCCAATACTTCATTCTAACTAATGGCTGTAAAAGACATCTCATGGAATGTCCACTTTGGATTGCGTCCTGCATAAGAACGAAAGGCTTGACCTCAGCCCTCACAAGCCTCTTTGTATCCCCAGTCGGATATTTGATTACCAGGATACGCCCACCGTACATGTAAATCCGTTGAACAAACATCGGATATTCCATCTGTGTCGCATCTGTTCCAAATTGACTGATAATGACTAAAAAAGTCCCTAAAATCATTCAGTAATTCAGTCACTATTTGTCCCCCGTTCAATAAGTCGTGTGTTACTCTAATGTTAACTAAATCCTGGAATATTGTCGATATAAACCTGCCTTGCGTCGGGAAAAATTCAAAAAGTCCATCACTCTGATAGAGAGGAAACTTGATCCACGAAATTATTTTAAAAAATAGTCAGTATGGACGGACGCTTTCCCATTCGAGACACTAGTAATACACCAAACACGAAAGGAAGGCGTTTGATATGGGAAGAGCATTTCATGTCAGGCCCTTGAGCGGCAACGATGACTATGGAGCCGTCTTAAAACTGTTGAATCAGACCATTCGAATCTATCATCCATCCACACCTATGTCCTTTGGCGGGCACACCCCAGCGCTTTTGCGAGAGCAGTACTTTGAGAACAACGCGGGATTCCTGGCACTGAAAGGTAGGGAAATCGTCGCGTTCATGGGTGTAAGATTCCCTAAAGAGCGGCAAGAGGCATCACTTGTCTGTGGATTTATAGATACAGACGCATCAATTTTGGAAAGTCTTTTACATCTATGCATGGATGCGGTCCAAGGACAAGGACGTTCGAGGATCGTTCTGAGGGAATATATCAATTTCGGTCAGATACGAAGCCCAATGATCACGCTATGGGAGAGACTGGGGTTCATTCCGGACGAGTATATTTATACCTCAACAAACATGAATCTATGGAAATGGGATCCTCCCACTGAGCTGGACACGAGTCGGATTGAACATAATCCCGCTCTAGAACTGTCGGATATCCATCAGATTTTGCTTGCCAATGATCCCCTGGATGCCGAGTTATTTCGAAAACAATATTTGAGCGATGGCGAATCTGGCGCACCAGATCATGTCATCCTTACCTTGAAAGAGCCGGGTTCAGATGAAATACAAGGAATAGCTTCTTACAAGGTAATTTATAAGTACGATGAATATAATGCGTTGGCATTTGGCTTGATTTTTAAACCCGAATCCCCGGTTGACAAGTCAGACAAACGAAGATTACTTCAAACTGCACTGGTCAGCATGAAAGAGTTAAATATCCATCGGGTTGTCAGTAGGATCTCGTTCAAAGACCCTGAAATATTTTGGGCCATGGCAGCAGAGGGCTTCAATAGTATTACGGCACAAGTTCATTCCGTGAATCTAACCAAGTTCTTGGACTAAGGAAGACGATGTAATGAATCGATACGTGAATGCACGGAACTCATTTACGAACTGTAACGCCCCATCTCCCCACCATTATCCAAAGCGCCACCAACCGATATATGGTTAAAATATAGGAGAATCCGATTGAATTTAAGAGAATCTTAAGGTTCATGTATCCTTCTTCTTCATAGTTTTGGCCTACACTATCCTCAGCAAGCCATGAAAAAGGTGGGTATACCGTGCACAATCACACTGTCTTGGTCGTCGACGATGAAAAGGAACTGCGCGATGCCATCGAGATCTACCTGAAAAACGAGGGACTCACCGTCATCAAGGCAAAAGACGGCATAGAGGCCATCGAAAAATTAAACGAATGTGATGTTCACTTGATCATATTGGATGTCATGATGCCACGTCTGGATGGGATCAAAACGACATTCAAAATTCGTGAGGAGAAGAACATCCCCATTATCATTCTCAGCGCAAAAAGCGAAGACACCGACAAAATATTGGGACTGCAAATTGGCGCAGATGACTATCTCACAAAGCCATTCAATCCACTAGAACTCATCGCCAGAGTGAAATCACAGCTTCGCAGATATGTGACGCTTGGCACTTATGAAGGCAACGACAAGGTGATTGAACTGCACGGCCTGACACTGGATTCATCGGCGAAAGAGGTCGCGGTAAACGGTGAAGTGGTGAAATTAACTCCGATTGAATACAAGATTGTCGAGTTGCTGATGACCAACGCAGGGCGTGTGTTTTCGATAGCGGAAATCTATGAGCGCGTGTGGAAGGAACCTGGTTTCAACGCCGAAAATACCGTCGCCGTGCATATCCGCAAGATCCGCGAAAAAATCGAGATCGATCCGAAAAATCCAAGGTATCTAAAGGTGGTATGGGGCATTGGATACAAAATTGAAAAGTAGAATCATCATCTGTGGTTGGCTGCTCTTGTTCACCTTTGGACTGAGTGGGATTTCTCTTTTCCTGTTTCACCACGATTACGCAAACCAACTGTCGTTGTACCTGTATATCATCTGCAGTATCGGCGCCCTGCTGTTCAGTCTTTTCGTACTGAAGCGGGTGGCCATCTTTGAGTCACTGGATATGCGGCAGTGGCAGCAATACTACAATCAAATTCCTATCGACATCAGTTTTGCCATCATCACTATCATTGGTATATACACCATTTCCCAGCTGACGGATATCGGACTGGACTACTATTATGAATTTTTACAACATGTCAGAAGCCTGGTGACTTGCACCATCCTCGTTGCATTGACCATGGCCCAAGCCTACTGCATCCTCCAAAGATTTTACAATCATGACGAATGGCAGACATCTTGGAGGAACAGCGTGGTTTACAAGACACGCACCGCGATTCACGATGCCTTCTTAAGTCGTAGCAATGGTGTGCAGGTGCTGTTGTTGCTGGGCATCATCTTTGCATCCGGGTTTGGATTCTTGGTGGTGTGTATCTCACCGCCAACCATCGTCGTCTATGTGCCGCTGTTCATCATAGTGACCATTCCTGCGCTGACCATCATCTGCAGGCGGGTCGGCCATCTGAACCGTATCGTCTTGCATACCACCGAACTCGCTCGAGGAAACATCCAACCAGACCTCGTCATCCATGGCGCGTCAACGATGGCCACATTGGCCAGGAATGTGAACGCACTGAAACAAGGCATGGAAACTTCGCAGGCAGCCCAAGCAAAAAGCGAGCGATTCAAAGCGGATTTGATCACGAATGTCAGCCACGACTTGCGCACGCCGTTGACATCCATCATCACATATACGGAATTACTGCAGACCCCTGAACTCGCCGCCGAACACCGCGATGCCTATGTCGAGATTATTGATCGCAAATCAAAGCGCCTGAAAGTGCTGATTGACGACCTGTTTGAGATATCGAAAATGGCGAGCGGCAGTATCGAGTTGGCCAAAGAAAAAGTCGACATGGGCCAACTGTTGGAACAAGCACTGGCAGAACACGATGAAATGATCCGCCAGTCCACACTGCAATTTCGCGTCACAAAGCCGGATACGCCGATTTACTGTGTTGTCGACGGGCAAAAGTTATGGCGGGTGTTTGATAATTTGATTGGAAACATCCTGAAATACGCGTTGGATCATACCAGGGTCTACATCTCCATCGCCACAACCGAGGACAAGGTCGAGATGACGTTCAAAAACATCACCAAATATGAGCTGAGCGACAACATCGACGAGCTGTTTGAACGTTTCAAACGCGGCGATGCCTCCCGCCATACGGATGGCTCGGGGCTCGGACTGGCCATTGCCAAGTCGATTGTCGATCTCCACGGCGGGGACTTGAATCTGGAAGTGGACGGCGATTTATTTAAAGCAACTGTCATCTTGGATGCGGGATTGGCGCAACATTTGTAATACTACTCGGTATTCGTGAAACAGCGTGATCGGCAACGCCCCACCAATTTACATTGACGATCACGCTATCACGCGCCTGTCCCCGTATCATCCACCGAGGCATCGGCACAGCAGAATGCGCACGACCTTTATGACCACCCCATACGCTCGCGCAATGAAGTGATGTGCGCGATATGATGGCGCCCATGCCATTCGTACCGCTGCAGCGCTGAATCCAGCGTCATGTCCCCGTATGCTGGGGTCGAAACTGTCCGCTGGAAATCGGATGGACCCAGTTTGCGCAACAAAGTCACAAATCTGCTCTGCAGACTCTCGATGAGCAATATGGACGTCTCTATCGGCACATCATATATATACGATGAGAAAATCATGAACAAATTCACTCAAGTATTCACTACCTGTCGTCGATAGATATTCAATCGTGAATACCTAAAACGCGGACTGCTACCAGTCAAACCGATACTTGTTTAAAAAATAGGAAGACCATAAATTCCGGTGAGATATAAGCTGTGGTTTGAATTATGAGTTAGTTTCTTTTTAAACTTTGCTTGTCCAATAGGAAGAGCTTGACCCGTCTGTACACGACGCCTTAACGCAAAGTTCTTCATTCAATCAAGGGAAAACAGGGGACGTTCAATTGTCCAAGTTCATGCAGCGCCACAGAAAGCCCATTTTGTCGGGGACTCCTGGACATGAAATTTCATATGTTCAGGGCTGCGTCTTAAATCATTCAGCAGCCCCTAATTACTAACCCCAACTAAGATTTGACACTGACAAAGGAGGATAGTATGAAGTTACACTGTCCATCAAGAAGTTACAGACCCTCCCAAAAGGCCGCGAATCAAATGTCGATTAAACCAGGCCACTACGATAATCGGAGGGATTAAGGCGAGAATTCCTGCAGCAGCCTGTAATCCATAGTTTGTAGCATACTTGGTTGCATATTGGGTAATCAAGACTGTTAGTGGCATTGCTTGTGGCGTTGGTGCAAATACTAAAGGTATTAAAAAAGATGACCACGAGGTCAACAACACGACAATAGATGTCGAGGCCATGCCCGGGGCAATAAGGGGTATTACAATCCGCAGTACAAGTTTACCTCTGCTTGCACCATCGATTCGGGCAGCCTCTTCGATTGACACAGGCAGTGACGCCACGTGACTCCGTATGAGCCATATTGCTAAGGGCAGACTTCCCGAACAATTAATGACCACTATCGCAAAGTAAGTATCTGTTAATCCCATGTTGGTTATCATTTGGAACAAAGGTATGAGAACTGCATATATCGGCAAAGACATTGTTCCAATAATTACGAAAAAGATGGCCGTCGATCCCTTAAACTTTAAGCGTATAAACCCATAACCTGCAAATGCAGCGATCGCAACAGTAACCACCGTAGTCAATACGGCTTCGATGACTGAATTAAGATACTCATGTAAAAATGTTAAAGAAACTGCAGAATGACCATTTAATAAGCTAGTGTAATAAGAAATTGTAAAAGGCTTCGGAATAATCGGCGGAGGAACAGCTTGTAATCCAGATGGATTTGACAGACTAACAATCAGCCCCCAATATAATGGAGCCAGTGACCAAAAAAGAAGTACAATACCAATGATAATTTGTAGAATACGACGTGTTACTTTATTCATTAGTAGACGACCTCCTTATAAAGAAAGCGCAAATATATTAAACTGATAAGCAAGGTGACAACTGTCAACACTATCGATGCGCTAATTCCTGCTCCAAAGTTCAAGTTTTGAAAGGCATATAAATAGATTTGCATCACTGCCGATTTCGTACCTGGTGAATATCCAGCAAGAACATATATCTGATCAAACACGCCGATACCTAATACCCCTGCATCTAGTAAACCAATAGCTAACGAGGGTCTTAATAGTGGCAAAGTTATGTGAAGAAATGTCGTTACCGTTCGGCTGCCGTCAATCTCTGCGGATTCATACAATTGTGGAGGGATGCTTTCTAACCCTGCCAAAAATATGATTGCTGTAATTGGGGCTATTTGCCATAGCAATGTTAATGTGATCAGCACCAGCCCAATCCAAGACCCATTAAACCAAACAACATTCTGTTTTATGACATGAAGTGTCATTAATATGCTGTTTAAGAGCCCTGTTGTTGGATTGTAAATGAACGACCACAATATACCCGCAACAGTTCCTGGAACAGCCCAAGGTAATACAATTAAAACTAAGAAAAGTGCCCTATAACGAGTAATACTCTTCAACCAAAAGGCCATTACTAAACCGAGGATGAGCGACCCCACAGTGGTAAGGATAAGGTATACCAACGTATTATAATCTGAATGGAGAAACAACGAATCCTTCAGTACGTCAGCGTAATTCCCAAATCCGATAAATTTGTGATTATTGGCCTGCAACAAATTATCAACTCTAAAACTATCGATAAGACTCACGACAAGCGGATACAGAACAAGTGGCACAATAATAATTAAAGCTGGACCTACAAAGTAATACCCTATTATTTGACTAGGCTTTTTATTACTAGATCTCATGCTATCTAATTTGCCCGTCGGCACTGTACTCACAGATGAACGACCTCCTCTATTTCAATATTTAAAAACCATCTAGGGCAAGTGGAATCCACATGCCCCTTCTCCGAGTTTCTTACGAATTTTAACGGAAGGAATCTACTTGTTTTGCTAGCGTTTTCAGAGATTGACTAGGAGTTTCCTTTCCTTCGACAACGTACTGAATCATTGTAGCCGCTGCATTGCTAAACTGTGGATACCAAGAAGGCGTTCCTTGTGGAAATAGTGGCTTGACACTAGAAACTGTACTCATGATATCCTTACCATCTACAAGTTTATTATCTTTACTCAATTGTTGTAATGTATACTTCTCAGTCGGCAGATCTCCCATATTTGGGTTTTCATACGCGGTAATTTGTTGAGGCATCTGCATCCACCAGTTAATGAACATGGCTGCTGCACCCTTGTTTTTGGACAATGCCGGGACACCCAATCCTTCAGGAAGGCCAAATGTACCACTTTGACCGGGAGATTGGCCTGGCGGAGCAATCATAGCTATGTCATCTTTTGATATATTTGACGTCTTTGGATCAAGATAACCTGCCAAGCCACCTGGACTGGATTCAAGCGAAATTGCAGCTTTGCCAGCCTTAAAGAGATCACCATTTTCAACATCAGTCAATGTAACTTCACCAGGTGGAACCAATTTTTGATCGTACAGTTTCTTTTCAAAGCTTAATGCTTGAGCTCCGGCTGAAGATTGTGATTCAAACAACGGATTCCATTTATTATCAAATAATTGCCCACCATCCGATTTGATTAGTTCAAACCAAGAGACCGCTGACGCTTCCGTTACGGACATCGGCACTGCGATCGGATACTGCACAATACCTTTCTTCTTTAATTCCTTTGCATCATTTAATATATCTGTCCAAGTCTTTGGTACTGTATTGATACCTGCCTTTTTAAATTCGGTCATATTAAGTAATACGACCCGATAATCAAGGCTATATGGCATTGCAAGTAAGTTGTTGTTAACTGTGAATATGCTCGCTGCAGCATTATTTTGAACCGCCTTCTTGGACATATAATCATTTAGCGGCGTAAACCAACCGGAGTCGGCAAATTGGCCTACCCAAGACCAGTCCACCTCCGTAACATCGGCCGGGGAAATATGTGCAGCTTCTGATGTAACGATTTGTTGATGAATATTATCCCACGACATGCTTTCCATCTTTACCTTAATGCCTGTTTGTTTTGTAAATTCATCAAGGGATGACTGCGGCATTTGTCCCCATGGTGGTAAAAGAACAGTGATAGTAGTTCCTGAGTAGTCCTTGTTAATACCCGTAGTAATGGATTGACTGGTTTTCGAACTACCTGATGAGTTCGATCCTTTTGACGTCCCACACCCAGTTACCAGAAAACTCATTCCCACACCCAAACTAACGGATAACAAACCTACCCTTGCCGTTATTGTTTTCATCCATATCCCTCCTAATTAGGTGCACAATCCCAATCGAAATCAGGCTTTAGTAATACGGATGTACAAATTCTTTATTCAAATCAAAGAATTCGTCCAATATTTGTTCAGATTGCTCTGCATCCGGAAACAACGGGTGAATTAATAACGACCTGCGTAGATCCGCGAGGCTATTCGCTAGAGCAGCAGATACCCAATACTTGTAAACCGTTGCCATGGTAAGAACCAAAGGTTTTACTAATACAGGTAATTCCCCTGTCTTAAGCGGTAAAATTGCCCCATTTTCCACAATGGCCGGTACCTCGACCACCGTATCATCTGGCAATCCCGAAATCGTTCCGTTGTTTTGAACATTTACATAGTGAATCTTGTGGTTATCTGTAAGTATGCTCTCTATTAAGTCGACAACGACCTCTGAGTATCTATATCCACCGCGGGACTTCAATAGGTCCGGTATGGAAACCGTATTCTGACGAGCATATTCTGTGAGCAATTTCCTTTCTAGATCAATAACCTCTTGTCCACGACTTACTGTTTTTTCCAGCAACTCTCTCATGCGTCTACCCGAGTGAAAATAGTACTGAAAATAGCTACTCAATCCCAACCCAGTATCATCAATCACGCTGCGTGAAAACGGAAAACCAGAAGACCATTCAGAAGCCTTCTCTATAACTTCAGTCATTACATCCTTTCCATCAACAAGCAATTGATCAACAACTGTTAAGTGGTTTAGTCCTTTCCAGTTCATCCAAACGGATTCACTGGGCACGTTGAGGAGCTCAGCAACTGTCGAAGCAAATCCAATTGGTGAATTACACACTCCGACAGCCTGCGTGATACCTTTTGCATGTAGATAGGCCGTTAGAGCCCCGGCAGGGTTCGAGAAATTCATTACCATCGCATTGGGCGCATGATCTTTAATCAAGTCGGCTATCTCGTCGTAGACTGGTACTGACCGTAAAAACGCCCCTAGTCCCGGTATCGAGACAGTTTCAACAAATGGGATATGATACTTACGAGCGAGCTCTTCATCCAGAGTTCGCATGTGGTTGCCACCAATTCGCGCCTGTATGCAAATATAGTCACTTCCTGGAATTGCATCTCGGTATGAATCTACACTCTTCACTTTAGTATTTGCGCCGGCCTGCGCAATCTGCCTTTCTGCAAAAGAAGAAAGGATATCAAGACGTTGACGATCAATATCCATGAGTACTAATTCCTCAACAGCCAGGTTTCGATCTAGTAGTAATTGAACCAACTCAGGAGTGAAAACACTACCAGCGCCAATGACAGTTACGCGAATCTTCTTCATAGGTTTGAGATCTCCTTTAATAGAGCTATTTTACAAACAACATGTCATGATGATTAATCCCACTGGAAGGAATCAAACAGTTCCCTGTACTTAAAGTGCCGCTCAGTATCAGGTACTACTTCCTCAACTTGATCACACAACACCATTGCTGCTTCTTGGTATCCTTTGTACAGACCTACACCTATACCAGATAGCAATGCTGCTCCTATAGTCGATAAGTCAGCCTGCTTGTGTACAAAAATCGACCTGTTAAGCATATCCGCCTTGATTTGGATAAGCAGACGATTTCGACTAGATCCACCTCCGACTATAATTCGCGTACTAGGAATACCAGTAATTACATCTAACTGCTCAATCATACGTGCGCCAATATAAGCAAGAGCCTCCATTACCATACGCAGAACTTCGTTCGATCCAACATTGCTATCAAGACCAACCAAAGCAGCGTCGTGACACGTCCACGGAAATAACTGTGGTCCTAAAAAAGGCTTGAAGTACCTTCCGTGAATTGCCTGCATTCCAACCTCTTCTTCATTAGGGAGTCGATGCTCACCAGTAATTCTCAACAGTTTCTTAATCCACTCAAGTTGTCCAGCAGACCAAGATTCTAATGTGCTAGTAATCATGCCAGGAATAACGTGTCTATCATGGAGTAATGGCCCCGTATCCCTCTTAGAAATAGTTGACCAATGTTCCACCGGCTCAAATCGCGCAACCATTTCCCAAGTTCCAAGCACATTAAGGCAATCATGTACATTCAGTGTATTTGCCGATAAACCAGCACATAGATAATCATGACCACCAGTTGTTACGATGGTTTGCCCAAGATGAAAACCACTATCTGCTTGCCCCAAGCAAGATCCACTGGATACTGGATTCAGAAACCATTCTCGAGACAATGATGCTGCCTCCAAGATAGTGGTAGACCAAGCTTGTTTATCATGATCCCAGCCACCAGATGCGGCTGCAGTTGACGGCTCAGTTGCGAACACACCACATAGCCGACTTGCAACGTAATCACTGATGGACATAATTCGATGAACTTGCCTTCGAAACATTGTGTCTTGTTGAGCCATCCAAGCCAATTGAAATATCGGAGGATGGTATTTTTTGGGAAAACCAGATATCCTCGCATAAGTATCAGGATCAAGCGGAATTGCGTCATCTAATTCATCCGCGAGAACTCCCCAATGATTAACACAAGGAACAATAGCGCGATTTGTACTGTCTACCACGACTAATGCAGTCCCTGTCGCGGAGATCGCTACAGACATGGGCGTGGGGCCGATTTCCCTACGAATTTCCTGAAGCAACGTTACCCCAGCATCAACTAGGCTATCTGGTGAACAAAGTCCCTCGAACAAATGCCCAGAAAATGAAAAACTCATTGAAGCAATCGTTGTTCTTGAGATTGTAGCCTTAGCGATTACTGTGCCCATCTCATCTATAGCGATTGCTTTAATAGCAGTCCCTCCATAATCCAACCCCACAAGCACAAATCTATCCTGCATTCAATTCCCCCTCCTTTCTAAAGACTTGAAACTTCAGAAATCAATATTGAATGCTTAACCTACAGGAAGAATCTTGACTTGTTGTGCAAGACGGTTAATGTCGTCCGGCTCAACTACGCCAGCCTGTGAAAACATTGCATTACTAGCACCACAACTCGTCGCCTGCACTAACGCATCCTGCAAGGCAACTCCTGTGGATAAACCAGCAATCAACCCTGCAAAAAAAGCATCGCCACTCCCAACAGCATTCAGCACGGGAACCTTTGGCGCCTGCACTATCCATTTTCCATTTTCAGTAACAGCAATGCTCCCAGAAGCTCCTTGCGTAATAACAACTAGTCGACTTCCCATTCGTAGAAGCTCACCTGCTGACCTTAGTAATATTGAAAGAGAAGCATCTTCCTTTTCACCTATAAATTCTCGAAACTCCGAGTCATTGACTTTGACGATATCCGGTGGTTCTCGTAACACTTCCTTTAATACTGCACCACTAGCATCAACGCAAACCAAACATCCTCGTCGTTTTGCCATTTGGGCAAACTCAGCAGAGAAATCTAAAGGTAATCCCTTACACTGACTGCCACTTAACACCACATAGTCACCTGAATGGGTATACTGTAAAATATGTTCAAGTAGTTGTTTCGCGCTCTCCATAGAAACCGTTGGGCCAGGCTCCAACAACTCAGTGACACAATCATCACCAATCATTGTGATGGTGGAGCGCGTTTCTCCTGGAACCATCACCCCCTCAAAGTCAATTCCTAATTCTCGCATTCTCTCTAGCATCCATTCCCCTGCTTTTCCAGCTAAAAAACCAACACCAGATGCGGGAATGGACAACGAGTGAAGAACACGAAGAACGTTTAATCCTTTGCCACCAGGAGTACGCCATACTTCCGCAACTCGGTTTGTGCCGCCCAGTAAGAAACGATTCATCTTGTAAGTAACGTCAACGGCAGGATTCATTGTTATCACGAAGATGCGATCCATTAATATCTTCCTTCTGCATTGACCAGTCGAATCTTTTCCCGCACTACATCAACATAAGCATGTAAACCTGGTTTGAAATATTTCCTCGGATCCACCTCATCAGGGTTTTCCTGTAGAAATGTTCTAAGGGCATTTGCGTAAGGAATCTTAAGTTCTGTTGCAATATTAATCTTGCTAATGCCGTACTTGATACAATTTCTAATTAGGTTATCAGGTACCCCAGATGCCCCATGGAGTACAAGTGGTACTGAGACACTTGAGCGAATCGCCGCAAGGCGTTCAAAATCGAGATGAGGCTCTCCTTGATACAAACCATGGGCCGTTCCTATTGCAACAGCGAGAGAGTCAATCCCCGAATCGCGAACATATGAATTTGCCAGGCCTGGATCGGTGTAGAACGCATGGTCTCCTTCAGGAAGAAGCTCCTCCTCCACGCCGCCCACGTGACCCAGCTCTGCTTCCACAGACACACCAAATCGATGCGCAATCTTTACTGCTTCTTTAGCAAGTTCAAGGTTTTCGTTATATGGAAGTGCGGATCCGTCGATCATAACAGACGTGAACCCACGTTTAACACACTGCTCAACCCGTTCTAGGGAATCCCCATGATCGAGATGTAGCGCCACCGGTGTGCTCGTTTTTTCCGCTGCCAGCCTAACTATTTCAACAAGATAGTCAATCCCAATGTTCTCAATATTACTTGGAGTCGTTTGGACAATCACTGGCGCTCTCAATTCTTCAGCTGTCTGAACCAAAGCACGAAGGGTCTCCAGATTATATCCAGCAAAACCTGCGACGGCATATCCATCGCGCATAGCATCCACGTACATCTTCTGCGTCGTAACCAGCGGCACGAGGTCTTCCTCCAATCATTACTGAGAAACGCTTTTTAGAACAACCACTTGGTTTAGGTTGCGAGGTTGATCTGGGTTTAATCCAAGTAACTTCGCACGAGCATACGCCAAATACTGCAGTGCAGGCATATACAACAAGCTTCGCGCCCAATCGGTAAGAGCGCCATCAAGAGGAAGAACAAAATCAGCCCCACAATTATCGGATATAGAATCCGGAATCAGTGCGATCGTCTGCCCATGAACTTCCTTTACATCTGCAATGATATCCAAGGTGTAGGATATATTTTCCCTCATGACCAAAAACACGACGAAAGTCCCATTTTCAACAATGGAAATCGGACCATGCCGAAACTCAAAAGGATTATAAGATTCACAAGGAGTCTGGGTCATTTCTTTCAGTTTTAAAGTTGCCTCGGTAGCTAAACCATAATAAGTACCCAATCCAAGAAAAATGTACTGTTTGAAATCGATATTCGCTCCAATCCGTCTTCCGAAATCCATCATCTTTGAAATGTCGCGCTCAAGTATTACTGGCAATTGATTCAGTTCAGTTAATAGGTCTTCCCTTCCTGCACTAGTGGCTGCAACCCACTGCAATGCAAGTAGCATATTTGTGAATGATTGTGTCATTACAACAGATTTTTCACTTGCGTGATCCAGGCTAATCACAGTCTGCGATATCTTCGCCAGCATTTGGTCAGAATGGCAAGTGACAGCGACCGTTTCAACATACGGATAGTTCTTTTGCAAGTGTTCAACCGCCATCAGAAGTTCGGATGTTGTTCCCGAACGCGAAATCGCAAAGGCTACAACAGGAACATCATTAGGAATGATACTTGTATCAGCAAAGATAATTTCTGAGGCTGGAACAGCTAGGCAAACCTTACCTGTGACTTCCTGGAATAATCTAGCTGCACTTTGTGCCAAGTAAAATGAAGTACCGCATCCAATAAACAAAACATGCGTATTACCGGCTTCCAAAGATATCCCACAGCTCGGCCACATTTCACTCATAACCTCGAGGGTTTTTGCCCACGAATTCGGTTGATTTGTAATCTCTTCAAAAGTTGCATCCATTATCAGCACCACCTCATTCTGCACCAACGTTCGTGCGTCTTCACGCTCTTTTCATTTTTATCAAAACTACCGTCATGACTAATTGTTCAATATTCCGACTAGTACAAAGGCTCCTGTCATTCCTATGACGACAACATGCTACCGATAAGCGGGTCTTGCTACACAATTGCGGAGCAGTGATGATTTCATCCCCTTTCCAGTGGTAGAAGTCTCCGCGGATAATCTACTTCACAACACAATAATGATCGTTATTCGAAACTCATATTATCATCCGACAAAGATTCGATCAATAAAATAATTAAAATAAAATAAAAATATAAATATATCGTAAAATAAACAAAACATGAACAGGCAAGATATACACGGATAATTGCATTGGAATAAATTCTATAACGTCCACTTTTTATTGATTAAAACCAAGCGATATTCTATCGGTAATCATTGAATCAAAACAAAACAATCAACACATACCAATCAAATTTAAGCAAAATAAGAAATAAAATATAAACATATGATAACACTAAAATAACATGAATGGTCGCAATTTCCCCTAATCATGTGCTAAAATGAAAATCAGATATAACAAACAATAAAGTGGTGAACAAGATTGAACTTTGAGGTGAAAACGATGAATGCAAGTGAAAGGCGCAGAACAATCACCGAGTTGGCCAAAAAAAATAAAGAACTCACCATTGAACAATTACAACTTCAGTTTGGCGTAAGTGATGTTACTTTGAGACGAGATCTCGATATTCTAGAGTCCCAAGGATATTTACGAAGAGTACGTGGAGGCGCTGTATTAAACAGCTCACCTCAATTGGAGATAAGGCTTCAGGAGAAGCTGGGTCAAAATAATGCGTTGAAAAGAGAAATTGCGAAGGTGGCAGCATCTCTGGTTGAAGACGGGCAAGTAGTTATGTTGAGCGGTGGAACGACTACTCAATACATAGCTCGCGAATTGTGCCAAAAAAAAGACATTACCATCGTGACTCCAGCTATCAATATAGCTACAGAAGTGGTTGGTTATGACACAGTAAATTTGGTGGTTATTGGTGGGATTGTACGCAGAAACTCCTATGTCGCATCTGGACATATGGCTGATGAAGCTTTAATTACAATGAACGCGGACTACGCTTTCGTCGGGGTAGATGGTGTGGACATTTTGGCTGGATTTACTACGCCCAACCTAATGGAAAGCCGTACAGACAGAACGATGCTCCATACTGTGACTCAACCCGTAATTGTTGCTGACCATAGTAAGTTTGAAAAGGTGGCATTCTCGCCGGTAGCTCGATTGGATGAGGTGGCGTTACTTATCACCGATAGTGAAGCACCGGAGAATTACATCGAACAATTACAAGAGGCAGGTTGTAAGGTTCTGTCGGCACACAGAAATTCATCGAAATTCTAGAAGACAGATAACCGAGTTCTATTACTGTGATTTTATGTTCATAAAAGAACTTGGTCCGTATTGCAATAAACATGCCGTTTGTGAACAAGTGTATCAGGCGCGTTTCGCTTGGTCACAATAACGCAGTTTTCCAGGATCTCATTCGTTTATCATGCACTTCCAGCCTACCTCCGGCCCGAACTGATCCTTACAGGTCGCGGATGCATTGTCCCATGAACTTCACAAGATGTGGTTGCCCATATCCCATGTCATGGTAGGAGCGCGCTCACAATTCAGAGCGGGCTGATTTGTCACCACATGGTTGCAGACACACTTGATTCGCAGCAAATGTATTCATTCCGAAAATAATAGCAAAAGACACTGGATAGATAGGCCCCATCCGGCTTTTGCTATTATACAGGATTAAAAAATCCGAATTTGATTTCACCATTCGTTCACCGCTATATACAATGCGTGATAAATAATTGGTAGGTGCGTTCCTGAATCTCTGATGTTGACGAGTATGGGTCTCGAACTGTTATCACTAGCGTTGCATTAATGTTCTTGTAAGATCCACGGTATTTTGTCTTCAGAGGTCGAAGATAAATAAAAAGTTCCTTATCATGAAGGAAGGGTAGTGTCTGTCCAAATCCACGAAAAGGAACTCTAGCATGGATACACTACATGTTCTTCTTGTTTTGTTCAATGGAACTCGTTTCTAAATTTCGATCACGTCAGTCCATCGTTGACTTGTACGGTGACCGATCGCCATGTCAAAACTCGATCTGGGGACTGGGAGCTTTGTTGATGGAGATGGATGAGCAGTGGACGACAAGTCTATCTGACGATGGACGACTACTGGGCCTGGTGAAAGACCCAGTTTGATAGGCAACCAGCTTAAGAAATAACCGAAGAGGGAAAGTACACACAAATTCGGACTTGATCAGTCAAATTTTATAAAATTATTACAGAACTGTCTGTTCCATTGTTGCCACATTTATATCATAAAATATACACTCAGGTGTACAAAATGCCGTAATCGACTTGTTCGTAAAGGTGCTATACATAAAAAATCTCCATTATCGCGATCACGCCTCATAGGCGAAACACTAGATTCCCGACTCAGACAAGGCAGAAGCTTTCGGTGACAGCACTGGATCAAACCCGGTTGTTGCACAAACCGACTGAATCTCCTCGACTGGGAAGGGTGTCGTTCTGCTCTCCCAAACAAGCTTACCGTAAAACTCGTTCATCACAGCAGCTATGGGTGCGTACCGCTTGATGATGGCTGCGGCTGAAGCCATCATCTCTGTTGTTGGTTCGTAACCATCAGCGCACCGGCGTATGAAGTCGACACGCGCTTTCCGTTCCTCCGCGCCAGTCAAAGCGCTGACTAACCAATTCACAAGCTCCATCACCACATAACATCCATCATGCAGCCTATTCTGCGCGAAAAATTCCTTTTCTGTTTCGGACAATTCAAAGCGAGCGGATGTCACAAGACCGAAGTCTGAAATGTAAAGACGCCGTCCATCGGTGAGCACATTTCTAAAGTGGACATCAAAGTGCAGCAACCCGTTCGCGGTCATGAACGCAGTCGAGGAGCGCAAGCTGTGCTCCACCATGGCGAACGCAGTGTTCGCTGCTTCTTCGCCGCAGGCGATTTGCTCGGTTAGCCAGTCGTGCAAATGATAGGGGACGTACTCACAGAATAGCATGACACAATTCGCGGCCTGTTGAATTGCCTCAAGGCGATTCCGCACCGCCGTGGAACCGTCATAGAACGCGACCATGCGTGAAATGTCGCTCAGTTCCTCGTGAAGAGGCGTTCTGCGTTCGTGGTTTGAGAGCACCCGCCAGTGATACATCAACGGAAAGCTATCGGAACGTTTCGCCAGCACCCAATTGGTGGTCATTGCGTGCGCGGCGACCTCGCGCCACACGCCACTCCCCGGTGAACCTATACCATAGTGGCAAAACGTTGGAAGTTGGAATACATTTGCGGTGGACATGACATGCTCCGCTTGTATTTCCAAATCCGTAAGTGGAATGATCTTCACGAACACCGATATGTCCTCAAGCCGCAACAACGCCGTCGTGCCACCAATACCGGTACCAAAGATGGTAGCTTCTGCGACTAACTCGCGAAGCCGTTCATCACTAAGCAGCGCCAGGGCAGTGGACACTTCGGCGAAACGCGCAAGCCGAGCCTCATAAGACATATCAGACTCCGTTGGTGATAACCGCATCGAGGCACCTCACCTCCCGCTTGGAACTGCTCTTTATCTACGTAGAAAAAGTATAGCACGCGATGCCTACCGCAATGGCCAAGTTCAGTGAATCAATGGATTCATCGTGAGGGATGTACACCGACTCACTAAGGTTGTGGTACTCCTCACTCAAACCCGTTGCTTCATTGCCGAAGATCAAACTGAACGGGCCGTGCGGATGATGATTGTAAATAGCTGATAGCGAGTGCCTGCCATTCACCATAAACGCGTAGATCCGGCGATTGCCGAATTCGCTCAAATATGTGTCAATATCATCAAAATACGCGCATCTCATCCTGAAAATAGCGCCCATCGAAGCCCTGACGACGCGTGGATCGAATATATCAACGGCAGGGCGGATGATGGCAACATCTATGATGCCAAAACCTAGGGCCGTACGCAGAATCGTCCCCAGATTGCCCATATTGCTTGGATTCACAAGGACAATATGATTCGCGTCGTGATCGACCGATTTGCTATATTTGCGAAATACACCGATTGCGTGGCAGCCCTCCCGCGGCGATAGCCGTTCGATCCACTGGTCATTGATGTAAATATCGATGCCCCCCATCGCGCATTTTTCGTATAATTTCTCCTCCCCAACGCCGGGCGTTATTCTTGAACTGATGATGATGTACATCACTTTATCCAACTGTGCGTCAAGTAACTCCAGTGTCGGGAATACGCCAAAGGAATACGCGTATTCGAGATTTTTTTATATGGTTTTGGCCTTGTTGGTGTCACGGAGCCACTTCCCCCTTTAATATTGGAATGCCTAAATCAACACAAAGAGGCTGTAGATGAACGCTGACGCTCATCTACAGCCTCTTTGGAAGAAGATATCGCCTTTTTGGGTAAGCCAAAAATGGAGTTACCCAAAAGCGCATATAAATTCCGCACAGAACGCACGAATTTAGTCCGTATCTTTTCCGATGAAACCATAGGTGTCACATGCCATCGTTCTTCACAACGTTGTTCCTAAACGGGCATACTCAAACAAGACTATGCTTTTCCGCGACGAACAACGATTCAGTTAATTTACATTAACTGACCAAAAACGGCATGTATCACTGTATGGCTCACCTCGCACAATGGATGTGATTATAATAATTGATGAAGATTCAAAAAACAATGGTTCCTTGTCATCAAACCATTTTATCAAGTGTGTATTGACCTGGCTGCGCTGCAAAACCCATTCTTTGGTTCACCCGAAGGATGCGATCATTCGTGGAATCGTTGTAGGTCCGAATAAATTGCCCACCGTTATTCTTCGCGTACTCAGCAGATTTTACCTTGACTGCCAACGCAAGCCCTCTACCACGATAATCGCGATCCACCCCCGTAAGAACACAGTTATACCACTGATCTGGCATCCGCGTGAGGACTGACATCGCCACCCAGCGATGATCATCCACAATGAGCTGAATGGCGGACGGCTCCCACGGCGCCATATGTTTACATATGTACTTCATGGTATCAAAGTCCGGGAATTGCATCCTATCGGCATTGGGAACATCGCTGGTCAATTCCATCATCACATCAAAGAACCGGCTGAACATCTCGTCCGTATCTGGATAATCCGCCAAAGTAGCGAATTTCAAACCAGTAGATCGAACAGATTGTAAAGTAGTCGAGAACGAATGGGGATCGAACTTTTGTAAGTCAAGGACGGAATTAAACGTATGGATGCTCTTCGCGAAACCCAATCTCTCCAGCCAGTTCAACTGTTCTTGTTCTGTTTCATAGACAAATGTAGACAGGCGTTTTGCACCATTTTGTTTGGAAAACTGAAGGATATGATCATATATATGCTTGCCGATGCCAGATTTCCGCCATTCCTTTGCAACCAAAATCACGAAATTGAAGTCCCCTGGGCTGGTACCTGGATCCCATGGCCCGCTTACGACCCTGCCGTATCCAAGCATCTGACCAGATTCACTGACCACCGCAACACGGTGCAGGATTGTGTTGGATTGACACTTCTGTTCCTGATCTGAAAGTACATTCACAGAAGGCATTTCCTGAGATGCTTCACAAACCACGTCTTTATAGTTATGTGATGTCAGCGTTTTGATTTCATACAACAGCTACTTCACCCCCCTATACCTATGTGGTTGCATTTCAACTAAAGGTAGGCCCGTTATTTTCTTGCGCCAATATGATAATTTTACCACTGTTTGAATAGTGGGAAATCCGACTTTAGTCCCATTCAGATGAACTCAGCTTTGTCAGCAGCCTTCCATCACAAAATCGCGTGATGTCCCACTGCCTGATTCATATGCTTTCGTATGAGTTCGGCGAGCAGACCGATGCCTTCATCAATCCGTTTTGGCGTCTCCACGCCGTAGCTGATGCGCAAATAATTCGTCGGCGCATTTGCAGCAAAGAACACCCTGCCGGGCGCAAACGTGACTTTCGCCTGGTTGGCGTCCAGATACAACGCTGTGGTATCTATCTGCAGCGGACAGCGCACCCAAATGCCAAGACCGCCTTCAGGTTCGCTCCAGGTCACATCTTCTGGCATGTAATTTCGCAAAGCTTCTAAAGTCGCGTCTCTGTGTTGACGGTATACCGCCAAAACCTTCCGCAAATGTGGATTGAATTGGTCATTGTCGAGAAAAATGGTGAGCGCGCGCTGAAACAACCCTGGATTGCTGATATCATACATCTGTTTGCGCAAGGTCAGACGACGGATGACGTCCGGTGGCGCCACTATATAGCCAATCCGCAACCCCGGTAGCAACGACTTTGAAAACGAGCCGCAATGAATCACAGGCCCACCCAACGCATGCAAGGCTGGAGGGGATTGGCCAAACAGCTGAAGCTCGCTGCAGACCCCATCTTCGACAATGGTCACATCATACTTCGAGGCGATCTCGATGAGACGTTTGCGACGAGCGAGATCGAGCGTCACGCCGGTCGGGTTTTGAAATGACGGCATGGTGTAGAGCAACCGAGGCCGCATGCGTTTGAATACGTCCTCCACGACGTCCATGTCGATCCCGCCGTTGGCGACGGACACGGGGACAACCCGGACACTGTGCCCGGCGCAGATGCCCAGCGTGCCCATGTAACAGGGACTTTCCACCACGACACACTCACCAGGCGCGGCCAATTCGCCAATGACAAGGCTGATGGCTTGCTGTGCGCCAGATGTGATCATGATCTCCTCCGGCGCAGCGACGATCCCGCGATCCATCAGATGCCTGGCAATGGCTTTCCTAAGCGGCCCGTACCCTTCAGAAGGTTCATATTGAAGCGCAGCGCCAATGCCATCGTTCAGCACAGCCCGCAAATACCGGTTAAACGCCTGTAATGGCAGATGATCAGGCGATGGAGAATTAATCGCGAAATTGATGGTGCATTCCTGAGCTGGACGATTGAGAAAATCGTACATCAACCCAGGGGTTGAGGAGAGTTCAGGTGATAGATACACGGGTTGCGCAGATGACTTAGAAGAGGCGGTGACCACCGTACCTTGCCCGACTCGCCCCTCCACCAGTCCACCGGCTTGTAGTTCTGCGTAGGCCATCGAGACAATCGTCTTGCTGACACCATGCCGTTCTGCCATCGTGCGAATAGACGGCAGAACGCTGCCTGAAGAAAGATTCCCAACAGCAATCTGCTGTTTGATGAACTGGACCATCTGCAGGTACATCGGTTCCGACGAGTTTCGATTGAGTGGAATTTGCATATGCTGCATTAAAATCGCCCCAAACGAATGATTGATTGGGACAATTATACTGGGACATTTCCTTTGTGGATAGAAACAATATAGGTACACTCAGATGCCAAATTGTCCTCATAGCCCAGCGAAATATCCCATCCGTCGGTATGTGAGCCCATCGACATCGAGACGAAAGCCCAGTTTTGTCCACATCGGCGCGTCCTTCTCTTCTGGCGCACAGCTTACCCATCCGTGATACCCGTTCTCTTGACTGAAATCGATAGCCGCTTCGACAAGCTTGTGCTGGATTTCTCGATACTGTTCCCTATCATGGCGGCTAGGCTGGGCAATGACGATGTGCTGAATGCGAAAAGCGCCTTGACGCGGCCATAAAAAGCCACACAAAACACCTACACACTCGTCATTGCAGCTTAAGACGCAAACGCTCGGAAATGGTTGCCACCGCTGAACGGCTGACCAGGTTTCGTAGAGAATCAAACCGAGGTTATCCATGCTTTCTTGCTGGTGTTGCGGCCAGCTTTTTGCGATCCTGCGGAGTTCCCTGTACATCCGCTTGTCCGGCAACCATCTCAACGTAAATTCGCTCATCTTGCTTCCCCCCAAATCCGTTGAACTTGCAACGGATTATAGCGAAGCCAAACAGGAGGTTTGTAGATACAATTCACGTGAAAAAAAGGATGGGATTGTCTTGCCATAACTGAAGAGAAGACACGAGATGAGTGCAATCAACTAGGGGACTTGTGAAAAGTCTTTTGGTCATACAGTCTGACGGATTTTCACATGTCCCCTAGTGTGCTCTACCCTTCGGACAACGACCGCATCCGCCTGAGCGACGGGAACAAATACATCCACAGACCCGCGACAACGATTGTCCCCAGGCCACCGAAGAATGCCGCCGGAACAGCGCCAATAAACCCTGCCACCATCCCTGACTCGAACTCGCCCAATTGGTTGGACGTCCCGATGAAAAGCGAGTTGACCGCATTCACTCTCCCCCGCATCTCATCAGGCGTTTGCAACTGAACAAGTGAAGAGCGGATCACAACGCTGATGACGTCCGAAGCCCCGACAAGAAACAATGCCACCAAAGACACGATCATATTGGTTGAAATTGCGAAAAGCATCGTGGCCAAGCCAAAAACGGCGAGCGCCCCGAACAATGTGGGACCATACGCCTTTTTGAGCGGGAAATACGCAAAAATGAGCGACATCACCAATGCGCCGATCGCCGGCGCAGTCCGCAGAAGCCCCAGCCCCCAAGCGCCCGTATGTAAAATATTCTGCGCAAAGATCGGCAGGAGCGCCGTCGCCCCACCCAGCAGAACAGCGAAGAGATCAAGCGAGATGGTGCCTAAAATCACTGGACGATGGTAGATGAAAGCCAAACCAGAGAAAAGTGAACGTATGGATACGCGTTTCAACTCGCGAGCGCTTCTCTCCACGTGGATGAAGCAAGTGAGAATCCCAGCGACGAACAGCGCCGCAGTGGAAGCACCGTACACGTAAGAAGGGCCTAATGAATAAAGCAGCCCACCAAGCGAAGGTCCGAGTATCTGCGCCAATTGCCCGCCCGAAGTGCTCCACGCGATGGCCTGCTGCAGGTTCTCTGTTGGGATCAACTGCGGCAAGAGCGCAGAAGACGAAGGCCCTTCGAAAGCTCGGCAAGCGCCGATCACCGCCGCTGCTAGCAGAATTTGTTCGCGATTCGGCGTCCCGACCAGATTCTCAAACAGCAGAAGGCCAGCGATGCCGCCTTCGATAAATCGACATAAGAACACGATCTTGCGACGGTCAAAGCGATCCGCCACATGACCGACAATCAGTGTAAGCCCCACCATCGGGATAAACTGGGCAAGTCCCACGAAACCGAGACTAAAAGCATTGTGCGTCAACGAATACATTTGCCATCCGATGGCGACAGATAACATCTGGAAAGATGTCGATGACAAAATTTGAGAGATCCAATAATTTGTAAATGATGATTGCCTGAGAATGGAGTCCTTTGACTGTTGCAAAATATCATGCACCCCCTTTGCTGGAAATGAACAAGACGTTTGAAACCTCTTACTTGAGATACTTTATCAGTATACTATTATTTTTATATGACTTTCTTCAATGTGAAGCAGAGCAACCACCTTTCGCCGCATGGATGTTTCACGTGAAAACAATGACCATTCAGATAATATCCTCCGCAATTGCGAATCCCAAATTTACTGTTCAACATTCGTTATCATCAGCCAGGAACGACAGTTATAACTTGCTGTGCTAAATTCCCTGCATTTCATCGTTTCAAATCAGATTCCACGTATACATCAGCTTAGAAAAGGTAACAAAGATATTAAAGATTATCGTTGGCGACATGGCCGCACGACTTTCCCGGCCTAATACCGACCAAATTCTAATATTTTGGAGGCATGGCATCATGAAAATGGAAGCTGTTCAAGAACAACTCCAACAATGGGGAGAATTGATCGTCACCACGGCAGCAGGAGACTCTTATGAAATTCACTTGGGAGATTCCACATTTGATTTGAAGGGACGCATCCTGAAACTGAGCACGCCAAACGCGGAGTATTTAATCGACGGCGACGCCATCGAAAATGTGAAGAAACACTATGGCCACAAGGTTGATTCCGGCGACACGCACCATTGAATTCATGGCAAATCCCTCACTTCCTTCTGGGGAGTGAGTTTTTTTATGTAAATCTCACATATGTACAGACCATGCAAAGCGCACCCACCTGCCACAATGAAAACAACGGGCCTCAACATTGATCGAGGCCCGTATCTGTCACTTACTCATTACCCACTGTCCACGTGGTTCCATCCCAAACACGCTTAAAACCGACCCGCTTCCAAAAGTTGAATCAAATTCCACATTGGCATACAAGCGTTGGATCCTGCCAATACCATGTTCCAAGCCGCTTACCAGCGAGCCAATTCACGCGGCGAGATCCGGGAGAACGTTCGCTTTGACGAGTTGGTTCACCTTTTGTGGGGCACATACCGAGGCATGTTCAGGTGTGGTATCAGGATCAAACAGGGCAGGATTTGGCCGTCCTGACGCAAAGCTGTTAGATATTATTTTTGACGGTGTATTGCAGCCAACCTTGAAGACAGTCATCCATAAATGCTAGCATCCCGATTCGCAAACTGCTTGGACTTTCCATCGGCCGTCAAAGCAACGGATCTATACAAAAAGCAGGCCCCACATGCTGCGGGACCTGCCCATCCAATCACCAGGCCATGACGCCATTTTCATCTAAAAATTCCCCATTGTGACGCTTCCCGTCGGTTGCATAATCCACGATAATGGCCGCCCCAGCGTCTTTTGATTTACCGCCCTTTGCATTGCCGTTTAAATCGGTTGTGGTGAAACCAGGCGTCACCGCGAATACCTGCGCTTTGCTGTCTTTTAACTCAAGCGCCATGGACACCGTCATTGCGTTGTTTGCCGTCTTGGACGAATTATAGTCAAACGCGTTTGGCGCAAATGCAAAGTTTTGCATGTGATGCAGCGACGCCATATCGGTTGAAACATTCACGATGGTGCCTGCGTTTTTCTTGATCAATGGAAAGAGAAGTTGATTCAAGCGAAATGTGCCGAAGAAATTCACTTCAAACGCGTTGCGCAAATCCTCTTCTTTGGTTTCGCTAAATGAAGGGGAAAATTTGCCCGGCATACCCGCATTGTTGATAAGGAGCGTCAAATCAGGGTAGTTTTCTTTGATGGTTTCGACTGATTTTTCAATGCTCTCCAGATCCGTCATGTCAATTTGCACAAATATCACATCTAATCCCCGAGCTTTCAATTCAGAAACTGCAGCTTCGCCGCGTTCAACGCTGCGCGCGCCAAGTAATACCGTCCAGCCGATTTCACCAAGCTGTTTGGCGATTTCAAAACCAATCCCTTTATTCGCGCCTGTCACAAAAGCGATTTGTTTCATTTCTGGTCCTTCTTTCGTGAAGTGTCATTCCAACGACTCAAGTCTACTATGCTACACTTGGTGTAGGTCAAAGAAGAAGTTTGGAAGTGAGCAAAATGTTTACCATTGGGCAAGTCGCCAAAGAAACGGGATTGAATATAGGGGCAGTCCGTTTTTACGAAAGAAAAGGGCTTTTAGAACCAGCCGCACGCGACGAACACAATAACCGCCTGTATACTCAGCACGAAGTCGGTTGGCTGATTTTCATCAAATGCCTGCGTGAAACTGGCATGAGCGTGCAGGAAATCAAAGCGTACCGCGAGTTGGTCAATGCCGGCACTTCTACTTTACCCGAGCGGATCGAACTCATTCAAAACCAGAGGCAAAAACTGTTGAATGAAATTGAAGAGAAACGATCACAGCTCGTTCACTTGGATCATAAGCTTGAGCGTTATTATCGTGGGGAAAATTATTGACGTACGTGTATTCACCCTACATAAGAAACGAAATTGCCACCCATTTTCCGTCATCGGAAATGAGCAGCGACACTTGAGTCGATTGACCCCACAGGAAAACTCGTCGGCAAGGCGAATCTAGCAACCGCCGTGGTCGCCAGACTTGTGCCCCCAGCGTGCCCCTCCCGGTTACGGGCATACAAGATGTCCTACCCATTGCGAGCTTCCGAACCTGCAGTTGCACTCTGCTCCCGATGGCGGCTTCGGTTGGCCTGAATGGCGACTGCGACGACGAAAACCGCCTGCGATGAGCATGGCCACGTTCGCGACCTGCAGGCACGAGAGTCGCGCTGAACAGATTGAGGGACATCGCGAACCTTTTGAATCACCAAGGGTACAATACAACAAAGGGTGGATCGTCAACACTAAACTAGACAATATTTTTAAGATGGGTAGATTTGTATTCAATCGGTGTTGAGTAGCCGAGCGTACCGTGAATTCTGATGTGATTGTACCAGTGCACATAATCATCTAATTCAAGCTTTAGTTGTTTCAAGCTTTCAAAGTGACGCCCCCGAACAAACTCGGTCTTGAAGATTTTGAATGTTGCTTCAGCTACGGCATTATCATATGGACATCCTTTCAAACTCAGGGAACGCCGAATTTGAAACGCTGTCAGGGCTTCATCAATAAGCTTATTTTTAAACTCGTTTCCACGGTCCGTATGAAACATCTGGACGTTACTCAGGTTTCCCTGGATCGACGCAATAGCTTGATGAACAAGCTTTGCATCTTTGTGTGCACCGGCACTATGACCGATAATCTCGCGATTAAATAGATCAACTAACAAGCATACGTATTGCCATTTTCCTTCGACCCTTACGTATGTTAGATCACTCACAACGACGGCTAGATGCTCTTCTTGCTGGAATTGCCGGTTAAGCTCATTTGCTACCTTTGACTCGTTGCAGGAATCCACATGAGGCTTGTATTGTGTTACGGTATATACCGAAACAAGTCCGGCCTCTTTCATGATTCTGCCGATCCTTCGTCGAGATACAATCATGTTCCGTTTCTTCAATTCAACTTTGATCTTGCGAGTGCCATAGGTGTTTCGGCTGTTGTAGAAAATCTCTTGAATTGCTTCGACCAGTTCGTCTTCAGATTGTTTTTCCTGGGTCTCGTAGTAATACGTACTTCTGGGTAATTGTAGGACGCTGCACATTGCTGATATCGAGTATTTGTGCGCATTGTTGCGAATCACATTTACTTTCGTCCTATTATCAGCGCAGCTTGCTTTAAAATATCGTTCTCCATGAGCAGTTGCTTATTTTCTTTGCGCAAACGAATGAGCTCTTCCTGTTCAGGCGTGAGATTATCCTTCTCCTTAAATGACCCTGACGTTTTACTTTGCCGAATCCACTTATCCAATGCTGATGGCGTTAGCTCGTACTCACGGATGATGTCCTTCCGTGGCTTTCCATTCAGATAAAGTTGAACCATCTGTTGCTTGAATTCGGACGTGAAAGTCCTTCGTTCCCGTTGGGTCATTGTAGACGCTCCTTTATTTCGGTAGCCCCAGTCTACTCGACCTTAATTTTTCTGTCTAACAAAGTGTAGCCGGTCCAGGGCATACGTTCGGCCCTTCCGTCTCGCCGGAGGGACCTCTATTTTTTCCCTAAATAAATAGGCAACAGCACTTCATCTACCAATTGAGTCATGTACTCGTCCGTTACATTTCCGCTGTTGATGATGTACTCAAGGCGCAATAAATCAAAAGGCAGCGTCATTTGCAGTGTCGAGAATTCATGGTTGATCTCCCCGCGCTGGCTAGCAAATTCCTGGATCTTTTTCATCAACTCAATATTACCTTCTCGTGCCTGCTTTACCCATCGTTGTGATCCTTGATTTTTTTGACTCAATTCAAACAGCATCGCACTTAGGACTTCCGGACCCACTGCTTCAGAGAATTTATGATAGAGCCGTATAGCGGCCAATAGATCCGCACGCAAACTGCCATTTTCCTCGAACAAGTCAATCATATTCCCACCGAGGGCCCTTTCAAGCTTGTACCGCACCAATGCACGTAATAGGTCAATCGGTGTCTCATAGCGACGGTAAATCACAGAACGACTTGTCTCCGCTTGTTTGGCAACATTTTGGAATGTCAACTGCTCGTATCCTAAGTTTTTGATAATTTCATCGGCTGCTTCGAGAATCGCCACTTCTAACTCCTGTCCTCTTTTTCGTTCATCAGCCATGTTTAAACCACATCCAGACTAGTCTCAAGTTGATTTTATCACAAATTTTAAGATACATATTGTACTTTATTTGCTCCTGGTGTACACTCAGTACAAATAAGATACAAAATGAATCCTAATTGAGGAGAGATACAGCATGACCGGAAAGACGAAAGACGCATTGCCTAAAGGGCTCATCGGGGTGGCATTGGTCCTGGTACTTGGTGCCATTGCACCAATGCTGGACTCAACGATGGTAAATATGGCAGTAAATGATTTGGGCAAGGATTTCAACACCTCGCTCGATACCATTCAATGGGTCGCCACGGGATATGTCTTAACAACAAGCATAGGCGTCCCCTTTTCGGGATGGCTCATCAATCGTTTCGATGGCAAGATCATTTATATGGCAGCACAAAGTCTTTTTTTACTTGGCTCCCTTCTGTCTGGGGTTTCATGGAATATTGAGAGCCTCATTATTTTCCGCCTGATTCAGGGATTTAGTGCCGGGCTGATTATCCCATTATTAACAACGCTGTTAGTCCAAGCGGCGGGGCAAAAGAACATCGGGAAATTGATGGCAATTGTAGGAATGCCCATTATTATCGGTCCTATCCTTGGACCAGTCATTGGTGGGGTCTTCGTAAATTACTTGACCTGGCGCTGGATTTTCTTTATAAACGTCCCTGTTTGCCTGATAGCACTGTATTTCATTTTCACAAAGTTACCGAGATTTGCTGCAGCCGATAGGCAAGCAAAACTGGATTGGTTCGGCATCTTATTGCTAGGCGTGTTGTCTGCCAGCTTCATTTATGGAATTACAAAAGCCGCATCAAGTGCTGGATTTGATAATTCCTACACTATCATATTTGTAGCGATTGGGATTGCTTTACTAATTGGGTATTTCATTTATTCTTCGTTACGGCCTAAACACGCCGTTGTGCCTTTAAGTTTATTCAAGTTTAGAAGCTTTACCGCATCCATCATCGCATTATTCTTGGCAGGTATCGGGACGAACGGCCCTATGCTGCTCTTACCTCTATTCTTTCAAAATATTCAAGGAGAGACAGTCATCGTTGCCGCGCTTGCGCTCATTCCACAAGGATTGGGCATGTTTATTGCAAGGCCATTAATTGGGAAGCTGATTGATAAAAGCGGCGCCAGAAATGTTGTCATCATAGCGGCAGTCATTACGTTTATCGGGACGATACCCTTTTTGTGGTTCTCATCCGAAACACAGTTTTGGTTGATTGCCATCGCGTTGTTCATTCGCGGAATCGGCGTAGGAGGCATTACCATTCCGGTCATGGCAGATTCTTATACCGGTCTTTCGAAAACGCAAATTCCCCAAGCCAGTGTTGCGACACGTATTATTCAAAACATAGGTGGCGCATTTGGATCCGCTGTATTAGCCACGGTCGTAGCAGCGCAAATAAAAGATGGTACCTCGACCCTCGCGCGCCTGACTACGGCTTACCACGACGGGTTTCTGGTGGCCGTCGTACTGAATGTGGTTATCTTTATTCCAGCACTATTTTTGACCAATAAAAAAAGGCACGAAATTTAAACTGTACTCCGTTGATGGTAAAGGTTCCAAGGCTCTCAACCGGGAAGCCTTGGTTCAACACTTTAATCTTGGTCAAGAATCACTTTCCCATTCAACCTTAACCCGAACGCTCTGGATCACCTGCAGCACCAACGCGCGGTCCTCCGGTGAACGCGCCACCTGCAACCCTGAAACGGATCTTGCCAAGGGGCAGATCGTTAGGTTCTTCTCTCCACGAGGTTCCCCATTAGAACCGTCTCTGATCAAGCTTATAACGCTTGCCGTTATTTTTGGTATGGTTCACCGTAACAGGTCAAACGGCAAGTTCAATCAAATCGCTTCGGGAAAATGATTAATCCTTCATGATATATCCAAGATCAGACTGACTCAAGCCAGCATATTCAGAGCCGACAGCGTATAGAGTAATCCTGCGTTCACCGCCGGCTGGACTTAAAAGTCCTTTCTCTAACCACCGTTTCGCCCAATTAGTTGCTGTGCGCGGAGATACATGAAACAAATCTGCAATCTCCTTAGGTTTTATAAACCCATCACGGTCTAATAGAGCGCGTAATAGCACGATTTCATTAGGTTCCAATTTTGAGACCAATGGGTGGACCACAGGTTGACTATTCTGCTTTGCCCTAGAAGCCACGCGTTCAAAAGCATACCCCATAATTCGAGTAAAATAGCCGATCCAAGGCGCTAAATCTGGAGGATGATTGCGACCGTCGTAGTACAAGACTGGTAACCCCATTTGAATGTTTCTATAATAACCCTCAAGGTCTGACACATAATATTCTTCCATGGAATTAAATCCACGTAGATTGTATCCGCCCGTTGAAAGTATATATGTAGCTAACGCCCTTGAAGTTCGACCATTTCCATCCTCGAAAGGATGAATTGTTAAGAGCTGATATGCAGCTATTGCGGCCTTTATCGGCACAGGCAATGACTGCTCTACTTGAACCCATTCGACGAAATTTTTCATCAGCTCGGGCACATCTGTCCATTCAGGTGGAATGTAGTCGGGTTGGCGGGATTGAGTATCGTAAACGGCAAACAAGACTCCTGGAGGCGTTGGCCCCCTGTAGGTACTTTGCTTGACTCTTCGACCTGCACCACTTCTCTCAATAATCGCGTGCAAACGTTGAATAAATGATTCTGTGATTGGCACTCTTAGTTTTCTCGCGGTGTCGAGGAAAGTCAGTGCATCCCAGTAGTTCCTTACTTCTTCTTCTGCACGAATCCGTGCAGCCTCATGACGAGACTGCACAATCTCCGATACCTGCTCCAAACTCAATGGATTGCCCTCTATTCGCGTCGAGTAATGCGTCATTTTAAGGTGGGCTTCCTTTCGTAGACTTCGTGCTACGTCCACTGGGATCGGAAGAATATCGACCATGACCTTTGATTTTTCAATTAACATTAAATCCTTAACAATATCGTTGGTATACGTGAATCGGGGTTGATACATTGACTGTCAACCACCTTCGCTATTTTACTCTATTATAACCCAATTAGAGAAAATTCGTTTCCCTATTTAGGAAAACAACGAAATTCGTGAAGCCTGATGCAAGTGATCACGGTAGGAACTTGAACACATTCCTAGTGCATGCAAGAAACGCTGATCGACAGATACGCCTTGCAGATATTCGGTGTGGTTGGCAAATTGGAGCACAACACCATCGTGAACAACGGCAAGATGGGTATCAAGCACTGAGGCTAGAATAGAGGAGTGCAAGCGAAAGCCTCGCCTTAGTTACCAGGGTGGTCAAGGACGGCAACGAAAGAGTTAACGTTGAATCGCTTAAAGGAACTTAAGGCAGATGCCGATCACTTGAAAACTCGTCAATTGGCACTGTGTACGTAACTGGGATCTCAGCAGCACGTAAACGTGTCACCTATACCGCTTGTCGTCAAGGCACTGTTGACGAAGTTCCACTAATGGAGAAGTCTCCGCTAGAGCAGCAAAAGGTGCTACTGTACATGATGATTCGCTGACTCGAAATCAAGGACCGAAACGTCGGTTCCATCGAGATATGCCTAGACAAGAGGTTGCAGGGCAGTTTTTTGATCGAAGGCCCTTCCGGTTCGCCGGAGTGCCGTTTGATTATAAAGGTCGGTCATTCGAACTCGTGAATTCCAACTGCTGTAGAAACTTCTGGCTGAACCTTTCTGGCGCTTTTGCAGCAATCAAAGCATTGAAAAAATCGTTTATGTTTTTGGTAGTCTGTAAATATGAGCTTGTAAGAGCCATACCAACTCACCCTACCTTATCTGAAAATAATTCCATTTCAGATTAGAGCAGTGACGCAATTAATGCAAGGAGATTTCGCACGAGGTGTTTTGCGCCATTTTCCACGGGTTCTCGTCGTTCAACCCTCCGGTAAAAAAACCGTTGCCGTTACTTGTGATACGGTTCACCGTAACACCACTAAGCACACTCTTAATTTCGATAGACACGTTTATCTAACGGTCTAAAATACACAGAAGTAGACATCCAAAACAAATTTAATGATTTTTGTGGTTAATAAAGGGACATGTTAATAAAAAAACAAATAAATACCCAAAATACGGAATAACACTTGCATTGATGTGTATGATAATAATTAAAGGGGCGTTGCACCGCCCCTTATTTGTTTACCTATGTTGCTGAGAAATTATGACGCTCAAACTGATTGCACTCAGTAAAAGAGCCGAAAATGAACAACAGGCTGTCAGAATACTGCAAACGGTATTTGTGATAGCCATTTTTTGACCTCCTTTCCCTGAGAAGAGTGCATACTACGCCTTCATGCGATGTAGCCATTGTTTTCTTGTTTCTCCCCTCAATTATACAGTAGGCACGGTGAACTTAAGCCTTTATGTAGATCTCTTAAACAGCGTAAAAGCAGTTTACGCTAATCGATAAATTGTGATATATAACATACTCTTGGACACAATGCAAATGAAAAGCGAACTAACAAATACATTGAATACCTGACGTATTTATGCTACTCAAACACAGTGGAACATTCCTCTAATCATATTTGCTGTGAATCTGCGGGAAGTGTTTGTTTTGTAAAATTCAAAATGTTTTTATGAACCTTGGCGTAAATCCACTGGTACTAATCGACATTATGAAATATATGATAATAAATCCGTTCCGATAATAGTCAGCACACGAGAATAATAGTTCTAAACGTTAGGATTTTAAGAGGTTTTCTCCATAACTTGTCGAATTGTGGTGAATAAATGAAGATTATTCAATTCATCACCAACTAAGATAGGATGAGATTTGATGAGTGTACAGGAACCACAAGTCCGTTCAACAAATGATATTAAATTTATAATGAAACTCATGTCGACCAACCAAAAAAAGAAATTTCAATTAATACAAAGTTTTATTCGGAAAAACTTCCGCGATGTAGATGGTTTCGACGAATTGTCTGAACTTGAAGTTGATTTGCATAAGTTAACGGACGACGCTTTAGCAGATTTATATGAATTTATGGATCAGACATATTCTCAGGGACAGCCGTATTTTATCTACGAATTCTGCCTCAAAGATAATGTAACACAGCAGAATCTGAAGGAAAAAATAGAAACAGGATTACCCCAAAACAAATCATTAAGTGTTGATAACAAATACCCACGTGTCGAAATAACTCGTATTAGTGAAGTCGAGTATCATGAAAACCACTGTCTGCGGTTTAGCATAACTTATGAACAGTTTGTAGAGACCCCTAGAAGGCAAAGCGACACTGGAGAAGAAAGTAAAGCGAAAACTTCACTTGATGTGATTTTTGATTTCCAATCATCATTACTTTATTTTACGTGCGGAGAGAACAAATACGCACTCGCTACAAAGAGAGTAATAATGCACTATCTGCTAGACACCTTCAGTCACTTCTCTGCATTTTCTATGACCTCATCGGTAAAGAAGACCAAGTTCGAAGGTGATTTTTCAAATCTAAGTAAACAGTCGATCGTGACCCTTGATTATCTTGATTCGAGCGTTGAAAAAAATAACTATGAAATTACGAACTACTTACGCATCGCGTTCTCGAATGTAACCAGCGAAAAGGTTAAAGGCGTACGTCTGAGTGGTAGTAATTTGTTTGAAAGTATAGAAATGGCTGAACGAATAAGATTTGGAGACACAATTAAGTCTGTAAAATTCACCTTACGTCACCATAGAGTAACTACTTCCCAAAACCTAACGGGAAGTGGGACTTCATCGGCTGTACGCATGGACTTTACAAACTCTCTTAAAATTTTGTTTAGCGATGATGAAAATGTAGCACTTCACATAGACTTTGTTAGGCACTTAATGGCTACACTCAAAGAATCTTTGCAGAAGATTTATACTGAAACAGACGTAAAAACAAAGATACAGCCATTGATTGAACGTGCTGAGGCAAAAGACAACTTGATAGTCCAAGGCATTTTAAGTAGACTCAAGGAAAAAATTACCACACTATATAATGGAGACCCTGCAGGAAACTCGGTCATTAGCTTGTTAAATGAGTACATCGGATAGGTGATCGATTTGAAGTTCTCTGAGGGATTTTTTATGTTTAACATTAAGCCAATGTGCATGTGCGTAAAAAGCGACCTAGATACTTGTGCTGTTAAAAGCGAACTTTGGAAATGGTATGCACATATTCAAGGATTTGATTGCTATCATTATCACTGGACATTAAAGAATGTTTCTTGGGGAACGTTAGAGTACCACGATGCTCCTATATGGATTAATCGTTCGAGAGAATTGCTTATAACGTTTATCGTTAACGAACATCTTCTGCACGAAATTGCACGGGGGGTTAGACACAAATTTCAAGTGGAGTGTATCCCTGTTAAGCTTAAAATAAGTCAAGTCGAGAACTTGTCCCCAGAAGGAACATCTTTACAAAGATCCGATGGGGATTATTTCTCATACTTCAGTGAAGAAGTCGGTGTCAACGACCACGGCTTTGTACTGACTTCTTCACTTCTAAAAAACGACACAGATAGATTGCGGTATATAAATGCATTAATGATAGAGGAGTAGTTTTTGTGTTCAAACTTCTTTTGCTCGCTAATAAAGCAACGTCCGCTCATAGCTCCGTCAAACAAAAGACTGCCACCCTTCACGGTTTTCTCCACTTTATGACAAGCTATGTTGGCGGCTCTAGCCCTGCCGTTGAATACGTTTCTTGGCTAAGCGGTTTTATGTTTATGATTCTCAGTATTATCACAGTATTTCTTGCCTTCCAATTCCAAACCAATGTCTCTGAGTCCAAGAAAATAACATATCTATTCCGAGAGAAGGTTAAGCAGCATTGCAACACTCAAGACCTTCTTGCATTAATTTCAGATTACCAATATTACAAAACCCCTTCTATTGTCTTTGAAGGCTCGCTGAGTCTTAGTCGTGTCCTATTGGTATGTCTCATTGTGATCTGGATAGCCTCTGGGATCGCAAGAACTATAAAGGATTCCTTCACATCTGAAACCCAAGTAAATATCATTGCAATGGTCTTGGATTTATCGATTACGATATTATTCGTGTATCTGTCAACGAAACTAATAAAGATACTAAATGGAATTGAAAATGGTGACAGTAAATCCACCAATTCTGTTCTCGATGACATATTAGATATACAGAAACTCAAAAAGCATGGCTTTGAACTCCATGGCATTATAAATAATGCTAACATATGTTGGACTATAACGATTAACGGAGACGATCCAACAGCCGTGATATATTTTAACTCTGAAATTCAATTCCATAGTTATTCTTTGGTGCTTGGAATTAAAACAGATCAGTATACCGTATATGCAGGACTACCCGTTCAAAAAAAGGAATCTGAAACTGTAACAAAGTACATAAGTTTGAACAAGACAGAGCAGGATTTATTGAACAGTTTGTTAGCACTAAGACATTCAATGTCTTCTGCTGACATTTTTTTATGGGTACTCGTTGATGCTCATTGGTTTATTTTTGAAACACAACACACAGGAGACGATATTAACGATCTCCCAAAGAATATTCAAATCAGGGTTAACTCAAACGCAACTAAATTAAAAATGATAGAGCTTCCAAGCTTAATTCAGGAAAAAGTATCATCAGGTAAAGAGTTTGTAATAATTGATGCATTATCTTATCAGGGTTAAATAAGAGGAATATCACGTAGCGCTTTATGCTTTTGCATTGCGTTATTACAACTAAATTCCAAATTGTATATTAATGCAATTTTGTTTATATATTTGCGCAACAATTACACATTCCACATGTTCGGAGTGTAAAAATACGGGATCATTACTGTATAAGCATCGCAGCATCTACCCGCAAGTGAAACCTCCGCTTTACCACTACTTGTAGTACGTTTCACAGTAACAGGTCAAAGCACACACAGTTGTATGATCATTATGGTATACATTCAAATTTAGTCAAATTTAGTGTGATGCCAATTGCAAAGCCACAGTTGATTATGACTGTGATTTTGTACTAGTTGAGGATACTTATTGCACTCAATAATTCAATCCTACTGAGTCCTTGGCAGTCTCTCTTCCATTTTGAAACATTACTGTAGCTATCGCATTCGTAACTGGGTCTGTCCATTCATACGATTCCAAGTCATAGTCAGTGCCTTGACCAGCCTCACTTGTGAGCGTACCTTCAATCCCAAACAAAGCATTCACTTCATTAACCGTGTACGAGGAGTCTATACTATCAAAATTTGCTTGTGTCATTCCAACAACTCCCGTTGGAGAAGCACTTTGCGTACTATTGTCACCAGAGTCGTTAAATAGCGGCTTTGGAATGGAGATTGATACGCTATGAGACCCATACTGCCCACTGTATTTCAACTGGTGTATATATGCTAGTTTGTTTATGTCACCTCCATCCCCATCAAAATCCAGTCGGAATTTTTTCGATGACTTTGCAGGAATCTTCTCAATTGTTTCTTTCGGATCGGTTCCAACTGCTAGATCATCGTTAGCGGAAAAAACCAAAAAGGGAGTAAACTTAATATTCTTATTGTTATCTGTCTGACCATATAGATAGAAATCACTGGCCTTTATTTCCTTAATTTGATCTCCCGAATTATCAACTATTAAATATACAGACATAATCAAATCTCCAAACGTTCCATAATAGGAGTATGCATAAGTGATTTTTTGAATGGAAAGCGAGTGATCTGATAGATCGTTTGTCAAATCCGAGTCGACTGGCTGTGATCCAGATTTTACGGTTGGCACTCTTGAAACGCTATTATTTTGCTGATATTGAAATACTATGTACCCACCAAAAACCCCAAGCGCAATCAAAATAAAAAAAAGGATGACCAAAACAACCATCAATTTACCTTTACGCTTTTTCTTCGACGCTTTTCCTGTTGAATTCGAACCTACTTGTTTGACGCTCATGCCAATCACCCTTCACTTCTATATGACAATAATGTTTATGACAACCGTATTTTAGCACATCGCGCTCGAAATTCGGATTTAAATCCGTGGAATTGTAAGACAACCTCTCTGACCATTAAGTAGAGGGGATAATTGTGACTGAAGAACAGGCATTCGGAATCGTTCTGAGGAAATATAGGAAGCAACTGGGCATTTCTCAAGAGGAACTTGCATTTCGATGCGAGCTTGATCGATCATTCATTAGTCTTTTAGAACGTGGAATACAGAGTCCATCAATGAAAGTTGTGAGTAAACTTGCAATTGAATTAGGTGTCAGGGCAAGCACAATGATCTCAGAAGCTGAGGTGCTTTTCGAAGATTCTAAAAATAACTGACTGTCAGGTACTTTGTCAGTCAGTGTTATTTTCGCCCTTGTCATTCGAAACTTGAAGTGGATTTGGGAAATCTGTCAGCTACTGCAGCACGACGAAAAAGCTCCGAACGCACCGATGTAAAATATCCCCCAAGGGTTATTTTCCCTCTGTTTCCTACAACGTAACCGCTATATGTCTGTATCAAGCCTTCACCCTCCTCTCATCCGTTTTATTTTTGTAAACAGCAAGAAAAAATCCAAAATAAGAAAATGAAGCAAAAAGCTTGTAAGAGCCATTAGAAGGTTCAAACTCAGATTTTATTGATAGGAAAATAGCTGTCTGGCACTATATTTCATCATCACGTTGTGCCTGCCCCACAGGGCAGGGAGGATTAGTAAACAAAGGCGACATCCCTACCCTCGCTGCGCTTTATTTTTGCTAGCATTACCCATTTTTCTTCTTGGCACGGATCAGCGTAGATTTTGATATACCAGTCAAGCCCTCAACTTGTTTGTACGAGTGTGTATCTAGCAAACCCAAAGCATGATCCATTTGCTTCTTGGTGTATTTGTTTGGTCGTCCTTCTCGGAAGTCATCACGTTGTCTGGCAATTGCCTTACCTTCTTGGGTTCGCTCCACAATCATGTCACGTTCAAATTCAGCAAATCCGCTCATTATCGTCAGAATCAATCTGCCCGTTGGCGTATCCTCGACAAGCCCCATATTCAGTACATGTACTTTGATACCACGCTCAAACAATATCTTTACCGTATTGATAGCATCGACTGTGGAACGAGCGAAACGATCTAACTTAGTGACAACCAATGTGTCACCCACTTGTAACTTTGACAGCACTTCTTGGAATTTTGGGCGATCTACTTTCGTGCCTGTAAACTTTTCAGCATATATTTCGTCGCAACCCTCATTGTCCAATGTCTTCATTTGCGATTCTAAATCCTGAGATACCGTAGAGACTCGTGCATACCCTAATTTCATATCAATATTCTCCTGTTATTTATGACGCCAAGTTATGACACCGCCAGATACCTTGATATTACTGCATCGCCAAATAGGTGTCAATACTTAAAAGTTATAACACTTTGGCAACCAAACATTCCTGTCAATAGATGTGAGAATGAACTATGGGAGATTTATGATATTGCCGTATAATCAAGTGGTGTTTAAAAATAAGGGAGGTTATGTTGTTGGACGGTACTGACATCGCAGAATTGTTTTTCAGTTTTATCGCTGCAATTATTGGAATCATTATGATGGTTAGAACCAAACCATCGAAAGCGAAAATGGAAGAGTATCAATCCCTATTACAGAAATTGTCTATGCTTTCTCCTAAAGACCCTAGATATGCACTGATTAGGGCTAAGGCTCTTAACATCGGAAGGGAAGCATATCGACTAGATCGTAATAAAGGTAATTATAGAAGAACTGCTGCCTTAGAAGCCCGAATAAATAACGATATAATGGCTCATTCGCAATCATTGTGATGAAGTAACAAAGACCCATGCCTGTTCGTCAATTCGCTGTGTTATCTTGATCAAGCGCCCGCAAAGTACCTTCTATTTGTTGATTTTCTTGCACGTTGCATCTAATTATCATCTATATGGTAGCGGTGAATCTACCAACAAAACAAAGGGCAGCGCCACATGGATGCTGTCCTTGTAACGTGGCTCTAGCAATAAACAATCAGTCCTCGTCTACGACGCAAACTTCAAACTTCAAACGATTCCAGCACCGAGTATAATACGCATGTTATGTAGAATTCCACTTGGTTTTAATTGAATACATTTAACAGTGAGATAAAATCCCAATTTAATGTTAAATCCACTCGAAATGTCTTTCGCAAATTGTCTAATATTCCTTACCTTATTGACACTCGATGATACAATTGTGGCTCGTTCAATATGCATGAATAAACCAAAAAATACAACAAAATATAGCAACGACACCGAAGTGATAAATATTATTCACTCGTAAAATGAAATACGTTTGCCTGAGTCCCCCTCATCCCCCGTTACCAGACGCGTCAGATTGCCTTCTAACAGTCGATGGATATCCCACTAGGGGAGGAAATGCTGATAGGAGTCAAACGCTCACAACGACTCGTAGCACGTACTAGCCTGTCACTTCTAGATCGAACATTGCGAACCACAGCCACTCCATCAATTCAACCTTGTGTTCATTGAATATCTTCCAGAAATCTATCTTATGCTCTACAATCACCGATTGCAGGGCTTTCCTTTGTTTATTTTTTATGCCTTTCCAGTTGAAATTTATCCTTCGTACTATCTTTTTTAGAATATCCAATTCCACTTTTCGTAAGTTCAAAGCATACATGTCGGGAATCCATATGAACTTGTCCAACAGCATCTCTAACCAACGAACATCGTACAGGCTTGCTTCTGATAACTTAGGTTTTAATCGTATCTCAAACCTTGTTAAATCACCTGCATATTGTACTTGGTGATTTTCAAGCAATTCCTTAGCTTTATCGTAGCAGCATGCCCTTGCTCGACTTCTCATGGAGCCTATGTAATACGTTTTAGATCCCTTAATCTTCTTCCCATTTTCTTTCGCTTGCTTTACTTTTGTATTTCCCGTAATCAATGGCATCGAGCGTCCTACTGGCGTGGGTGAATCATAAGCCAGATCAATACGCTTAATTCTCCAATCAACACCTTGGATACGCATTATCGTTTTGATAGCGTCGGGTATATCCTTTAGTGTCTCGTATTCCATCATCACCATGACGTTGTAATATCGTCTGACGTATAGATTCTCTGGAAGGTACAGAATCGCGTAATAAGTCTGTCCCTTATTTCTCCATTTCGTATACTTATAGTTATTATTCCCTCCCGTAAACTGAATTGACTTGAACATTGCTCGTGTCTGCCGATAGTTAAACCGCGCTACAATGTGTAATTTATCAATACGAACCTCCAACTGTAATCACTCCATTTCTGCATCAAATTCTGTTAACAAAATGCTAATACAAATAGTCGGCTTTAAATGGTGAACTGTAGTATTCCTATATGACCCCGCCGTATTTACACGACGGCTGGGGTGTATTTAACTATATTCTTTCTGGTATATGCAATTGATACAATTGTCCCCTTTGGACGGTAGATTGCTCGTTTAGAAACGTCCAATTCTACAGGTTCCCCATATTCCTTAAACAAGGAAAACTTCTCTGTAGGCAATGACAAATCTACGTTTAAATAGATCTTTTGCAGTCCATCAAGATCTATATCCGTTTCAAGAGTCCCGTCGCTTGTTATCCATATTTCACCATTAGTGTTGTAGGTAAGTTTAAATCGTTCAAAGTCAATTAAGCGATACTTATCTAACACTGTTGCTAACTCCTGTAATTCCAGAATCTCAATAAACTCGTTGTGTGTCTTTTGGAAGGCCTTTTTATAATGGCCGAGATAGGCTGAATCAATGACCCATAACCCGATCTTCTGTTCATCGGTCAATGATCTGAAATCAATGGCTTTATAGTAGGAAATTAATTGGAGGAGCGTACTTAAGGCATATTTATCAGTGTAGTTTTCTCTGGAAATCCCAAGAAGATTATTAATGTTTGCCGATTGTTTGTTGTACAAACCGTTGAATACTGCAACATGATTATCCCAACATCTACCCTTACATAAAGACACATCCATTCCCACTGGTGTTAATGCGGACTCATTTATTCGATATACTTTGCTGAAATCATAAAAATAATTGATCTTATAGCCTTTGACTTGTTCCCCTATCTTACAAGACCAATGCGAGTCCAAATCATTGGTCAAAATTAAATTGCTAGGCTCTTCAAAATCCACCCACCTAGGGTAACGAATTCGATACTCTTCCTTCATTCATGCATGTGAAAGTTCCAGCACGCACTACTGTTTTTCGCAAGTGAAAAGTGCAAAGAATCGCGGCCAATTTGTGCATAGCACCGCCACACCGTTTGCGGAAAATTAAGACGAAATGGTAGACAGCGCGTGGCG
>NZ_JBHUCX010000036.1:0-9814 GCF_042678105.1 Alicyclobacillus fodiniaquatilis
CCGTTCGAAGGCCTGGATCTTCCGTCGGAGATGGATAGCCAGATGTCTTGTGAGCCATCGAGATGGAACTGATTCGGCGTTGCAATGTGCTGACTTTATATCCCTGATCAGCCAAGTACGACAAATAGTACGCAACCGTTTCTGGGGAACAAGGCAGATGCCTGACAGATTGTGCTTTACACCAATTTAAAAAGTGACGCCAGTCACTTTGGTAACCGCGTCGAGTATTTTCCGCCTGTGATTGCGTGATGTAATGTTTGATTTGTTGATTCAATCTCTCACGCTGGTCTATGGATAACGAATAGGAATGGGAGAGCACTTCTGTCATCCTACATCCACTTCCCTCTCAAAACAGACATGAACAAGTTTCCGATTTGTTTCAGCTTGCCCTTATCAGCGCATCATTGGCGCGATTCATCACAGTTCTCGATCAGACGTTCACGGATGCATCGGGGGACGCACGGCTAAAATCATGGTCAAAATCCACCACTGTAACGCCTTTCCCTCTCGCGGTCATTGCCAGGTAGGCATCTGTAAAATCGAGATTGTGTTTCGCATAAAACTCCAGTGCCTCAGAGAGGATAACGGGATCCGCTGCAAAAACCCCCTCCATCATCACAATCTGACCAAGTACACCGGCCACATCTCGTTTCGCATACCCATAGATTTTCCCAGATAACACAGCACAGCACTCAGCAATGACGACCGGGTCTAAAAGGAGCTCAATTTCTCCTTTCGCCGCATTTACAAAAAGATCCCTTGCTTGTGGAGAAAGTTGGTCGTGATCGCGCAAAATGTACCTCAAGATGACATGGGTATCTAACATACGTTGTTTCATTCCATCTCTTCCTTTGCGCCACGATATTTCTCTGTCAGTTCTTCTGAAATCTGGTCCCTTAATTTGTCCATTGGCATATATTCATTTTCCGGACGATGCAATGCGCCATACAATGCATCAGGCGAAACTTGCTTAATCGCACGCAGAATGACCTCCCCTTCATCATTTACCCGAAAAACAACGCGATCGCCAGGATTTGTCCCAAGCGCTTTACGAATGGAGGTTGGGATTGTGATTTGATTCTTTTGTGTGATTTTTGACATTGGACCACTCATGACAAATACAACCACCTTTTCACGGTATAGATATGATTCTATCATTTTGATGCACATTTCAGGAGATGATATTCCAAATTTAATTTGGACGATTACATCCGATACTGTTCTATTATCGGATGTTGTTTATGTTATCTAAAATCATAGTTTCACCGATTTCATACACAATTATATTATCTTACATATCACCATATACAAATCATTATGATAGAAATAGAAACTATTTATATTTGTTGGATATATCATCATGTGTACGACTTATAATGAAGATACACACAGATCGGACAGTTTGGTTCTATCATCTGATGGAGATGCTACTTTACGCATTGGATGATCAAGAATGATTATTCATACGTTTTAATTTATGGACGATTAAAGTAGACATTTAAAATAGGAATGGGCGGTGGAATATGGAATAAAGGTTCTGTGGCACTTTATATGCTTGGAGGTATCATAGGTCCTCCAACTCTTCTAAGGCTCCTTAAAACGAACGGTAGGAATGGATTGTATGTAATTTTGCTCTATTAATGTAATATAACGATGGATTGAGCAAGGTCGAGGGGAACGGCAAAGCTGCTGTATGGTCTTTAGTCGTTAAGTAATCCGCTTTCCAGAGTGTATTTTGCAGGATGATGGTGGGCATTAGATCTTTGAATTCCCACCTCTAGAATGTAGCGGTGGCGATGTATAAAGATGGCATCGCAAAACATGCAAATTGTTCTTCGTGGCCACATGGTGATTGGGGATTGCAGGCTAAGTCTGCCAAACAGTTCTTTGTCCTAACACGTTTTATTAGTTGATGCCATATATTAATGAAACTGTTAGATAGTGATCATGGTGAGCCAAGGTCACGCTAATTCATCAGATGCAGAATTTTTCGGGGTCTTAGGAATATTATGCTGGATTCCAATTAAAACAATTGCTTGTATTAGTGCACCTAAATTTACATGGATACTAATTCTTTAACTCTAAGTTGTGTCATTGGACGCTATCATGAGGTATCATGGAAGAACCACAGTTGGTAAACAGGAGGGAGCCAATCTGAATTTGGATCTGGTGCACTGGGGCTGGAATTCAATCCGGGAAGAAGAATTCTCAATTTTCAAAGAACAGGGTTTCTGTGTTGGTAGAATTGTGTCAGAACATAAACACCTGTATAAGGTAATGACGATTCACGGCGAGTTACACGCGGAAGTCTCCGGGAAAATTAGGCACGATGGACTGGTGTTAGAACGTCGCGATCTGTTCCCTGCTGTTGGTGATTGGGTACTTGTGAAAATAATCGAACACGAAAAAAAGGCCATTATCCACGGGTTCTTATCCAGAATGAGTAAACTTTCCCGTAAGGTTTCTGGTAACAAAGTATACGAGCAAATTGTTGCAGCTAACATAGATTTCGTATTTCTCCTTAGTTCTTTAAACAACGAGTTTAATGAACGAAGGCTTGAAAGAGGTTTAGTTGTGTCTTGGGACAGTGGAGCACAACCTGTAATTGTCCTAACGAAGGCGGATCTTTGCACAGACATGGCTGCTAAAGTGGCGGCAGCTCAACGTGTAGCGCGAGGTGTATCCGTTCACATTATTAGTTCAATTACCCATGATGGTATAGAAAGCCTGTCCCGTTATCTGAGAACTGGAAGTACTATTGCACTATTAGGGTCATCTGGTGTTGGCAAATCTACACTTGTTAATTGTCTAATGGGAGAACAAGCTCAGAGAGTGAATGACATTCGACAAGATGATGATAAGGGAAGGCATACTACTACTCATCGGGAATTGATGATTTTGCCCAACGGCGGTTTAATTATAGACACTCCCGGAATGCGTGAAATCCAATTATGGGAAGCGAGTGATGGGTTAAACCAAACTTATCAGGATATCGAAGAAATTGCTCTAGGATGCTACTACAAAGATTGTCTACATCGTGATGAGCCTAGGTGTGCTGTTAAAGATGCAGTATTTCGAGGGGAACTAGATTCTGATCGATTCGAGAGTTACAAAAAAATGCAAAGCGAATTCGCCGATCTTTCATTAAAGCGCTCTGGCCACATCCGAGCTGTTGCAAAGGAAAGAGGAGGGCAGTACGCGCAGTTACTTCAATCCCAATATAGTAAAAAGAAAAAAGGCCGGCGAACCCTAAAATGAAAATGGATTATGTCGGTTAACCACAAACTTACATACATTCATCACCCTACCGAATAGCCACTTTTTCGAGGCTTTCTATGGTCAGATTTTTCTGGCCACGCTGGACTTGACCTATATAGTACGTATGTAGCCGAGACAGTTCGCCAAGTTATTCTTGGGTCATGCCTTTTTCCTTGCGTAGCACCCGAAGCGTTCGCCAAAAGATATCGGCTTGTGCGGCTTCGTTCCTTTGTTGGCTTTGCTGCACTTATATCGCGAGGTGGTCATGTTGTCAGATACGAACCTCTAAGATCACTGACGTTCCGGGGTTTACCCCACAAATTGGCCGATTGGTTTCGATGATGAATTATGTTAGGCAGACTACAACTTGGGAAGTCCAGGAATTAACAACCAAGCAACTTGACTATAGACAGGATGACGATGCAAACTCGATAAACTCATTACTTCGCCACATCGCGAGCATCGAAACATTTTATTATATTACAACCATTGAACGTAGAACCATGACTAAAGCAGAAATGGAGAGATGGGGCCCGGCGCTAGAACTGGGACCAGCGGGGAACTTAATCCTTCGCGGTTACAGCCTTGACGAACAATTGGCGTGCCTCAATGAGGTTCGTACTAGGACTCTAGAGGGCTTGCAACAAAAGAATGATGATTGGTTGTCGGAGGAGTTTCCCTTAAACACAGAGACTAAAGCGAATAATTATTTTGCGTGGTTTCACGTTTTTGAAGATGAATTGAATCATCGAGGACAGATTCGGATATTAAGAAAAAGATTACCGTTTTAAACGAAATCTGATCATCCCTTTAGCTCAGCTAATGTGATCGTTTTTGCAGAAGTGGAAGCAGCTAGCAATCTGTCGAACCATTCGCCTACAAAATGGCGTCGATTAAATCGGTACCCGAATTCATCCAGATATGTCTCTAGGTATTTGGGGTTGAGGCCATGATAGGTGCCCGCAATATACGCCTTGGCGTTACCGATGATGGTGTGAATCCATTTCAAGTGATCTGGATTTTGAAGCGGATCGAACTTCTTGGCATCGTGTGCATAACCGTTGCTGGCCAACTGCTTATACGAACGATAGTCATCGCTGACGATGGTTGAACCTGACGTAACTTCTTCTTTGGCAAACGCGATCAAGGTTTCACTTTTCACGTTCGGGATGACTCGAAATTTTACGTACTCAGGATGACCAGCTTGAGTCAAAGTGAGGGCTACGAGGACCATGGCTTTCTCTGTTCCTCGACCGCGTTTTCCACCCTCTTTAGGTGCGCCAAAAAACGCTTCATCAAGCTCGACAATGCCCGCCAACTGGTACTTTGCATCGCGATCACGCATGGCCTTCCGAATCTTATGTAGCAGGAGCCAAGCGGTCTTGTACCCAAGGTCTAGTTCACGAGCCAGGAAGGAAGCGGATACGCCCCGTTTATCATGAGAGACGAGATAGATTGCCAAGAACCATTTGACTAAAGATGTGTGCGTCTTATGAAAGATGGTACCTGCGGTCACAGACACCTGGTGATGACAATTCGCGCACTGATGCAGATGACGATCCGTGATTACATAGGCCTGGTGGTGGTCACACTTAGGGCACTGGAAACCTTCGGGCCAGCGGATCTGAAATAAGTGTTCACGGCACGCCTCTTCGGTAGAGAAGCGGCGTTGAATTTCCAGCAGGTTCAATGTCTTTTGCTTCATGAGTCATCCTCCCGAACGTTTGCTTCTATTTATCTTACCAAACGTACGTTCTCATATCTAGGATAACCTGAGCAAAGGGGATGATCAGAAAACGAAATATTACGCGCTCTTGTATCGCTAAAAGGAGCAAATGCGCAATAAGACTGTCTGAGTAGAGTAAAGGGCTGGGGTACCCAGCCCTTTACTCTACTTCATCTTCTTGAATTAAAACAGCCGGGTATCTTAGGCACCTCGCGGTATCCTCACTCCCTCAGAACCGTCAACATACGGTCGTAATCAATGACTTACCAAGAGTACGCTTCCGGAGCGGGTTTCCCTGGTCCTGGGAAGATTTCGTGCAACCGTTGCATTACGGCTTCGTCTAGTTTGACTTCCAAGGTGTGAAGATTATCGTTCAACTGCTCTAAGGTTCTCGGTCCGATGATGGGGGCGGTGACAGCCGGATTTTCTAACAACCAAGCTAAGGCCACCACATCTTGTGGCTCACCGATCTCTTTGCACAACTTATCGAATGCTTCCAACGCGGCACGGTTCTTCTCGACAGTTTCTTGTGCCCGAGCGCTGCGTTGTCCAGTTTTGGTTAGCGCGTTTCTGCCAAGCAATCCGCCAGCGAGCGGACTCCAAGGAATGACCCCAAGTCCAAGTCCTTCTGCTGCTGGGAGCACTTCCAATTCGGGCAAACGGCACAAAAGGTGGTACTGATGTTGCTCAGAGACGAGGCCGAGGAAATTGTGCTCTTTCGCGGCCGCTTGTGCGATTGCGAGGTGCCACCCAGCAAAGTTGCTAGCGCCAACGTACCCAATTTTACCTTGGTTCACCGCCACTTCAAATGCTCCCCACAGCTCATCCCAGGTGGCATTGCGGTCAACGTGGTGCATTTGATAGAGTTCAACGTGATCAGTTTGGAGGCGCTTCAGGGAAGCATCCAAGTGACGCCGAATTTTGTAGGCGGACAGTCCACCACGGTTGTTCGGTCCATCGTTGGGATCCATATCGCCGTACACTTTGGTTGCCAGCACGACACGCTCGCGACGGCTACCGCCTTGTGCGAACCAACGACCGATGATCTCCTCGGTCCAACCTTTTCGTTCCCAGCCGTATACGTTGGCTGTATCGAAGAAGTTGATACCAGCGTCGAGCGCTGCATCCATAATGCGGAACGCGTCCTTCTCCTCCGTCTCGGGGCCAAAGTTCATCGTCCCAAGGCATAAGCGGCTAACACGCAATCCAGTTCTCCCTAGATATGTATAGTCCATCTCACAAACCTCCTATGAATTTGAGTTGTGGCGTGAAGTAGTTATCATAGCTAATGTAGGGGCTGCTGAATGATTTATGACGCAGCCTCGATCGTATCGAAATTCATGTCAAGAAGTTCTCCGAAGATAAGCCAAAAAAGAAGCCGCAGCCTCTTCTCCAGATTCATGACCAGCAGCTGGAGAGCTATCACGGTCTCGCTTGTTTGACGAAGACGTGTTCGAATTAAGCCAAGCCCATAGACTCGCTTGCCTTCGCCGAATTTTCCCTCCACTGCGTTTCGCTCGCTCATGTCCTTCCGTTCCAGTTTCTTTTGTGCTCGATCCACTTGTTTTGGCGGTCTCCCAAGTTTCGGGCCACTCAACCGGATTGCGTGTTCCCTGCAGTACCTGTGATTGTCCCGTGTTCGATAGATTTTGTCTGCCAGAATCGCTTCTGGATAGCATCCGAAGCGTTCCTTATATCGTTCCACCGACTCTATCAGTGTTGTGCCCTCGTTGAAACTATCCCAGCTCGTCTTCTCCATCAAGGCATATCCTTCGACGACACTGATCGCTATTTTTGCACCGAACTCCACGTTCGCTTTTGCCTTTCCACGCACAATCGGTCGGACGTTGGGCTGGGCGATGCTCACTATTCTGTCATCCACCCGATGGCTGCGAGAGCGATACATTTCTCGTTGCTGGCGATGCAGTTCGCCAATGACCAGAAGTTCTCGATATTGTCGCCGTGAAAGTGCTGTTAACGGCGTGCACTGTACAAGTTGTTCAATGAATTTCAAGTCCCGCGCCACATAGCGCAATTGCCGCCCAACCGCCTTGCGATTCCTCGCCGTTCTCAGATAGTCGCGGCGTGCTTGACGCCGTCGGTCTCTAGGCTTCTTCATGTTCCCTTTATGTGGTGCATGGAGCGTGTCGATGATATTCTCTAGTTTCTCGCGTGCCGCGTTTAACAGCGACAGGTCAGTTGGGTACGCAACATCTGCTGGTGCACAGGTCGCATCCAAGATGAGCTTCCCTTGATGGGTTCGCAGCGCTTGAGGCTTCGCTTGTGCACCACCATTTGCATCGCTCTCTGGAGATGTAGGAGGTCCGTTCTTATGTTCATCGTCGTTTCCATCTTCTTTTTCTTGGCGCCCAGCCTGCACAATCCACTCGTTCACTTGGTTGATGACATCCGGGCCAAGTCGTTTACGGAAGTAGACTAGAAGAGAAGGATCAAAAGGCGAGTCTTCTTGATATGCTTCCAAGCCAATGAAATATTGCAAATACGGGTTTTCTGTGATGTGCTGAACCAAGTGTCGATCTGAAAAGCCTTCACGTTCCTGAATCATAAGCGCGCCAAGCGCCATCCGAACGGACACGGCCCGTCCACCTCGAAGATCTTTGCTGAAGTGCTTGCTGTATGCCTCTTCTACACGTCGCCATGGGATGAGATACGAAAGCTGAACCCAGCGATTGTTTTCGTTGAGTCGACCACCAAACGGCAGAAAAAAGTCTCCTGGAAGTATCTGTTGATCCAGATGATTCGCGTACAATGTCCTTCCTCCAAGTGCACGTTTTTTTGCTCACTCCGCTCAAAATCCATACACTTCTATTCGACAGATCACACTCAAATCCCTTGCTACGACTGGATTTTTAATTCATTCAGCAGGCCCTAATATATACGCAGGAAACGGGTTTGGGAACTAAGTCGAGACGTACAACGGATCCGCTTCTGGTTATATCTTGAGACTTCGAAGGATTTGTGTCAAACACCGGACGACGTACGAGACGTACTCAGCCGACTTTATCAGATGATTCAAAAGAACGGTCGGAAATCTCATCGATATAAGAAGAAAACGGTGTTTGATATATTGGGTGTCATTTACGAACGCAAGTAGAAAGATCGTCGCGCTGCATAAGGTACGAAAAGGTAGTCCACTTCGCTTGAGTGGACACACCCTATGATGGGATATTTAATCTTGTGAGTAAGTATTGTGTAACTTCCCAAGAAATCGGTTTATCCGCGAATGCTTACCTTGATGGGCATGTGGCGATACCCCAACTCGTAAAGATTGGGATTAAATTATCCCATTATTTTGCAGCATCGTCCAATTCAAGTTCAGCTCGAAAAATATTGGTTGTGTTTTGCAATTCAAATTCCATGGATACTATATGAATTATCTCGTTACCAATCAATTTTGCTTTAATTGTCAGTGTTCCAGTTACAGATCCCTCAATATTGTCTCCACATGAATCCTTTCTTTCCCATTCCATACGGACCTCAAGGCCAATACACACTCTCAGCTCTCATACATGCCCACTACCATATGACGGCGGTGGAAAAGCCGATAACATATCGCGTAAAGGCTCCACCTACTCTAGTTCTATCATGGCCTTTACTACCTTAGCTTCCGGTTTAGTCAACGCCTCAAACTCGTTCATGACATGATTAAATTTAATTCGATGAGTTACATACCCATTCACATCGAGTAGCCCATTCTCCATCGCACTGCGCACTGCATTGAAATCCTCTAACGTCGCGTTGCGACTACCCATCAACGTCAATTCACGTTTGTGCAATTCTGGATCAGAGAAACAAACGTCTCCTTTAACCAGACCCACATAAACCAGCGTTCCACCGTGTGCAACGTACTGAACAGAAGCTGACATAGATATGGCATTCCCTGTTGCATCAAACACCACAGTAGGAAATTCGCCATCTGTCAATCGTGAAAGTTCCTCCTCAGGGTGAATACGCGCGTCGATGGTGGCATCCACATCCGCCCACGAAGTGCAGAACGCCAATCGCTCTTCGTTGATGTCCATGGCAATCACGTGCGCCCCTCTCAGCTTCGCAAAAGCCATGACGCCAAGACCGATGGGACCTCCACCGACCACCAGGACCGTATCTCCACTACAAACACCAGATCTTCGGACCGCGTGCGCCCCGATGCCCAGTGGTTCGATCACAGCAGATTGCTCAATAGAGAGCCCGTTTGTCCGTATCAAGTGATTGGTCGGCATGGAAATAAACTCTGCCAATCCGCCGTCTACATGCACGCCAATCACCTTTATATTTGTACAGCAGTTGGTCTTTCCTTTGCGGCATGCAACACAGATTCCACAATGAAGATATGGAATTACGGAGACCTGATCACCAATGCTTAAGTTTCCCTCACCGCTCCCTATCATTTCAATAGTGCCAGATAGTTCGTGGCCAAGTACGCGTGGATAAGTAAAAAACGGCTGATTCCCGTGATACGCGTGAATATCGGTCCCGCAAATACCAATTCTCCGTATCCGAATCAGAGCCTCTCCAGGTTTTACATCAGGCATTGTTACATTTGTCATTGCAAACTGATTCGGTTCTACGCAAATAATCTTTTTCAAGTAAGCTCACTTCCCCCAGTGATTTTGGTACTCAGCTAAACCGCTGATCCATGCCTAGCTATGGCGAGCCCGGTATTCCCTAAGGTTCGATAACTTATGGGAACAACGCCTCCGCTTTTTTTAATAGCCTCTCGGCATTTGGTTTTCATTGAACCACCAACGGTTCTGTGCCCGAGGTCTGTTCGCTTGCCCCCATGTTGCTGAGCCCGACTTGACAAATCAA
>NZ_JBHUCX010000037.1:0-8987 GCF_042678105.1 Alicyclobacillus fodiniaquatilis
TCGATTTCTCCCAGTTCAATCCGGAATCCACGGATCTTGACCTGCTGATCTATCCGTCCCAAATACTCCAAGTTTCCGTCTGGCAACCAACGGGCCAAGTCCCCTGTTCGATACATCCTCTCCCCTGGCTCAAACGGATTCTCTACAAACTTCTCCGCCGTCAGTTCAGGTTGATTCAGATAACCACGGGCAAGTCCCGCTCCACTGACACATAATTCCCCTGGTACTCCGATTGGCACTAACTGGTCCCATGGATCCAAAACATAAACTTTAGTATTTTTAACAGGTCGACCAATCGGTAGCTCCTTAATCCCCCAATTCCGAGGAATAGAAAAATAACAACTAAAAGTTGTGTTTTCGGTTGGACCATAACCATTAATCAACTCGATTTCCGAATAACGTTCATAGACTTTTTGAACGTATAGGGGGGAGACCACGTCTCCCCCCACAATTAATTGATGAACAACACCGAACCCATCAATCCCTTGTTCCGCCATAATATTAAACAACTGAGATGTCACCCAAAGAGTTGTCACTCCATTCAATGTAATTGTCTCCATCAATAGCTCAACTGAAGTTACCGCAGCCTTCATTACAATCAACTTCGCACCACATAAAAGTGCGCCCCACACCTCAAAAGTAGCCGCGTCGAATGACAGATTAGAATAGTGAAGAAATATCTCATTTTCATCAAATCGTGCAAAATCGTTTTGAACAAGCCGAAGAACAGCCAGATGAGGTATACAGACACCCTTAGGTATTCCAGTCGAACCAGAAGTATAGTTAATATATGCCAGTCGAGGTATAGATGAAGCAGATAAATTTTCGATATTTTCCATAGCAATCAGTACTGCATCATTATCTAAATTAACTACACTAGAAACAAACTGAGTGCATTTTCTCGCCGTATCCCCAACAGTCACAACAAATTTAACTCCGGTGTCCGCAAACATATAGGCTAACCGTTCATCGGGATATGTCATGTCAAACGGTACATAAGCACCACCTGCCTTTAAAATACCAAGCAGTCCAACAATTAGTTCTAAGGACCGCTCTGCACCTATCCCAATTAAATCGTTTTCCCTGACCCCAAGCCTACGCAAGTAACGCGCCAACTGATTCGCTTTCGCATTTAACTCCCTATATGTCAGTTCCTCCCCTTCATACACCACCGCCACCGCTTCTGGTGTCCGCTCCACTTGCTCCTCAAACAGCTCGTGAATCGTCTTGTCCTTCTCATACTCCTTGCCTGTATCATTAAACTCCACTAACACTTGCCGCTTCTCCGACTCCGGCAACAAATTTATCTCACCTAGACATACTTCCGGCTCCTCCACCACTTGCTCCAACAGTTGCAGCCAATGAGCTGTCCAACGTTCTATACTTTCCCTCTTAAATAACTCAGAGTTATATTCAAATCGGCAACGAAGATCTGATTTATACTCAGCAACTTCAATTGTCAGATCAAACTTCGAATTAAATAATCGTTTGTTATATCGTGTCACTTGAACATCCGCTAATTTCAACTCATCAAAATTCAGATCATGCACCACTAGCATTACATCAAATAACGGATTACGTCCTGAATCCCGAGATCCTCCGATCTTCGAAACCAGTGTCTCAAACGGCACCTCTTGATTCTCATAAGCTCTTATTGCCGTTTCCTTCATTTCCTGCAAAAAAATCGCAAAGGATTTATCCCCTTTCGGAAACCCCCGCATTAATAATGTGTTTGCAAACATCCCCATTATTCCCTTCAAATCCGAATGTGGTCGACACACAATCGGAGAGCCAACTATAATATCCTCCTGGCCAGTATATCGATACAAAAGTGTCTGATAGGCAGCCAATAGAACCATATACAACGTCGAACTACTATCTTTGGCTAATTTATCTATTTTCATTTTCAATGATGAGTCAAAAATTATATCAACATAGTCCCCGATAAACCTTTGTACAGCAGGTCTTTTATGATCCAAGGGTAATTGCAGTACAGGAAGCTCTCCGCTCAGTTCTTTAAGCCAGTAAGCTTCTTGCTTTACATAAACTTCATCATTAAATCGATTCCTTTGCCACAAAGCATAATCCTTGTATTCTAGTGATGGTTTAGCAACCATTTGTGTCCCAGCATACAAAGCCTCCAAATCATGAAGAAAAATGGAAGCTGAACTTGCATCGATAACTATATGATGTATATCAAAAGCTAAAATATGTCGCCGTTCTCCAATCTTCATGATACCCACACGGAATAGTGGAGCTTCACCTAAATCAAAGGGTCGAATAAACCTCTCCAGCCACTTCTCCACACCGACATCGCTTGTATCGCTTGACTCCGAGAATTCTAGCACTGTATTAACTTTATCCAAAATTTTTTGGCGTGGAACATCATTCTCAACCACGAATGATGTTCGCAAAATCTCATGTCGATTCACGAGATTATTTAAAGCGGTTTGCAACCTGTCTAATTTCAATTCACCATCAACTTCAAAAACTCTGTTCAAATTATAAATGGTATTTTTCGGGTCCATACAATATAGGACATACATACTATGTTGTGCGGATGACAATTCAAAGCTATCTGCCGGTGAGGAGACCTTGGGAATGAATCGATTGTCACGCGGAGTAGCTGTTTGCAAAAAAGAAACAAGTTCATGAAAATGCGGATGATCAAATATTTGTCGAAAAGGAACTGCAACCTTGAACTCCGTCTGTATTTGTGCAATGAGTTCAGCAACTTTTAAGGAGTTACCCCCCATTTCAAAAAAGTTGTCATATCGACTTACCTTCCGAACTTTAAGTACGTTTCCCCATATTCGAGATATTTTTTCTTCCTCTGATGGTAAAATTTCGATTTCATTTATATCTTCAACATTAAGAACAGTTTGCTGAGTAATAACCCCCCTGGAAATCGAATGAAAAAACCCATTTCTGTACTGTTCCGAAAGTACATACCTTTGCACTTTACCACTTGTTGTTTTAGGCAGGCGTCGTATTGGGATAATATCCGAGAACCGAAAGCCAAACATCTGGTTTACTTGTGATTGAATTCGATTGAACAATGAAGTATTCTGAATCATACTTTTGTGGTTTCGAGTTTGAATGAAAAGAGCAATGACTTCATTGCCACTCTCTGAATCTGTCCATCCGACAACCGCTGCTACTCCGCGTTCCATACCCTCCACAGATTCTACAACCCGTTCCACATCATGTGCGTAAAAATTCTGACCATTAACAAAGAGAACATCCTTAATTCTGCCAGTTACAACAAGACGACCACCTCTCATAAAGCCCATATCTCCGGTACGCAACCAACCATCGGAGGAAAACGCATTTCTATTTTTCTCTTCTTGATTCAAGTACCCTATCGTTACATTTTTTCCATATATTTGTATCTCTCCATACACCATATCAGGCAACATCTGATTATTTTCATCACATATTCTCACATTCACGTAATCTATAGGATATCCCAAATCTACAAACACTGCGCAATCATCCGAATTTTCCGTCTCGAAAACGCTCTTTCCCATCCCTATACCCTGGCGTTTCACAGAAACAACTATCATATCTTCAGCGAGAGGAGGGGTGGTAACACCCAAAGATGCTTCTGCCATACCATACACATTAAAAATTGATGACCGTTTAAGACCATACGGCTCTAATAAATTTGTAAAATTACGGACAACGTCTGGGGAAATTGGTTCTGCTCCGTTGATTATTAATCTTAGAGTAGACAGATCCAAGTCTCCTGCTTTTTCACAATCAAAATGCTGACAAAAATAATTGTACCCAAAATTCGGAGAACACGTCACAGTCGCTCTATGTGTAGAGACAACTTGCATCCACAAAGCAGGCTTCAGCATAAATAAAGAAGATGTTAATAAATACAAATCCATATTTGCAATAATAAATGTCAAATGAAAACCTACTAACCCTAAATCATGCGTTAGTGGCATCCAACTCACGGCTATGTCATTTTCGTTATATTTGGTTGCTTTAATTATCGCAGATATGTTATACATCACGTTTTCGTGACTAATCATAACACCTTTCGGATCACCCGTTGATCCAGAGGAAAATTGAACAAACGCAATATCTGAAGGTCTCGCCACATGCACTTGAGGAATCCAATTATTCTCCTTTAATAAAGAGTCTGTTAACAGGACTCGACAGTTCATAGAGCTCCATTCTCTTGAAAAGATCATCTCTGAATCCACAAACTTCTTCAATGAATCTACATGTTTCAAATCCGTTACCAAATACGGATTCTTTAATTGTGCCCAGATTCGAAAAAGTTTACGTTTATACTCTGGGAGACTTGCCATTGAAACTGGCACAGGTATCATTCCACCATAAATACAAGCCCAGAATACACAAATGAATGACTCATTATCTTCAATTTGAAAAACTACCTCGTTCCCTGGTTCTACACCAGCATTTTGGAGGGCTCCTAAGGTTCGCATGGCCTGTTGAAAAATGCTTTGAAAGGAAATGAAACGTTCTTGAGATGAGTGCACAAACACAATTCCTTTTTCATTCTCAGAGCTACGAAGAATCAACGCATCCTGGAGTGTTTTCATATCGCCATTCCCCCTGTTAATAATTTTCGTACACAATTCAGCACTTCTTTTTCCTGTGACTTAATAAAAAAGTGGTTTCCTGAAAACTTAAATACACGACACATACCTTCGGAATGCTCCTTCCAGGCCATTCCATCTTCAAATGACATTTGCTCTAGGTTCCCATAAAACACCGAAATATCACAAGACAGCTTACTCTTCTTTTTTACAAACTTATAACTATGGGAAATTCCGAAATCCGATCTCAATATCGGCAAAAATAGATCCACCAATTCCTCATGCTCTAACACTGTCTTATCAGTGCCACCCATTTCCACAAGCTCTTGCATAAATTCTGAGTCACTCAATAAATGAATTGGCCTTGAAGTAATAGAACAATGCGGCGCATTCCTACCTGACACGAACAAGTGTCGCGGAATCCGTCCAACCTGACATATTCTGTGAGTAACTTCGAAACCAATTACCGCACCCATGCTATGTCCAAAAATGGCAAATGGACTGCTGTCTAACTGTGCAGCAATTTTGGTGTAAACATCATCAACTGCTTCTTCGATAGATGTATATAATGGTTCAATAAATCTCAATCCACGACCAGACAACTCAATTGGTATACACTCGATTCTCGGAGCCAATTGCTTTATCCAATTGTTATACAGCGCCGAAGAGCCGCCAGCATATGGTACACAAAATAATTTAATCGTCAATCCAACCGTCTCCTGAGTTTGAATTCAATAACCTATTGCCACAAAAACCTATACAGGATTATTCAAACTTCAAGTGAACCATTGACAATCCTAATTTATATATTTCAACCCCGAACCAGTATTAACAACCAATACATTTTCACCTTCATTTATCCATCCTGTTTCACAAAGTTGCCTCACCCCAGCCAGTGCAGCAGCTCCTTCAGGACAAAGATGGACACCCTCATCTTGCATCGATAAACTAATCGTTTCTTGGATGTCTTCATCAGTTACACTAATTGCAATGCCTTGAGTTCGATCTAATAAGTCAAGTATAAGAAAATCCCCAAAGGGCTTAGGTACACGCATACCAAATGCAACCGTATTAGGCTTTTCCCAAGGCACCGTCGATTTTTCTCCCTGCAAAAAAGCCTGTACAATCGGGGCACAACCAGATGCCTGAACAACCACCAATCTTGGTAGTTTCTTCGTGACCCACCCCAATTTATTCAACTCCGAAAAAGCCTTGTATATACCTACAATTCCTGCACCTCCACCCGTCGGATACACAATGACATCCGGTAATGACCAACTGAATTGTTCCGCTATCTCTAAACCCATGGTCTTCTTTCCTTCTAATCGATAAGGTTCGTTGAAAGTCGAGACGTTATAAAAATTTTGATTTGCGCATGATTTCTGGAGAAACACACCTGCGTCATCAATGGTGCCATCAATGCAATACAAATCCGCACCTGATAGAACACATTCAGCCTTCGGAGCATTAGGTGCATTTTGTGGTGTTGCGACAATTGCCTTTATTCCGGCTCGGGCAGCATATACTGCCCAAGCAGCACCCGCGTTGCCATTACTTGATATCGCTATTGTGTCTATACCAAGTTCTTTTGCTTTTGAGATGCCAACAGTGGCTCCTCGAGCTTTAAAAGTTCCTGTTGGAAGCCTACCTTCATCTTTTATAAAGAGGGTATCAAAATTGCATCTCTTGCCGTATTTAGATAGCTTCAAAATTGGAGTAATATTTTCATCCAATGAAACTACATTCCCCGGAGACATAACAGGCAACATTTCATGATATCTCCAAAGTGTACTGGGGCGAGCTCTTAGCATATCAGGAGTAACATGTTTCTTAATCTCAGAATAATCGTATTCAACAAAGAGTGGTCCCCCGCAAGAACATCTTTCGTTAATGCTGAAAATTTCGTAACTTGTATCACAGCTTAGACAGTGAAGATGACTGATATAACTGTAAGCCTCCATGATATACACCTCCTAAATTGTAAAAATCCACTGAACTAATCCGTACTAAATCTGAAGATTTGTATATACGGTTAACAGAAAAGATTAAGTCGAAACTTCTATCTATATCCAATTGAACCACCACAGAATCCGACTGTCAAACCTTACCTCGTGAAATTATCCCCAAAAAATTTTTTGAATATGAAAGAAGTGATAAGTCTCTTTTATAGACACTTTTCTGAAAAAACATTTAGATGTTTTGTTAATACTTGATTTCAAACGGTACAAAATGCCTATGAAATCACCAACCTAAAATCAACTTACTGTGTTCTAACAAAACTTAATGCGCAATAAAACACTAAACTGCCATGGGAAGGAAAGCCCCCTTGATGCGTCTTATATTTCGGTGCTGACCTCTCAAGTAACCAAAGCGACACCGTCCACTATCATCAACTAGAATCGAGCGAGTTCCATCCGTCAATTCATCTTTTTGTTCTCACATGCAATCGCAATCCTCTCCAGTGCATGCCATATCACGCATCCGTGCCTTTCCAACAACAAACACCGCAACTCTTTGTCATTCGACATGATTGGTCTTCGTATCATCTTGACAATTTATCCAGAATCACACACTCGACCATGTGGTCAACGATGATCCGTTCACGATTTTTCATTTCATAATTCAGAATGTGTACAGCTTGTTCACGAGTTTCGGAGCCCTGGCTAAAAATCAGAAGATTTAGCCCTCTTTTTCCTTGACCACAAAAGCCTTGATAAGCCGTTCCGACAGCTCTTCAGTTTCCCAATTATGCCGAAGAATTTCTGCCTAGAATACATCGGAGCCCAACTGCTTACTAACACCCTGATTACCAATTCATTCGGCATAAGAGGAGAAATCTTACTTCCTCAAACATCTTCCGATCCAGTGGTTGTACTTCGCCAATCACACCCACTGGTAGTAAGTAATAAATGCCATGCATAAGTTTAATTTCACAATGTAACTGACGCTTGGCGTCACTACGATAAAACTTAGTTTCACATCCCAGTTACCAAGCATGTCCTTAGGAGAAGTTGATGATGAAGACATTTCAGTCATCGGCATCGATGACTGGGCTTATAAGCGCGGTCAGCGTTATGCACCATTATCGTGGATTTACAATACCATCGACTTGTCGATTTACTATCGGACCGAAGTTCATCTAGTGTAGCGAATCGGCTTCGTAAACATCCGGGGTACACATCGTGAGTCGTGTCGTATCGACATATACGCTGATGGGATACGACAAGGGTTACCTTGTGTCATCCAAATTGCCGACCGTTGGCACATTCTAAAGAACCTAGGAGACACAGTGGACCGGTTCATTAGCAGACAACGGTTGTCGGTCGCGAACATATTGAAATGCCAGTTCCAGTTGAAGCTTGTCGAACTCAGAACGACCAAGAAAGAACAAGAAAAACTTCAACGCCGTCAGACAAAATGGGAACTCCTCCAACACGCCCAACAGCTATACAACAACGGACTAATCATACGCGCGATTGCACGGGAAGTTGGTTTGAGTCGGAAGACAATTCACAAGTATATCTTGTGGACTGAAGTCCCCGTCACCCGCCGAACATCGAGCAGTACCTTGTTGGATCCGTATCGACCGTATGTCGCGCAACTAGTACAAGAATCTCTTTCGTACCCAGTAATTCTTGAACGAATTCGCGCAAATGGATACACCGGCTCTCACTCAACATTGTCGTAATATGTTGCGGAGCTTCGACGATCACGGACACATGGTGAAAATCCTATCGTACAACGCCATCGTGTCAGTTCAAGAGCGGCTACAAAGTTATTGACCCAACCACAAGAACACGTGCATGCCTTACTTGACGAAACTCTTTTGCCGAAGTGAATGGAGCCACTATGGACAACGAAATAAAACGAGCAATGGCATCTGGTATTCGCCAACTTCGAAATTTTGTTCAAGGGATTCACAAAGATGACGATACCGTGCTTGCAGACATTTCGGAACCTTGGAGTAATGGACAAGTGAAGAGGCTGGTTAACCGAAAAAAATCTAAAGAGATAGGTGTATGGTAGAACCAGCTTTGCGTTGTTGAGAACTCCCCTGCTTCCATCCATCATGCTATGCAACCAACTCGTCCACAAGGCAACAAATTTTGTCGACCACCCTACTCGCGCGACATGTATCATCACCAAAATCACGAAAGAACCTGCAAATTCCCTAAAATCATTCGAATGAGTTCCCTACCCTCTGTCGAATCTTCGGCACCGTATACTTCGTTGCGGAGATGCCACAATGAAGATAAGCAAGAAAATGGAAGTTAAAAGAATGTATCAGGAAGGTGTCAGTATCTCTGTAAGCGTCAAACGTAGGACACCTCGTCATAGGTTCCGTCACGCGGGATAATCTTCTCAAAGAGGAGAGTGATCCCCGTGTCAAAGACGGAATTGCGTGCCATG